>JBBWZS010000115.1:0-3236 GCA_039649175.1 Acidimicrobiaceae bacterium
GCCCGACGTGCACGAGTCCACCGTCTACCGCTTCCTGGACGAGCTCGAGCGCCTGGGCGTGGTGGACCACGTCCACCTGGGCCACGGCCCCGCCGTCTACCACCTGACGAGCGACCCCCACCAGCACCTGGTCTGCGAGCGGTGCGGGACGGTGGTCGAGATCCCCGAGGACGTGTTCGCCGGGCTGCGCAGCCGGCTGGCCGACGACTTCGGCTTCTCGGTCGACCCCCGGCACTTCGCGGTCACCGGCCGGTGCGGGGACTGCACGGCCGTCGCTACGTGACGGTGACGGTGCCGTTCATGGTCGGGTGGACGTCGCACTGGAACTTGTAGGTCCCGGCCGCCGGCGCCTTGAACGTGTAGGTCACGGTCGACGCCCCGGTCACCAGGTCGCCCTTGAACAGCGAGTTGCTGGGGTCGCCGGCGAAGATGTCGATGTTGTGCTGGATGCCCTTGTCGGCGTTGGTGAAGGTGATCTCCACCTCGGCGTCGGCCTTCAGGGCGATGTCGGTCCTGTCGAAGGCGACGGACTGGGCCTTCACCTTCACCCCGGCCGGGCCCCCGACGTGCTCCTCGGTCTTGCGCTCGCCGTGGGCTGCGGCCGCGATCCCGCCGCCGACCATGACCAGGGCGCCGACGGCCAGGGCGGCGACGATGGCCCGGCTGGAGATGGCCGGCCGCACCGCGAACAGGCTGGCCGTGGCCAGGATGAGGATGCCCACGACGATGGCGATGATCGTCGACGCGTTCTTCGGCACCGCCAGCAGGATGCGGGACAGGAAGAAGATGACGCTGGCGATGGTGACCAGGCCCATCACCGGCAGCCCGATGGGCATGAGGCTGATGGCCCGCCCGGTGGATTCCGACGACGCCCGGGTCAGCCATCCGGCCCCGGCGACCAGCCCGACCAGCACGCCGGCGGCGGTGATGATCGGGTGGAAGATCACGCCCAGGACGATCAGGGCGAGCGAGGCCCCCGCCACCACCGACCAGCCCCCGCCGCCGGGCACGGGAGCCACCGCGACAGCGCGGACGCCGGGCGGCGGCGCGTCGGCGGCCACCGCCGGGGCGTACTCGTTCTCACGGACGCTGGAGAGCATCACGCCCAGGACGAAGGCCACGACCGAGACCATCAGGAACAGGGTCCCGCCCAGCACGTCGCCGGTGAGGATCTTGTAGATGGCGCCGAGCAGCAGGGCCACGCCCGAGACGGGCAGGAACACCTTGGAGGCGGGGGTCAGCATGGCCGCCTACCCGTGCCTGCTGGCCAGGAAGAGGACGGAGACGATGAGGAACCAGACGACGTTGGTGTACTGCCAGAACACGGCGCCGGCCCGGAGCGGGTCGTGGCGGTCGGTCGAGAAGTGGCCGGCCATGGTCCGGAAGGCCAGCACCAGGGCCAGGGCGATGGCCACCAGCAGGTGGATGAGGTGGAACCCGATGAGGAGGTAGAAGAGGGTGGCGTAGGTGTGGGCCTTGAACCCGAAGCCGGCCCGGACGAAGGCCAGCCACTCGAGGTTGGCGATCGAGATCCCCAGGAACACGGTGAGGATCAGGGCCATGATCGCGTTGCGGCCGTCGTTGCGGCGGGCCGCGAACACGCCCCACTGCACGGCGAAGGCCGACATGATCACGGTGATGGTGATCATGGTCGGGATGTAGGTGCCGACATGGACACCCTTGGGCGGCCAGGCGGCCGAGCCGGCCTTGATGGTCACGTAGGTGGCGAGCATGGCGGCCAGGACCATGGCGTCGGCGGTGCAGAAGAGCAGGGTCCCGATGGTGCCCGTGCCCCGGCGGGGGCGCCCGGGCGGTCCCGGGGCAGGCGCGCCCGTGGGCAGCACCAGCGGGGCGGCGCCGGAGGAGACGGCGGGCAGGTTGTCGGCGGTGGCGGGGACGGCGACGACGGCCATCAGCAGGCTCCCCCGGTCATGAGGCGGGCTCCGCAGGCGCGTCGTCCACGTCGGCGGGCGGCGACGGGACGGGGCCCCGGGACTGGCCGATGCGCAGGTCGAGCAGCGGCGTGGACGATCGGATCTCGGGCAGGGCGTCGAAGTTGTGCAGCGGCGGGGGCGAGGTGGTGGCCCACTCCACGGTCTGGCCGCCCCACGGGTCGGCTCCGGCCCGGTGTCCCCGGCCGAAGATCTGGCTCCCCACCAGGTCGGCCAGCAGCACCAGCAGGCCCAGGCCGACGATGGCCGCACCCAGCGACACGATCAGGTTGGCGGCCCCGAAGTTGTCGGAGGACGTGTACGTGGCGGTGTGCACGGCCATGTCCTGCACGCCCAGGACGAACATGCCCAGGACGGTCAACAGGGTGCCGCCGACGACGGCCAGGATCTCGAGCTTCCCCAGGGCGTCCGAGAGCCGGTAGCCCCACAGCTTGGGGCCCCAGAAGCTCAGTGCCGCGACGGCGCCGATGGTGGCGGCGCCGAAGAACAAGCCGTGTTGCTGGGCTACCTGCCAGTAGTTGGCGTGCGAGCGCCGGCCCGCGTCCAGGGCGGAGACGACGGAGCCGGCCAGGCCGAGCCCGAGCACGGGCAGGAAGCCCAGGGCCCACAGCATCGGCGTCTGGGCGAACCCGCGTCGCAGGCCCTCCCGGTCGGTCGACTCCTTGCCCGCGGCCCGCAGGGTGACCAGCCAGTTGAGGACCAGGGAGGCGACCGGCGCCAGCACCACGAGGGCGCCGAGGATGAACAGCAGACGGGCCCGGACCAGGGTGGTCACCTCGCTACCCCAGCCGGCGAAGGACAGGACGCCCACCGCGCCGAGGGCGGCCATGGCCCGGGGCCGGCTGATCAAGGGTCGACCGGCGAAGGTGGCGACGATGTCGGACACGGCGCCGAGGGCGGGGATCAGCAGGGCCCAGAGGAAGGGATAGGCGCCGAACCAGAACAGCCGGGGCCAGATGAGCGGGTTGCCGCCCCGACTGCCGGTGTAGCCGCTGAACAGCGAGGCCCCGTAGTGGCGGTCGACGAACAGCATCCCGAAGGCGCCGATCAGCACGGGGAGGGCGAGGACCAGGACCGCGCCCGACACCAGCATCGACCAGCTGAACATCGGGATGCGGCTGAGCGTCATGCCCGGCGCCCGCAGCTGCAGGATGGTGACGATCAGGTTGACCATGACCAGCACGGCGGCCAGGCACACCAGGCTGAGCCCGAGCAGGAGCAGGTCGGGCCCCCGGCCGGGAAGGCCGAGGTTCTCGGGGATCGGGTCGCTCAGGGTCCAGCCGG
>JBBWZS010000183.1:0-6381 GCA_039649175.1 Acidimicrobiaceae bacterium
CGGCGGTCTACTTCGACGGCGACGGCCACCATGCGGTGGTGCGCCCGCCCCTGCCCACCGACCGGCGCGGCACCATCCGCGAAGACGTGGCCCGCATCACCCAGGACCTGGCCCGCGCCCACGAGGAGCTGATCGCCAGAGCCCCCGAGCAGTGGCACCTTTTCCAACCGAACTGGCCGAGTGACCGGCTCTAGCGACACCGACCCGCGAACACTTGCATCTATCGCTCGGCCACTGAGAGTGGTTCAATGTTGCCAGTCGACACGAGGAGGACCCAGAATGCGACCCGTTCTGAAGCTTTCCCGGTTGGTCTGCCTGCCCCTGGCGCTGGTGCTGCTGGCCGCGGCGTGCGGCAGCAGCGGGAGCACCAAGAACGGAGCGTCGGGCACCGGCACGACGGTGGCGCCAAAGGACGTGCCGACGGGCGGCACCCTCGTGCTCGCTGCCGACCAGGAGGGCGACTGCACCGACTGGATGGGCAGCTGCGGGGGCTCGAGCTGGTTCTTCTGGTCGATCGGCAACCTCACCATGCCCAAGGCCTACTCGGTGCAGAAGGCCGGCGACGGGTGGGTGGCCAAGCCCACCACCTTGCTCACGGGTGAGGCCGAGGTCACCGCGACACCGAAGCAGGTCGTCACCTACCACATCAACCCGCAGGCCAAGTGGTCGGACGGCACGCCGATCACCTCGACCGACTTCAAGTTCACGTGGGAGCAGGTGGCCAAGGGGAACGACATCTACGACCGCACCGGCTACGAGAAGGTCGAGAGCGTCGACGACAGCAAGCCCGACACCGCGGTGGTGACGTTCTCCGACACGTTCGCCGACTGGAAGACGACGCTGTTCGGGGGCAACTACGGCGTCTACCCGGCCCACCTGATGAAGGATCACTCGGAGATCGCCAACGGGTACAACTGGTCGGGTGGCCCGTGGAAGCTCGACCACTGGACCAAGGGCACCGAGTGGGTCCTGGTTCCCAACCCGGCCTATTGGGGCGAAAAGCCCAAACTCGACAAGGTCATCTTCAAGCTGATCACCGACTCCTCGGCCGAGTTCCAGGCGCTCAAGGCAGGGGAGGTGCTGGGCGGCTACCCCCAACCGCAGGTCGACGTCATCGACCAGATCTCCGCCGGCGGCCTGACCGACACCAAGGCCCAGTACAGCCCCGAGACGGGCAACGCCGAGGCCTTGTGGATGAACGCGGGCAAGGCGCCGTTCGACGACATCAACTTCCGCACCGCCATCGCCTACGCCATCGACCGGGACGCCATCGTCGAGCGGCTCTTCGGCAAGCTCGGCGTCCACAAGGCCCTACAGACGGTGACGGCGCCCGTCCTGGCACCGTTCGCGTCGACGAACGCCTTTGCCCGCTACACGAAGAACCCGGCCAAGGTCAACGAGTTCATGACCAAGGCGGGCTGGGCCAAGGGCCCCGACGGCATCTGGGCGAAGAACGGCCAACCGGCGACGTTCGAGATCAAGACCACCACCGGCAACAAGCGGCGGGAGCTCACCGAGCAGGTCCTGCAGCAGGACCTGAAGGACGCCGGGTTCACCGTCACCCTCAACAACCAGAAGTCCAGCGACCTGTTCGGCGACCAGCTGCCCAAGGGCGACTTCCAGGTGGCCCTGTACTCCAACGTGCTGACCTCGTTCTACCCGAGCAACTGCAACCTGTTGTGCTCGAAGAACATCCCCACTGCCGACAACAAGTTCTCCGGCGACAACTGGACGCGCACCAACGTCCCCGAGCTGGACACCGACTACGGCAACGTGGAGAAGAACCTCAACCAGACCGAGGCCCAGGCCGCCAACAAGAAGGGCGACGACGCCCTGGCCGACAACGTCTCGATCCTGCCCCTCGACCCCCTGCCGAACATCCTGCTCACCAGTTCGAAGATCGTCGGTAGCGTCGCCGACAATCCCATCGAAGGGCCGTTCTGGCAGATGACGGGCTGGGGTCTGGCCAAGTAGGGCGACTCATGGACCGTGGGCCCCGAGCAACCGGGGCCCACGGGCCAGGACCGCACCACCACCAACGTGGGTGACCAATGCTGACGTACGTCGCACGGCGAGTCCTCTACTCCGTCCCCGTCCTGATCGTCGCCTCGTTCTTGTTGTTCGCCTTCGTCCGGGTGACGTTCGACCCGACGGCCCGGCTGCGCCAGTCCCGCGACGTCCATGCCGTCGAGCGGGCCCGCCACGATCTGGGTCTCGACCAGCCCATCGTCAAGCAGTACGCCCACTGGGCCGGGGGGTTCGTCCACGGCGACTGGGGCGAGAGCACCCGGACGCACGAGCGGGTCTTCCCCATCATCCGCCGGGCCTTCTGGAACACCCTGCAGCTCATCATCTGGGGCGTGGGCCTCTCGGCGATCGTGGCGGTGAGCACCGGGGTCTTCTCGGCCGTGCGCCAGTACTCCGTCCCCGACTACGTCTTCACCGGGTTGTCGTTCGTGGGGCTGGCCATGCCGCCGTTCTGGTTCGGGCTCATCGCCATCCAGTTCCTGGCCGTGTACCCCAAGAACTGGTTCGGTCTGGACCACACGCCCCTGTTCTTCGTCGGCCTGCACTCGTCGACGGCACCGGGCTTCGCCGACTATGCCCGCCACCTGGCCCTGCCCGTCCTGACCCTCACCGTGCAGATCGTCGCCACGTGGAGCCGGTACCAGCGGGCGTCGATGCTCGACGCCATGTCGGCCGACTACGTGCGCACCGCCCGGGCCAAGGGTGTGCCCCGGCGACAGGTGATCGTCAAGCACGCACTGCGCAACGCCCTCATTCCCCTCGTCACGGTCATGGCCCTCGACGTCGGGGCTCTCTTCGGAGGGCTGGTCATCACCGAGGAGATCTTCTCGATCCCGGGGATGGGACGTCTGTTCATCGACTCGTTGGTGTCGGGGGACGCCAACGTGTTGGTGGTGTGGACGGTCGTCACGGCATCATTCGTCATCGTCTTCAACCTCTTGGCCGACGTCCTGTACGGGCTACTCGACCCGAGGATCCGGTACACCTAGGTGCCGAGCGACAAGCCCGTCGAGGTCGCTGCGGCACCCACGGGGGGCATCTCGCGTGCCGCGGGCATGGAGCTCGAACTGCTGGGTGCGCCGGAGCCCGCGGCCAGCACCCAGTGGGCCCTGTTCTGGCGACGGTTCCTCCGCCATCGGATGGCGGTCATCTCCGCCCTCGTGCTGATCGTGTTGTTCGTCGTCTGCTTCGGCGCCCAGTGGGTCGCCCCCTACGAGAAGAACCACCAGAACCTGCTCATCGGGGCGGTGGGCCCGTCGGGCGCGCACTGGTTCGGCACCGACGAGCTGGGCCGCGACCAGTTGACCGAGATCCTCTACGCGGGCCAGATCTCGCTGAAGATCGGCCTGTCCGTCGCCCTGATCGCCACCGTGGTGGGCACGTGGTTGGGCGCCCTGGCCGGCTTTTTCGGAAGGCTGCCCGAGCAGGTGCTCATGCGCATCACCGACCTGTTCCTCGTGGTCCCATCCATCGCCATCCTGGCCATCGCCATCAAGAAGTTCGGCAGCGACAGCACGACCATCGTGTTGATCCTGGCCGCTCTGGGTTGGATGTACATCGCCCGCGTCGTCCGGGGGCAGGTGCTGTCCATCAAGGAGAAGGAGTTCGTCGACGCGGCCCGGGCATCGGGCGCCTCGAGCGGCCGTATCATCGCCCGCCACATCCTGCCGAATGTCGTCGGGCCAATCCTCGTGAACGCAACGCTCGGCATCGCCGCCGCCATCGTCACCGAGTCGACCCTCTCCTTCCTCGGGTTCGGCGTCCAGCCGCCGACCACATCGTGGGGCCGGATGTTGTCCGACGCCCGTGGGACGGTCGGCACCAACAAGGCCCATCTCATCTACTTCCCCGGGCTGGCCCTCCTGGTGACCGTCCTGGCCGTGAACTTCATCGGCGACGGCCTGCGGGACGCCTTCGATCCCCAGTCGAGGCGATAGCCCGTGACCGAGGGCGAGAGCCTCGACCCCCTGTACCTGGAGCCCTCGACCGAGGACCAGCGCCCGGCGCCGACGTCGGTCCCGCTGGCCGTGCGCAACCTCGAGGTGGAGTTCCCCACCGACGACGGCATCGTCCGGGCCGTCGACGACGTCTCCTTCGAGGTGGCCCGCAACGAGGTCCTCGGCATCGTGGGCGAGTCGGGCTCGGGCAAGACAGTGATGTCGATGGCCATCCTCGGGTTGTTGCCGGCGTCGGCCCGGGTGAGCGGCCAGGTGCTGGTAGGGGGGGAGAACGTCGTCGGTCTGAGCGAGTCGCGCATGCAGCCCTTGCGCGGGAAGCGCATCGCCATGGTCTTCCAGGACGCCCTCGCCGCCCTCAATCCCGTCCACACGGTGGGGGCCCAGATCGCCGAAGCCATCACCGTCCACCAGCCGCGGAGCCCGCGGCGGACCCGGCGCCACGAGGAGGGGCGGCAATCAACTGCGACCAAGGGGCCGCTGTCCAAGAGCGAGGTGCAGGACCGGGTCGTGGAGCTCCTCGACATCGTCGGCATCCCCAACCCCGGCGAACGCGCCCACCAGTACCCGCACGAGTACTCGGGTGGTATGCGCCAACGGGCCATGATCGCCATGGCCATCGCCAACGAGCCCGATGTCCTCATCGCCGACGAGCCGACGACCGCCCTTGACGTCACCATCCAGGCCCAGGTCCTCGACGTGCTCCAGCGCATCCAGGAGCGCACCGACTCGGCCACCCTGCTGATCACCCACGACCTGGGGGTGGTCGCCGGCATGGCCCGGCGGGTCATGGTCATGTACGCCGGGCGACAAGCCGAGATCGGCACCGTCGAGGACATCTTCTACCGTCCCCGTCACCCCTACACCCTCGGGTTGTTGGCCTCGTTGGCCCGTGTCGACAGGGACTCCAGAGAAGAGCGGCTCTACCGCATCGCCGGCCAGCCGCCGTCGCTCATCCACGTCCCGACCGGCTGTGCCTTTCACCCCCGGTGCTTCCGGGCGGAACGGCCGGACCCGTGTGCGACAGCCCGTCCCGACCTCGCTCCGGTGGCTCGTGATCCGGGTCACCGCTCGGCGTGCCACTTCTCCGGCGGACTGACCGACGTCACCGCCGAGAGCTTGCGGGCCAAGATGTCGACCCCACCGAGCAACACCCCACCGAGCGACAGCCCATGAGCGAGATCGTCTCCGACGCGGAGCTGACCGCAGCGGCCGACCGAGGCCGGGGGGTGATCCTCGAAGTCGACCGACTGGTCAAGCACTTCCCCGTGCGGTCCGGCTTCCTGCGCCGCCAGGTCGGTGAGGTGCATGCCGTCTGCGGGATCAGCTTCACCCTGAAGCGGGGCCAGACGCTCGGGCTCGTCGGTGAGTCGGGCTGTGGCAAGTCGACCACGGCCCGGTGCATCCTGCGCCTGACGCCGGCCACGTCCGGCAGCGTGCTCTTCGACGGCCAGGACGTCCTGAAAGCCGGAGGAGCGAAACTCCGGCATCTCCGCCGCCGCCTCCAGATGGTGTTCCAGGATCCCTACGCGTCGCTGAACCCGCGGATGACGGTTCAGGCCATCGTCTCCGACCCGCTGCGGGTCCATGGCCTCTACGGACGCGACGGCCGCCAGCGGGTGAAGGACCTGCTCCGGGTCGTGGGCCTCAACCCCGAACACCTGACTCGCTACCCGCACGAGTTCTCCGGGGGGCAGCGCCAACGCCTCGGCATCGCCCGGGCCCTCGCCCTCGACCCTGACGTCCTGGTGCTCGACGAACCCGTCTCCGCCCTCGACGTGTCGATCCGGGCCGGTATCGTCAACCTCCTGGAGGACCTGCAGGCCGAGCTGGGCCTGGCCTATCTGTTCGTCGCCCACGATCTGTCGGTGGTCCGCCACATCTCCGACCACGTGGCGGTCATGTACCTGGGCAGGATCATCGAGATCGGTACGCGTGACGACATCTATCGGCGCCCGGCACACCCCTACACCCAGGCCCTGCTGTCAGGTGTGCCCATCCCCGACCCCAGGGCCGAGCGCCGGCGGACCCGGATCGTGCTCGAGGGCGACGTTCCCAGCCCGGTCGACCCGCCCAGCGGGTGCCGGTTCCGGACCCGCTGTTGGAAGGCGGAGAAGATCTGTTCCGAGGAGGAGCCGGCCCTGGTGGACCGTGGCCAGGACCATCCCGTGGCGTGCCACTTCGCCGCCGTGCAGCCCGTGCTCTGAACACCTGCGAGCCGCCGGCCCAACTGACCTCGAGCCGTTCCCGACACCCAGCGAAGGCACGGCCACTTGATGAAAGGTGACCAAACAGGTAAGATTTAGGGAGAAAACCTCGCTGGCGGGCGTTTCTGAGAACGGAGAACAACATGGTGCATGCTCGCAGCGACCGTCGTTGGATCGGCATCGCAATCCTC
>JBBWZS010000206.1:0-3505 GCA_039649175.1 Acidimicrobiaceae bacterium
CACGTTGGGGATGAGATGGGTCTCGGGGTCGTGCAGCTCGCCCAGCCGGCCCGACGCCCCGGCCACGTTGAAGTAGCGCAGGCTGACCGCCCCCAACCCTGACCTGGCGGCGCCCAACCCCGACGCAGCCGCCTCGAAGCCGATGGCCGCGTCGACGGCCACCTTGGAGGCGCCGTAGGGGTTGGTCGGCCGGGTCGGAGCCGACTCGGCGATGGGGACGCTCTCGGGCTCGCCGTAGGTGGCCGCGGTCGACGAGAACACCAGGCGGCGGACGCCGGCCGCACGCATGGCATCGAGGAGGTTGAGGGTGCCGCCCAGGTTGGTCCGGAAGTAGCGCACCGGCTGGGCCACGGATTCGCCCACCAGCGACAGGGCCGCGAAGTGCAGGACAGCGTCGAAACCGCCGGCCAGGACGGCGTCCAGGGCGGGCTGGTCCAGGACGTCGACCCGCCGGAGCTCGGCGCCGTCGGGGACCGCCCACTCGTGGCCCTTTGACAGGTCGTCGGCCACCACGACCGCGTGCCCGGCGGCGACCAGGTGCTGTGCCACCACGCTGCCGATGTAGCCGGCGCCGCCGACCACGAGGACCCTCACGCCGGGACCCACGCGACCGCGGGCCGGGCGCTACCGCCCGTTCCTGCGGCAACGATGGAAGGAGCTACTTGCCCTTCCCCATCGAGATGGCGACGATGACGCCGACTACCACGATGGCCACGATGACCAGCAATACGATGCCACCGGAAACGTCGGAAAGGAAGAGGTTCACGGCCGGGAGCATACTCGCCGTGCCGCCGCCGTCAACGGTTCTGCAAGGTTCCTAGCGACGCCGGCGTCGACCGGCGCCCATCGACTTGCGAATGGCGATGCGGGCGGCCGGTGACGGCCCGTCGGTGCCGGTCGCCTCCGCCGGCTCCTCGTCGAGCGGGCCCCACCCGCCGCCGGTGAGGTCGGTCAGGCGGGGGTCGTTGGAGAAGACCTCGACGGGAGGCTGGCGGATGCCGAGCCGCTTGCGCAGGCGCTCGGCCTCGGCCACCTGGTCCCACAGGAGCAGGCTGACGGCGACACCGGCCTCCCCGGCGCGCGCCGTGCGGCCCGAGCGGTGCAGGTACGCCTTGTGGTCCTCGGGCGGGTCGTAGTGGATGACCACGTCGACGCCGTCGATGTCCAGGCCCCGGGCGGCCACGTCGGTGGCCACCAGCAGGCCCACGTCGCCCTTGGTGAAGCGCTGCAGGGCCCGCTGGCGGGCCCCCTGGGTCAGACCACCGTGGAGGACCTCGGCCTGCGAGCCCTCCTTGCGGAGCTGGACGACGAGGCGGTCGGCGCCCCGCTTGGTCCGTACGAACACGAGGGTGCGGAACACGGCCTTGGAGATGGAGGTGGCCACCTTCACCTTGTCCATCTGGTGGACCTTGAGGAAGCGGTGCTCCATGCTCTCGACGGTCAGGATCTCGGACACGACCTCGTGATGGGCCGGGTCCCGCACGTAGGTCTGGATCAGATGGTCCACGTCGCGGTCGAGGGTGGCGGAGAACAACAGCGTCTGGTGCTGCTCGGGCAGCCGGCGCAGGACCCACTCGACCTGGGGCAGGAAGCCCATGTCGACCATGCGGTCGGCCTCGTCGAGCACCAGGATCTCGACGTCGGCCATGGAGATCTCGCCCCGGTCGCCCAGGTCGATCAGCCGGCCGGGGGTGGCGACCATGATGTCGACGCCCCGACGGAGGGCCTTGATCTGGCGGTCCATCGGGGCCCCGCCGTAGACGGCGCCGAGGGCCAGCCCGCGGGACTCGGCCAGGGGAGCGAGGACCTCGTGGACCTGGTGGGCCAGCTCACGGGTGGGGACGAGCACCAGGGCCCTGGGCCGCTGGGGCTTGGCCTTGGTCGTGCGCATGATCATCGGAAGGCCGAAGGCCAGCGTCTTGCCCGACCCGGTCTGGGCCTTGCCGCAGACGTTGAGGCCGGCCAGGGCGTCGGGAATGGTGAGGGCCTGGATGGGGAACGGGGACTCGATCCCGGAGGCGGCGAGCGCCTGGGCGAGGTCGGGCGCCACGCCGAGCGCGGCAAAGGTCTTCATGAAACGTGGAGCTCCTGAACTGGTGGATGGGGGCGGGCCGAACCCGCCGCACGCAGCCACCGGTCTTCGTGATCGAACCCGATGCTCAGGAGGAAGGAAAGGCCCCGGGTCGGTGCCCTTGCACCGGCCGCGCTACAAGCATACCCCGCCAGGTGTTTGCCGCCCAGCGATCCCCGGGAGCGGGATAGGCGCCGGCCGGAATGGGTACGGAGGAACACCAGAGCGCTTTCTCACGGAGGGGACCCGCATGGGTATCGGACTGAGCATTTTTCTCATCGCGCTGGGCGCGGTGCTGGCGTTCGCGGTGAACGTCACCGTGTCTGGCCTGGACCTGAACACGATCGGCGTGATCCTGATGGTCGTGGGCGTCATCGGCCTGGCCGTCAGCGTGCTGGTGCTCAACGGCGGCGCCGGCGGCTGGTACGGCGGGGCCCGGCGCACGACCGTGGTCGACGAGGGCTATGTCGACGACCCTGCGGTCGTGTCCCGGCGACGGGTCGTCCGCCGTCGCGACGTTCTCTGAGCCGTTGGCCCCGTTGCGGGCGCGATAGAGGCAGAATGAGGCGGGACCAGTAGAGGAGATCGCAGATGAAGCTCGGTGTCGTCGGCAAGGGCGGGGTGGGCAAGACCTCGCTGTCCGGACTGCTGTGCCAGGCCTATGTCGCCCGCGGCAAGCGGGTGCTGGCCGTCGACACCGACTCCAATCCCAATCTGGCCATGAGCCTCGGGCTCGACGAGAAGACGGCGAACGAGGCCCCGCTGGTGCCCCGCAAGCTGGTCGTCGGCCTGGGCGACGGCACCCTGTCGCCCGGCCAGCTCCTCAAGGAGTACGGCCTGCCCACGCCCTCGGGCGTCACCCTCCTGCACGCCATGCGCATCGACCAGGCCGGCGCCGGCTGCAGCTGCGCCGACCACTACATGGTCCGCAGCCTGCTGGGGACGGCCATCGAGGAGGAGGCCGACGTCACCCTGGTGGACATGGAGGCGGGCCTCGAGCACCTCAGCCGCTCCGGCGGCACGCTGGCCTACGCCGACGTCCTGCTCATGGTCATGGAGCCGACCCACAAGTCGGTCATGACCGCGGGCCGCACCGTCCCCCTGGCCCGTGAGCTCGGCATCCCCCGCATCTACGGCGTGGGCAACAAGGCCAAGGGCCAGGCCGACGTCGAGCTGTTCAACACCCTGTCGGTCGAGTACGGCGTCCCGCTGGCCACCGTGGTTCCCTGGGACGCCGACGTGCCCATGTGCGACCGCCGGGGCGGGCCGCTGCTGGCGGGCGAGGCCCAGTCGGTGCGCGACGCCGTCGAGCGGATCATCGCGGTGATCGACTCCGAGCCGACGGCCGACAACATGGCCGAGCGGACCGCGCTCCTGGCCGAGCGCAACCGCATCGACGAGCGCATCGCTGCCCTCCAGCAGAGCTGACCGCCC
>JBBWZS010000002.1:0-4341 GCA_039649175.1 Acidimicrobiaceae bacterium
CGGCCGTGGCCTCCTTGATCAGCTGCTTGCCCTCGGTCGGCGTGAAGTCGGGGCCCTGCACGTCGAGCTGCAGGCTGCCGAAGGCGATCCTGCCGTCCTTCGACACGTTGTTGGCGCCGGCCTGCTCGTACGGGCTGATTGCGCCCACCACGTGGTCGTGCGTCTTGAGCTGCGCCAGCAGCGCCTCCACCCGGCTCCGGGTGGAGGCGTCCTGGACGCCCCGGTCAGCCTTGAAGATGACCGAGATGGTGTCGCCCGACCGGGCCGGGAAGCGCTTGGTCAGCAGGTCGAGCGCAGCCTTGGACTCGGACCCCGGCGTGTTGAAGTTGGCGCTGTAGGCACCTGCGCCGATCCGGCCGATCACGGCGATCGCGATGAACGCGATGACCCAGATGGCCAAGACCCGGCGCCGGTGCCGAAAGCAGTTGCGAGCCAGCTTCTCGAGCATCGACCCCTCCCCTACGGGCTGATCCCAGCCCCAACCCAGCTTGCACCCCCCGCCGGAGGTTGTCTACAGGTTCCCGGCGATCCGACGACCCCCGGCGACCAGACGACCCCGGAGATCAGACGACACAGGCAGCCGAGTCAGGACCAGCCCCAGGTCTTGATCGTCATCGACTTGCCGTCGGGGTCGATGTCGAACTCGAACACGACGGTGACCGCGCTCAGGCTGGCGAACGCGGGCGAGAAGCTCTGGTAGTAGAGGGCGCCGCGCCACTGCGCGGCCAGGTTGTTGCCCTTCATGCGGCCGACCCCGTTGCCGGTGTAGATCGCGTTCTGCACGTCGGAGGTCACGATCATGCCGTCGGCGCCACCGTAGAACGTCCCGTCCATCCGGGGCGTGGCCCAGTACGTGACGATCTCGGTCACGTCCTGCCCGCAGAACGTCCCTCTTCCCTCGAAGTTCGTCTCGATCCGCGGTCCGGTTTCCGTCTTCACCACCCGGAAGCCCGACACGTCGCCCCGAACCTCGCCCAACTGCTCACCTAGCATCGACATCCTCCTGGGTATGTGCTGCGTCGTCGGTTTCAGCCGGGAACGATGCGCGACTGCGCGACCGAGCGACGGGACGCGTCGGCAGGGCCCCATGGGACCCCGCCTCCTCGCCTCGAACTCGCACCGACCCCTCCACGGCGGAGGTTACAGAAGAAGAGGCCTTTCGACCAGACCCCCCTTGGAGTGGGAGCAGAACGGCGTCAGGGGACGGTGAGCCGGCCGCTGGCGTGGGCCACGCCCCAGCTCTGGACGGGCGTCTGCGAGCACCCGGTGGCGGTCGGGCGGAAGACGAACGTGAGGTCGCCGATGGCCGTCCCGCTCCCGGTGGCACCGGCGAAGGCGCCGGTACCGCCCTCGATCACGAAGGGGCCGACGAAGCGCCCCGTCCCGATGCACGTGCGGGGGTCGACGACGAGTTGGGCCGTCCCCTGGCCGTGGTACAGCAGTGTGCCCTCTGGGAACGTCTGCACGGCGTGGTTGTCGAAGGTGCCTGTATCGAGGTGCAACACCAGGAAGTCGGTCACCGTGCCGGCGCTGGTGACCACCCCGGATGCCGACACCCGCGTCGGCTGCCCGTTGCGACTGACGACCGTCCACGTCTCGGCTCCAGAGCCCGAGGCCATCGCCGCTCCGGCTTGGGACACCAGCAGCCACAGCACCCCGACCACCGCCGCCGACGCCTTGCGCATGTGCGCCTCCTTGCCGCCGCTGGCTCCGTACCCCGGGGCCGAGGCGGATGCTACGACGAATGCCCGCCGGCGACAATGGCCGGCCGCCGAGTCGGGTAGCCGGTGGGCGGGGCCGCTCAGCCCGGAGAGGGCACCACGCCGAGCTGCTGGAAGAGGGTGAGGGTGTCGGCCGACACCCAGCGCTCCACGACCCGGCCGCCGGCGATGCGGACGAAGTCGTTGCCCGTCCAGCTGGCCTGCTTGCCGCCGGCCGCGACGCCGAAGAGGTCGGCGCCGGTGTGCGTGCCGGTGAAGATGGAGTGGACGGAGACCTGGTCCCCCTCGCCGATGACGATGTCGCGCTCGGCCTTGACCTGCAGGTCCGGCATGGCCGCCCGCAGCATGGCCATGGCGGCCACCACCTCGTGCCAGTTGGTCGTGCCCCACACGGGGTTGTGGTCGACGAAGACGTCGCTGTCGACCACGTCGGTCAGCGCCGCCGACCCGCCGGCGCCCAGGGTCTCGACGAAACGCACGGCCAAGGCCTTGTTCGCCTCGGTCGACCCGCCGCCCGGGCCCGTGGCTGTGGCCGCGGTGGGGCCCCACTCCGGCGAGCCGCCGGTGGCGACGGCGCCCGGGCCGACCATGGGCATGGCCCCCAGCTGCTGCATCATGCCGATCATGTCGAGCTCGCCCCAGCCCTCGACCACCTGACCGTCCTTCACCCGGTCGATGCCGACCGAGGTGACGTGCACCGTCTTCCCCGTCGCCGGGATGCCGTAGAAGTCGGCGGTGTGGGTGCCGTGCCAGGTGTTGCGGATGCCGACGAGGTCACCGTCGACGATGAGGTCGTCGACGGCCATCTTCCCGTCGGGGAAGGCCGTTCGCCAGGTACGGATCAGGTCGATCAGGCCGTCGGGGCCCATCCCGACCGCCTGCCCGCCCGCCCCGTGGACGGTCATGACCGGCGCGATGATCTCGTGGGCGAGGTCGTAGTTGCCTCCCGACCAGCCCTCGTCGTTCCAGCGGCGGATGACCGCCTTCGCCTCTTCGGGCGACGTCACCGATCGGTCGCCCTAAGTCGAGCCCACCCAGATGGCCTGGGCCCGGGCGCTCCACTCGTCGTGTCCACCGGCCGGAACGTTCTCCGGGGCTGCTGCGGCCGCGGCCGCGGGTTCGCCGCCGTTCTGCGACTCGACGAAGGCCTTCATCATGGTGTTGGCCTTGGCGTGCATCTCCGCGTACTCCGGCCCGTACAGGAAGGGGAGGTCGGGGAGGGGCTGGCCACCGATGGACCACTCGTAGACCGGGGTCTCCTCGATGATGCAGTAGGTGTAGGGCCGGGCGACGTCGCCGACCACGCTGATGAAGGTGTCGGTCATCTTCTTCAGCAGGTCACGCTTCTGTTCGTCGCTGGTCAACACCACGCCTTTGATGACCTTGACGGTGATGATGGGCACGGGGCGGTTCCTTTCCTAGGACCAGAACTCGTCGTACTGCGCGGTGCCGTCGCCCATGATGCCGCCCTTGCCGGCGATGACCTTGCCGTCCTTCCACCGCAGGACATGGGCGACGTCGATGTTCAGCTTCTTGCTGGGGTCTTCCACCCGCGTGCCCTGGTTGTTGGTCACGTCGCAGGAGTAGTCGTCGTTGGTCATCACGGTGATGGGCGTCATGGCGAAGCTTCCGCCGCTCAGCTGCCCGACCCGCGCCATGAAGTTGATGAACTCGTCACGCCCGTGCTTCCACCCCGAAAGCTGGTTGTGACCGGGCACCAGCCACACCATGTCCTCGGCCCAATACTCCGCCACCTTGGCCGGATCCCCGGTCGCCAGCGCCGCGTAGGCCTTGCCGACGAGCTCTGGCGTCACGTTCTGGGACACCTATTTCCCCCCTGTCCAGGTCTGCGACCGGCACGACCATCCTGCGGCTTCTCCGGGCCATCTCCCCCACAAGGGGGCGCAGTGAAGTGTTACCACCCGATCGGCGGGATTGCCAAGGGCCTTCGGAGGGCCTCGTCGGGATCACAACGCAGGTCAGCGGTACGGCCCAGGCTCCCCTAAGCTTCATCGAAGCCACCGGGCCGGAAGCAGACGAGGGGTGGGCGCATGGCCACGAAAGATCTGAAGGTCACCGGCGGCCGGGCACAGCCGTTGGGCGTCACCGTCGACCCCGACGGGGCGGGCGTCAACTTCTCGATCTACTCGGAGTACGCCACGTCGGTCGACCTGCTGCTCTTCGCCGACCACGACGCTCCCCAGCCGGAGCAGGTCATCCACCTGGAGCCGGGCACCAACAAGAGCTTCCACTTCTGGCACGTCCATGTCGGCGGCGTGGGCGCGGGCCAGCTCTACGCCTACCGCATGGACGGGGCGACCAACACGAGCCAGAGCGGCTGCCGCTTCAACCGCAACAAGGTCCTCATCGACCCCTACGCCCTGGGCAATGTGAACACGCTCTGGGACCGGGGCAAGGCCGTCGGCCCCGACGACAACGTCGCCAGCTCCATGCGCAGCGTCGTGCTCGACCCCGACGACTATGACTGGGAGGACGACCGGTTCCCCAACGTGGCCATGGCCGACTCGGTGATCTACGAAATGCACGTTCGGGGGTTCACCCGGTCCCCCTCTGCCGGCGTGGCCCATCCCGGCACGTTCAAGGGCGTGGTCGAGAAGAT
>JBBWZS010000009.1:0-4201 GCA_039649175.1 Acidimicrobiaceae bacterium
TCCTGCGGATGTACCACGGCGCGTTCTCCGACGCCCACATCACCCTCGACGACGTGATCATCAAGGACGACAAGGTCGTGACCCGGTGGACGGGCCGGGGCACCCACGACGGCGACCTCATGGGCATGCCCCCGACGGGCAAGGCGGTGGCGTTCACCGGCATCCGCATCTTCCGGGTGGCCGACGGCCAGATCGCCGAGGGCTGGGTCGACTGGGACACGTTCGGGCTGATGCGCCAGTTGGGCAAGGCGTGACGACGCTGGTCGTCGGCGCCACCGGGTTCCTCGGCAGCCAGGTCTGCCGGGAGCTGGTCGCCCGGGGCATGCCGGTGGCGGCCATGGTCCGCGACGCCGACCATCCGACCAAGGTGGGGCCGCTGCGCGAGGCCGGCATCCAGGTCGTCCAGGGAGACCTCAAGGACCCCGCCTCGGTCGAGCGCGCCTGCCAGGGCATGGAGGCCGTCGTCTCCACCGCGTCGGCGTCGATCTCCCACCAGCAGGGCGACAACATCCAGTCCGTCGACCGCGACGGCCAGATGCGCCTGATCGACGCGGCCAAGGCCGCGGGCGTCTCCCGCTTCGTCTTCATCTCCTTCTCGTCCAACCTGACCACCGAAGCGCCGCTGACGACGGCCAAGCGCGACGTCGAGCGCTACCTGGCCGACAGCGGCGTGCCCTTCACCATCCTGCGATGCGCCTTCCTGATGGAGATCATGGTCAACCCTCTCGTCGGGTTCGACTTCTCCAAGGGCACCGCTGTGGTCTACGGCACGGGTGACACCGGGCTCAGCCTGGTCTCGATCGACGACGTGGCCCGCATGGTGGCGTTGTGCCTGGAGCGGCCGGAGGCGACCGGCGCCACCATCGAGTTCGGCGGTCCCGACGTCGTGACCCAGCACGAGATCGTGCGCATCTTCGAGGACGTGAGCGGGCGGACCTTCGAGGTGCAGCACGTGCCGGAGGAGGGGCTCGTGGCCCAGTGGGAGCAGGCCGAGGATCCCCTCGGCAAGTCGCTCGGCGCGCTGATGGTCGACTACGCCCACGGCGACACGATCGACATGGGGAGCACCCTCGAGCGGTTCCCGCTCGAGCTCTCGACCGTGCGCGATTACGCCACCAAAGTCGTCTCGCGCCCCTAGTTCAACTCGGCCGCGGGGTCTATGCTCGCCGCAAACAACGCATCGCTCGATCGTTGATGTGGGAGGGGTTCTCATGGCAGATTCGATGGCAGTGGTCGACAGGATGTACGAGTGCTTCGGCAAGGGCGACATGGCCACGCTGAAGACCGACGTGTTCGCCGAGGACATCCTGTGGGTGCTTCCGGGTCACAACACCCTGTCCGGCGCCAAGAAGGGTGCGGACGAGGTGATCGCCTTCTTCGGGGCCCTCATGGCCAGCGGCGTCGAGGTCAAGGACGTCTCGTTCGGCACCATCGGTGACAACAAGGTGGTCGAGCAGCACACCGGCCACGGCACGGTCAACGGGCGCGAGTACCTCTTCCCGACGTGCAGCGTCTACACGATCCACGACGGCAAGATCGCCGAGGTCCACGTGTACACCGCCGACCAGCACGGCGTCGACGACTTCTTCTGGAAGGCCAACCCGCTCAAGCCCATCCCGGACCGTCTGGCCTGAGGGCAGGTCGCCCCGGAGGGCGCGAGCCGGCCATCGTCGGCCGGATCACCGGCGCTTTCACCGGCTCCTCGCGCCCCGTTGACAGGGGTGGGAGCCAGCCTTACCATCGGCCGTCCGGACCCCGCGCGCACGCCACGAGGCCGGGCGACCTGACGGCGGAGTCCCATGGTGACGCCTCGCGATGCGGGCGGGCGTCCCGGTTCCGGCCAACGCGATGCAGGGAGGTCTGCGATGTCAGCTGAGTCGGTCCGGGCTCTTTTCCAGCGGTACTTCGATGCCGGCACCAACGAGGGCGACCTCGGGGTGGTCGACGAGGTCTTTGCCGAGGACTACCTGCACCACGACCCCGCCAACCCCGACCCTCGCGGCGTGGTCGGCCGCGACGGGGTGCGGGAGCACATCATCACGCTGCGCACCGCGTTCCCGGACATCGCCTTCCACGTGGAGGAGATGATCGCCGAGGACGACAAGGTCGTCGTCCGCTGGAACGCCACGCTGACCCACACCGGCGACTACTTCGGCATCCCGCCCACGGGCAAGGCGGCCCTCATCACGGGCATGAACACGTGGCACGTGGCAGGAGGCACCGCCGTGGAGGGATGGGTCAACCGCGACGACCTCGGGCTGCTGCAGCAGCTGGGCATCATCCCCACTCCCGGCTAGAGCACACGCCGGCAACCGGACACCCCCGGGCAAACCACTTCAAGGAGGCATGCGGTATGGGCGCTGAGCAGGACCGGAACAAGGCCATCGTGTTGCGCAACTACGAGGAGATCTGGAACCAGGGTCGCCTCGAGATCGCCGACGAGATCGTCGACGAGAACTTCGTCGACCATCCGCCCACCCGCTTCTTCGACGTGGGCCGCACCGGCCCCGCCAGCCTGAAGATGGCGGTCAGCCACTTCCGCGACGCGTTCTCCGACTTCCACGACACCATGGAGATGGTGCTGGCCGAAGGTGACCAGGTCGCCTACCTGGGCACCATCTCCGGCACGCAGGACGGGGAGCTGTTCGGCTTCCCGGTGACCAACATGCCCATGAAGGTGCGGGGCATCAACTTCTTCCGCCTCGCCGACGGCAAGATCGTCGAGCGCTGGGGCCAGTTCGACGTGCTCACCATGATGCAGCAGCTGGGCCTGGCGCCCGCGCCCGGCGGCCCGCCGCCTCCTCAGGAGGGTTGACCCGGGCCGCGGCGGGCGCCCACCAGCACAGCCACGCAAACCACCAGCGACAGGAGGGGTCATGTCGGACCCGGAGACGATGAAGGCGCTCTACCAGCGCATGGTCGACGAGGTAGTGAACCAGGGTCATTTCGACGTCGTGGACGAGTTGTTCAATCCCGCCTACGTCGACCACAGCGCGCCGCCCGGTGCGCCCGGGGGACTCGACGGGGTGAAGATGGTGTTCGGGATGTTCCGCGCCGGGTTCCCGGACGTGAAGTTCACCATCCAGTCCATGGTGGCCGACGGCGACGTGGTGGCCACCCTGGTCGAGGGCGAAGGCACCCAGACCGGCGAGTTCATGGGGATCCCGCCCAGCGGCAAGCACGCCAAGTGGCGGTCGGTCGGCTTCTTCCGGGTGATCGACGACAAGATCGTCGAGCACTGGGGCATCCCCGACATGCTCGGGCTGCTGATCCAGATCGGTGTGATCCCGCCCCCGCCCAACGTGGAGAGCGCTCCGCACCCCGAGTAGGAGAGAAGGAACGAGCACGTGTCAGACGACGACCTGAGTGACCTGAAGTGGAAGGCCAACCTTCTCGACCGGATCTACGCCTCCACCGCGGCCGAGGAGATCGCCAACAAGGCGGTGATCTGCCGCTACGTCGAGGCCACCAACGACAACGAGCTGGATCTGCTCGACGAGCTGGTCTGGCCCGACTACGTCGAGGCTGAGCCCATCCCCGGTCAGGAGCCGGGACTGGAGGGGCTCAAGAAGGCCTACACCATGTTCAACGGGCCGTTCCCGGATCTGAAGTTCATCTTCGACGACGTCATCGCCGAAGGCGACATGGTCGTCGGTCGGGGCATCATCAGCGGCACCCACGAAGGTGAGTTCTTCGGCATCGCCCCGACGCACAAGAAGGTCCACTGGACCGGCACCCGGCTTTTCCGGATGCGCGATCTCAAGGTGACCACGGGTTGGGTCAACATCGACATGATGGGCCTGATGCAGCAGATGGGCGTGGTCCCCGCACCGCCCGGGCCGGACCCTTCGACCATCCCACCCGGGCCCCATCTCACCGGCGCGCCGTCGACCCGCGAGGCCAACCGCGCCCTCATGGAGCGGTTCATCGACGAGGTGTGGAACAAGGGCAACTTCGCCGTCGCCGACGAGCTGTTCCACCCCCAGGCGTGGAGCCCGAGCGCACCGACGCTGCCACCTGGCCCCGAGGGCGTGAAGTTCATCGCCAGCGCCTTCCGCAACGCCTTCCCGGACTACTGGATGACGATCGACCACATGGTCGCCGAGCCCGACCGGGTCGCGGCCCGCTTCACCCAGGGCGGCACCCATACCGGCGAGCTCATGGGCATCCCGGCCACCGGCAAGAAGGTGCAGTGGACCGA
>JBBWZS010000104.1:0-13421 GCA_039649175.1 Acidimicrobiaceae bacterium
CAGGAGGACATCTCCGCCCAGGTCGAGCGGGCCAAGGCCGACCTGCAATCGCGGGTCGCGACCCTGTCGGTCGACCTGGCCGAGAAGGTCGTCGAGCGCAGCCTCGACCGCCAGACCAACCTGGCCCTGATCGAGAACTTCATCCGCCAGACCGAGGCGGCGAATTGACCGACGCTCTCGTTGACGGGTACGCCACGGCCATCTTCGAGGTGGCCCGGGCCGAGGGCGTCCTCGACGAGGTCGAGGACCAGCTCTTCCGGTTCGCGCGCGTGCTCGACAGCTCCGACGAGCTGCGCACGACCATCACCGACGCCGGGCTGCCGCCCGAGCGGCGCCAGGGCATCGTCGAAGACCTCCTCGGGAGCCGGGCCCTGCCCCTCACCTCCACCCTCGTGGCCTTCGTCGTCGGCGCCGGCCGGGCCCGCGAGCTGCCCGCCATCATCGACCTGGTGGTCGAGCGGGCCGCCGCTGCCCGCCGCCAGGTGGTGGCCGAGGTGCGCTCCTCCATCCCCCTCGACGACGACCAGCGCCGCCGGCTGGCCCATGCCCTGTCCTCCAACCTGGGCAAGCAGGTGGAGGTCAAAGTCGTCGTCGACCCGACCGTCCTCGGCGGCCTGTCCGCCAAGGTGGGCGACACCGTGATCGACGGCACCGTCCGCCACCGCCTCGAACTGCTGCGCGAGAGCCTGTAGCCCGCCAGGGAGATCACATGACCGACCAGATGACCATCTCGTCCGACGACATCGCCGCGGTCCTCCGCAAGCGCCTCGAGGGGTTCTCTCCCAGCCTCGAGAAGCAGCAGGTCGGGCGCATCACCGAGGTCGGCGACGGCATCGCCCGCATCTCGGGCCTGCCCAACACCGCCGTCAACGAGCTGCTCGAGTTCGAGGGCGGCACCTTGGGCCTGGCCCTCAACCTCGACGAGGGCTCCATCGGCGCCGTGGTCCTGGGCAGCGTCGAGCACATCGAGGAGGGCCAGTCGGCCACCGCCACCGGGCGCATCCTGTCGGTGCCCGTGGGCGACGCCCTGCTCGGCCGGGTCGTCGACTCCCTCGGCCAGCCCATCGACGGCAAGGGCCCCATCAACACCTCCGAGACCCGCCGCCTCGAGGTGCAGGCCCCCGGCATCATCCAGCGCCAGCCCGTGAAGCAGCCCCTCCAGACGGGCATCAAGTCGATCGACGCCATGACGCCCATCGGCCGTGGGCAGCGCGAGCTGATCATCGGCGACCGCAAGACGGGCAAGACGGCAGTGGCCGTCGACACCATCATCAACCAGAAGGGCCAGGGGGTGAAGTGCATCTACGTCGCCATCGGCCAGAAGGGCTCCACCGTGGCCGAGGTGGTGGCCACCCTCGAAGAAGCCGGCGCCATGGACTACTCGGTCGTGGTCAGCGCTCCCGCTGCCGACCCTGCCCCCTTCAAGTACCTGGCGCCCTACTCGGGCTCGGCCATGGGCACCCACTGGATGGAGAACGGCGAGCACGCCCTCATCGTCTACGACGACCTGTCCAAGCAGGCCGAGGCCTACCGCCAGCTCTCCCTGCTCCTGCGCCGGCCCCCGGGCCGTGAGGCCTACCCGGGCGACGTGTTCTACCTCCACAGCCGCCTGCTCGAGCGCTCGGCCAAGCTGTCCGACGACCTGGGTGGGGGATCGCTCACCGCCCTGCCCGTGATCGAGACCAAAGAAGGCGACGTGTCGGCCTACATCCCGACCAACGTCATCTCCATCACCGACGGCCAGATCTACCTGCAGACCGACCTGTTCCGCTCGGGTGTCCGGCCCGCCATCGACGTGGGCATCTCCGTCTCGCGGGTGGGCGGCAGCGCCCAGATCAAGGCCATGAAGGCGGTGGCGGGCACGCTCAAGCTCGACCTGGCCCAGTTCCGCGAGCTGGAGTCGTTCGCCAGCTTCGGGTCCGAGCTCGACAAGACCTCCCAGGCCCAGCTCGACCGGGGCTACAAGCTGACCGAGCTGCTCAAGCAGGGGCTGCACTCGCCCATGCCCGTCGAGGAGCAGGTCGTGTCCATCTTCGCCGGCACCAAGGGCTTCCTCGACGACATCGACACCGACGACGTCGGCCGCTTCGAGTCCGAGTTGCTGGAGGAGTTCCGCAGCCGCTACAGCGACCTGCTGAGCGAGATCTCCCAGTCGGGCAAGCTGCCCGACGAGCAGAAGCTGCGGGAGGCCATCGAGGGCTTCATCGAGCGCTTCCAGCCCTCGTCCGAGGCTGACGACGCCAAGAAGGACGACAAGGGCAAGGACGACAAGGGCAAGGACGACAAGGACGGGGACAAGAGCTGATGCGCCCGCGCGGTCCGGGGCGACATGGCTAGCGGACAGGAACGCCAGCTCCGCCGGCGGATCAAGAGCGTCCAGTCGACCAAGAAGATCACCGGGGCCATGGAGATGATCGCGGCCAGCCGCATCGTCAAGGCCCAACAGCGGGTGGCTGCGGCCCGGCCCTACTCCGAGCAGATCACCGAGGTCCTGCGCCAGCTGGCGGCGTCGGGCGTGGGCCTCGACCACCCGCTGCTCAAAGAGCGCGAGGTCCAGACCGTCGGCTACGTCGTGCTGGCCGCCGACCGGGGGTTGGCCGGCGCCTACAACACGTCGGTGCTGCGCACCGCCGACCGCGCCCTGCAGGCCGATCGCAAGGCGGGCAAGGACTACTCCCTGTCGCTGTCGGGGCGCAAGGCCGAGGGGTACTTCCGCTACCGGGGGTACAAGATCGACGAGGCCAACTCCGGGTTCACCGAGCAGCCCACCTACGAAGACGCCCGCAAGGTGGCGGGCGGCATGATCGAGCGCTACGGCGAGGGCGACGTCGACCAGGTGCAGGTCGTCTACACCCGCTTCTTCTCGGCCGGGTCCCAGAAGGTGGTCAACATCCGCCTGCTGCCGCTCGAGAAGGGTGCCATCGAAGACCTGGCCTCCGACGGCCCCAAGGCCGACTACGAGTTCGAGCCGTCGGCCGAGGGCATCCTCGAGCTGCTCCTGCCGCGCTACGTCGAGTCCCGGGTGTTCGCCGCCCTGCTCGACGCCTCGGCCAGCGAGCAGGCCGCCCGTCAGCGGGCCATGAAGTCGGCCACCGACAACGCCGAGGACATGGTCAAGACCCTGGGCATCCAGGCCAACAAGATCCGTCAGGCGGGCATCACCACAGAGATCATGGAAGTCGTCGGCGGAGCCGAGGCGCTCCGCCAGTGAAGGAGTCCCAGCGATGAGCGAAACGACCAGCCCCACCTCGGGCAGCCCGGCTACCGACCAGCCCGTCGTCGGACATGCCGGAGGCGGCCCTGCCGGCGCCGCCCAGTCCCAGAGCGACCAGTCCCAGGGCGCCCAGCCCCAGGGTGGCAGCGGGGCCAGCGGTGGTGGCCCCTCGGCCACCAAGGACGGTCGCATCATGGGCATCGCCGGACCGGTCGTCGACGTGGAGTTCCCCCCCGACGGCCTCCCCGAGATCAACGGCGCCCTGTCCATGACCGTGGAGCTCGAGGGCGACAAGGTCGAGATCATGGCCGAGGTCGCCCAGCACATCGGTGAGAACCGGGTGCGGGCCATCTGCATGAAGCCCACAGACGGCCTGCGGCGGGGCACGCCGGTGCGCAACCTGGGCCACGGCATCACCGTCCCCGTCGGCCCCGGTGTGCTGGGCCACGTGTTCAACGTGATCGGCGAGCCCCTCGACACCGGCGGCAAAGAGGTCGAGGGCATCAAGGACCACTGGGACATCCACCGCCCGCCGCCGCCGTTCTCCGAGCTCGAGCCCCGCTCCGAGATGTTCGAGACCGGCATCAAGGTGATCGACCTGTTGGCCCCCTACGTGCGGGGCGGCAAGATCGGCCTGTTCGGCGGGGCGGGCGTGGGAAAGACCGTCATCATCCAGGAGATGATCCACCGGGTGGCCGAGGAGCACGGCGGTGTGTCGGTGTTCGCGGGCGTGGGCGAGCGCACCCGTGAGGGCAACGACCTCTGGTTGGAGATGCAGGAGTCGGGCGTCATGGAGAAGGCCGCCCTGGTCTTCGGCCAGATGGACGAGCCGCCCGGCGTCCGCCTGCGCGTCGCCCTGTCTGCCCTCACCATGGCCGAGTACTTCCGTGACGAGGAGAACCAGGACGTCCTGCTGTTCGTGGACAACATCTTCCGCTTCGTGCAGGCCGGCTCCGAGGTGTCCACCCTGCTCGGGCGCATGCCCTCGGCGGTGGGCTACCAGCCCACCCTGGCCGACGAGATGGGCGAGCTCCAGGAGCGCATCACGTCCACCAAGGGCCGCTCCATCACGTCGCTGCAGGCCGTGTACGTGCCCGCCGACGACTACACCGACCCCGCCCCGTTCACCACCTTCACCCATTTGGATGCAACGACTGAACTTTCCCGGGACATCGCCTCCCGAGGCATCTACCCCGCCGTCGACCCCCTCGCCTCCACGTCTCGGATCCTGAGCCCCGAGGTCGTCGGCGAGCACCATTACCAGGTGGCCCGCCGGGTGCAGGAGACCCTCCAGCGTTACAGCGAGCTCCAGGACATCATCGCCATCCTCGGCGTCGACGAGCTGTCCGAGGAGGACAAGCTCACCGTGCAGCGCGCCCGCAAGGTGGAGAAGTTCCTCTCCCAGCCGTTCTTCGTGGGCGAGCAGTTCACCGGCATCCCCGGCGTGACGGTGTCGGTGGAGGAGACGGTGGCGTCGTTCGAGGCCCTGGTCGACGGCGAGCTCGATGACATCCCCGAGCAGGCCTTCTTCAACGTGGGCGGCGTCGACAGCGTGCGGGAGAAGGCCAAGACCCTGTCCAAGGAGGACAAGGACGACGACGAGGACGAGGCCGCCTAGGCATGGCCATGAACGTCGAGCTGGTCTCGCCCGAGCGCATCCTCTACTCGGGGGACGCCGAGATGGTGACGTGCCGCACCGTCGGCGGCGGCGACATCGCCTTCCTGGCCGAGCACGCACCCTTCCTGGGCGCCCTGGAGATCGGGAAGGTCAAGGTCAAGACCACCGAGGGCGAAGACGTGCAGGCTGCCGTCCACGGCGGCTTCGTCCACGTGCGCGACAACCAGGTGATCATCCTGTCCGACGTGGCCGAGCTGGCCGGCGACATCGACGCCGACCGGGCCCGCAAGGCCAAGGAGGCAGCCGAGCGTCGGGACACCGACATCGACGACGCCACCGCCGAAGCCGCCATCGCCCGGGCCAACATCCGCCTGGAGCTCGCCGGCAAGTAGCCGTTGCGTTCCGCGTCGAGTTTCGTACCTGGGAGGTACCGAAGTCGACGCGGAAGGTCGGCTGTCACACCCGCATGGTTGGGTTGGGTCGGTGGACGCCGCCGATGTTCGTGTGTACCGGCTCGCCGAGCGCCAGCTTGCGCTGATCACGACGGCCCAGGCTCTGGCGCTGGGCATGACGCCGCGTCAGATCGCCGGGCGAGTACATGCGGGGATCTTCCTGCGCGTCCACCGGGGCGTGTACCGGGTGGCGGCGACGCCGCCGACGTCCGAACAGTGTCTGCTCGCCGCGTGTCTGGCCGCGGGGCCGGCGGCTGCGGCATCGCACCGGAGCGCGGCCGTCCTTTGGGCTCTCCGTGGGGTGACCGGCTCCATTCCCGAGCTCACGGTGCCCGGTGACTCCAAACCGGTGCTCCGAGGTGTCGTCGTCCATCGTTCGCCCCTCGTCGGCGGCGACGTCAGGCGGCGGGGGCCGATTCCCGTGACGTGCCTGCCTCGTACCCTGCTCGACCTGGCTGGGGTCGCGCCTGAACTGGCCGAGGGCGCGCTCGACGATGCGGTGGTGCGGGGGCTCACCACCCTCGGCTCGGTCGAGCGGCTGCTCGACCGCACCGGGGGCAACGGTCGCGCCGGCACGACGCTGTTGCGGGCGCTCGTTGCCGCCCGGTCGTCCGGGCAGGCCCCTACCGAGAGCCCACTCGAGGACCGCCTCGTCGGCCTCCTCCGCCGCCGCGGCCTGCCCGAACCCATGCGCCAGCACGAGGTGGCGTTGCCCGACGGAGGTGTGGTGCGCCTCGATCTGGCCTACCCGGACGTCAAGCTGGGCATCGAGGCCGACGGGCGGGTGTGGCATTCGGGGCGGGCCGACTTCGCCCGGGACCGCCGGCGCGCCAACCGCCTGGCCCGCATGGGGTGGACGCTGCTCCGGTACGGATGGGCCGACCTCGACCGGACCGGTGCTGTCGGCGACGAGGTCGCCGGCCTCCTGGCCCGGAAGGCGAGTTGAGCGACTGTCTCCCGTAGGGACGGTGTCTCGGGGATCATGGAGACATGTCCCGCGTGCGCCTCGGGGTGGCTCTGGTCCTGCCGCCGCCCCTCGATCGGGAGATCGACACCCTGCGACGGGCGACGGGCGACGGGACCCTCGGGCGGGTGCCACCCCACTGCACCCTGGTGTCGCCCGTCAACGTGCGGGCCGACCGGGTGCCCGACGTGGTGGCCCTCCTTCGCCGCGCAGCGGCGGTCACCCACCCCCTGCGGGTGCTCCTGGGGCCCCCCACCACGTTCCTGCCCGACAACCCCGTGCTCTACCTGCCCCTGGAAGAAGGAGCGGAGCCGGTACGGGCCCTTCGCGACCGCGTGTTTCGCGAGCCCCTGGCCCGGCCGCTCACGTGGCCCTACGTCCCCCACGTCACCGTGGCCGACGAGGCTGACCCTGAGCGCATCGCCGCCGCCCGCGTGGCCCTGAGCGACTACCGCACCGACGTGGTGTTCGACCGGGTCCATCTCCTCCAGGAGGGACCGGGGCGCGTGTGGGCGCCCATCGCCGACTTCCCCCTGAAGGCGCCGGCGGTCGTGGGTCGGGGGGGGCTGCCGGTGGAGCTCTGGGTGAGCACCGCCCTCGACCCCGAGGCCCGGGACTTCTCGGCGCGCGAGTGGCAGGCCATGGGGCCCGTCGAGTTGGGCACGCCCATGCCCCACGAGCGGGTGGCGATCAGCGCCCGCCGCGACGACAAGGTGGCGGGCGTGATCACCGGGTGGGCCCGGGGCGGCGTGGCGCAACTGTCCAACCTGGTCGTCTGCCCGGCCGACCGGGGACAGGGCATCGGGTCACGCCTGTTGGCGTCGTTCGAGTCGACGGCCGTCTCAATGGGGTGCTGCCGCCTGGCCTGTCGGGTACGGGTCGGCAGCCAGGGCCACGGCTTCCTGCAGCACCGGGGGTGGGTCGACGAGACCCGCCTCAGCCACTGGGTGGAAGGCCACGACTTCGTCCAGGTGCGCCGGGACCTGTGAGGGCCGGGCCCTCGTCGGCCTGGGTGGCGAGGTGGTAGGCGAGGCCGCCGCCCGGGAAGAAGACGGCCCAGGCGGCCACCCACCGCCACCACGGCCCGCCGGCGCGGTGAGAACGTCGCACGGTCGTCGTCGTGGTCGTCGTGGCCGCCCTCGCCGCGGACGGGCGGCGGCGCCGGGCGACGATCCCGTCGGGCTCACCGAGGCACAGGTCGACGGAGCTCACCGCGTCGTCTCGGTGTCGTCACCGACGGCGAGCACGACCTCGTAGAGAGCCGGGGTACTGGGGAACTCCCGCCACGCCTCCTGGGTGACGAGGCGGCGGAACTCCTCGGTGCCGTGGGGCCTGCGGTAGTCGGCGTCGGAGGCCCACCGGGCGACGTTCACGTAGCGGTAGGGCATGCCCGGGGTGACGGCACGGTGGAGGCGCAAGGAGAGGAACCCGGGCTGGGCCCGGAAGTAGGTGCTGGTCTCGATCCAGAGCTGGACGAAGTCGTCGTCGCGGCCTTCGGGCACCTCGAAGCTGTTCATCAGGGTCACGGGCTGAGCGGGGCCGGTCTCCGGTTCGACTGCGGTGCGTCCTTCGGGGGTGATGTGGGCGATCATCTCACTCTCCTCTCTCGTTGCACTCATGTGCAGTTACAACTCATATATATAATGATGCCGACAGGGTGTCAAGAGGTGACGAGGAGGAATCGGTGACGCCAAGCCAGGACGAGACCGGTCGGTTCCGGCAGCGCCGCCGGACGCGTGCGGCGATCGTCGCCGCCGCCATGGAGCTCCTGGCGGCCGGGCACACGCCGTCGGTCAGCGACGTGGCCGAGGCTGCCGACGTGTCGCGCCGCACCGTGTACCTCTACTTCCCGACCCTCGACCAGTTGCTGCTCGACGCCACCCTGGGCATGCTCAGCCAGGCGGCGGTCGACGAGGCCATCGAGGCGGCCGACACCGGAGGTGACGCCACCGAGCGGGTCACCGCCATGATCCGCGCCTTCGGTTCGATGTCGACCGAGACGCTGCCCCTCGGGCGGTCACTGATCCGCCTCACCGTCGCCCCCGCCGCCAACGGCACCGACGCGCCCAGCCCGCGGCGCGGCTACCGCCGGGTGGCGTGGATCGAACGGGCGCTGGAACCCCTGCGGCCCCAGCTCGACGCCGCCGCGTTCGAGCGGCTGGTCTCCGCCCTGGCCATGGTCGTCGGATGGGAGGCCCTGATCGTGTTGCAGGACCTGCGCGGCCTCGACCCCGACGACCAGCTCGACACGTCGTTGTGGGCGGCCCGGGCCCTCATCCGGGCCACGCTCGCCGAGGGCGACGCCTGAGGGCAAGGGCGAGGGCGAGGGCGAGCGGCGAGCCCACCGGCGGGCTCAGTCGAAGTCGATGGCGGAGAAAGCGCGCAGCTTCTCAAGGGAGTGGCGGGCGCTGACCGTGCGTACCGTGCCCGACTTCGACCGCATCACCAACGACTGGGTGGTGGCGCCCCGACGGTCGTAGTTGACCCCCCGGAGGAGCTCGCCGGTGGTGACGCCCGTCGCCGCGAAGAAGCAGTTGTTGCCCTTGACCAGGTCGTCCTGGGTGAGGATCCGCTCGAGGTCGGCCTCCCGACCGGCGTTCTTGATGGACTCGAGCTCGCCCTCCTTCTGGGGGGCGAGACGGCCGAGCATCTCGCCGCCCAGGCACTTGATGGCGGCGGCGGAGATCACCCCCTCGGGGGTGCCCCCGATGCCGAAGAGGATGTCGGCGCCGGCGTCGGGCATGCCGGTGGAGATGGCGCCCGCCACGTCACCATCCTGGATGAGGCGGATGCGGACCCCGGCCTCGCGGATCTCGGCGATGAGGTCGTCGTGGCGAGGGCGGTCGAGCACCACCGCGGTGAGGTCGTGCATGGCCTTGCCGGTGGCCTTGGACACCGCCTTGAGGTTCTCGGTGGGCGACTTGTCGAGGTCGATGCTGCCCACCGCGTCGGGGCCCACGGCGATCTTCTCCATGTAGAACCCGGGCGGGTCGTACATGGTGCCCCGGTCGGACACGGCGATCACCGCCAGGGCGTTGGGCCGGCCCAGGGCGCACAGCGTGGTGCCCTCGAGGGGGTCGACGGCGATGTCGATCTCGGGCGGGCTGCCGTCGCCCACCTGCTCGCCGTTGAACAGCATGGGAGCTTCGTCCTTCTCGCCCTCGCCGATCACGATGATGCCGTCGCAGGCCACCGACTTGAGGTGGACGCGCATGGCCTCGGTGGCGGCACCGTCGGCCTTCTCCTTCTCGCCCCTCCCCATCCAACGAGCGGCGGCCAGCGCCGCCACCTCGGTGACCCGGACGAATTCCATGGCCAGGTTGCGGTCGGGGGCCTGACGTTCGGCAGCGCTCATGGAATGCGACCATAGTGAAAATCGCTGACGGGGCGCCAAGACGCAGCGACGGCTCGACTGGGTAAGAGGGCACGGATGGGGTCACAGCTGTCGCCGAGGGCCGCTCCCGACCGTCGAGAGCTGATGCCCGGCCGGCTGCGGGGCAGGGTCCGCCTCAGCGCCGTGGGCACGTCGGCGCTGGCCCTTCTCGCCGTGCTGGGCGGCGTGGCCGGCTCGGCCCGGCTGGCCGACGCCGTGCCCCGGCCCCCACCGCCACCCCCCACCAAGATCGTGGTGCCCACCCTCGACGACTGGTTCTCGGGCGCCAACGCCGACTTCCGCCTCAAGACCCGCCTGACGGCGGCCACCATGCCCGGGGCCGACGCCCAGTTCGGCAAGGGCGCCCATCTCACCGCCTCCCCCGACGACCCGTCGACCTGGTACGTGTTCGGGCGCAGGGCGGCGGCCGTCCAGCCCGTTCCCGCCTGCGACGCCATGCCCACGGCGTTCGGCATCGACATCTGGAAGTCGACCGACGGCGGCGCGACCTGGTCGGCGCCCACCAACCTGGTGTCGCCCGCCGAGGGGACACCCTGGGCCTGCTTCGCCGGCGACGGCGACGCCTCCTTCGATGCCGGCACCCAGACCTGGCACTACCTGGCCCAGTGCCGGGGCCGCGACAACCTGTGGAACGGCTGCCACTGGACCCGGGCGTCGCGCGACCCCATGGGCGACTGGCAGCCCGACCCCGCCAACCCCGTGGTGTCCACGGCCCCGGGCTCGACCACCAACCTGTGGCAACGCATCTGCGGGCCGTCGACGAACTGCTTCCGCGACTCCGAAACTGCAGATCCCCAGCCGCCCGACGGTCCCAAGGCGACGGTGAGCGATGCCGGCACGTTCACCATCTTCGACGTGGCCGGCGATCCGGAGTTCCACTACGTGCGCTTCCACGGCGCCGCCGCCAACGGCCACCAGTACACCGGCCTGGCCAAGACACCCGACTTCGTCAACTGGGTCGTCGGTCCCGACGACCCCGCCCATCTCCCGTCCGACGACATCTTCGACAGCCGCTTTCCCAAGGGGCTCCCGGCAGGGGACGGTCACGGAGGCGCCCCGGCGTGGCGCGAGCCCCACTGGCTCGCCCCCAACTCCAGCGACGCGGTGATCGGGGGCGGCGGCGGTCACGTCATGGAGGAGGGGCCGTGGTACTACCTGGTCGCCGAGGCGTCGGACCGGCCGCTGTGTGCCATGCCCGGCGCCACCTGGGACCTCGGCATCTACCGCACGGCGCACCTGGCCAGCACGGTCTGGGACTCCCCCGCCCACCCCCACGAGAACCCGGTCGCCTTCTCCGACGACAGCGTGGCCGGATCGCCGGTGCCGTCGAGCTGTGACCCTTCCTACCCACGCCTGCTCCGGGACCCGGCCACGGGTGAGACCGACCTCGTCTACAACCGGGTCATCAGGATGCCGGGCGGCCCCGACGCCCCCCCCGACCCGACCCGAAGCGGGCTGTACGTCTACGCCCTGCGGTGGAACCTGCTGCAACAGGCCCGCCCGGGGGACGACGGCCCCGCCCTGGCATCGTCCGCGCCGTGGCGGGTCATCTCGGCCGCCGCCGACCCGCCCCCCCCGTCGCCCCTGGCCGCTCGGCGTGACGCCTACCGGGCCCCGGACGGCAACGGCTACCTGGTGTTCAACTGTGACGGCGCTGGCGCCCCCTGCGGGCCGAGCAAGGCGATCTACCAGGACAGCTACGTCGGCCAGGGCCTGAGGCCGGCGGCCAGCCGTTTCGTGTTCGGGGGCAAGGCCGCCGCCGCTGACGGCCAGAACGGCCAGGTGAGGTTCGTGGTGGGCCAGCTCGATGCCGCCGGGCGCTGGCTGGCCACCGACGCGGTGGCAGCGACCATCACCGGCAGCGACTACACGGCAGCGACCAGCGCCCCTGTCGGGTTGCGACGCGACACCGTGTGGCTCCGCTACATGGTGTGGGTGAACGGGCAGCGCTCCACGGTCAAGGCGGGCGAGCTGTTCGTCGAGCCCAGGCCCTGAGGGGCCGGTTCGGCCCCGACGCGCGCCGGATGGTGATCGCCCGACCGGCGCTACCATCTCGGCCGTGCTTCGTCCTCGTGTCGTGGTGGCATGCCTTGTCTCCGCGGTCCTGGGGTTCACGGCTGCGGAAATGGGCCGGCCGTGGTCGGCGGGAGCGACGGCGCACGAGGCCCAGGCCGAGGCCCGTGCCGAGGGCGGTTTCCCGCTCTTCAGTGTCCAGACCACCCAGCGCCTCGTGGCCCTGACGTTCGACGACGGCCCCGACCCCCGCTGGACGCCCGAGGTCCTCGATCTGTTGCACCGGTCGAACGCGTCGGCCACGTTCTTCGTCACCGGCCTCAACGCCGTGGCCCACGCCGATCTCGTCGGTGCCGAGGTCAACGGGGGCAATGAGATCGGCGACCACACCTGGTCACATCCCCACCTCAGGACCCTGCCGGCGACGGCCATCGAGTCGGAGATCGTCAAGGGAGCCCAAGGCATCCGTGCCGCAGGGGCTCCCGCACCACAGCTGTTCCGTCCCCCGTACGGGGAGAGCGACGACGCCGTGGCCGTGGTCGCCGACGCCGAGGGGTACCGCACCGTCCTGTGGAGCCTGGCCCTCGAGCACTACGTGAACCACACCCCCGACCTGGCAGGAGGGGTCGAGGCCCTGCTCGACCGGGTCCACCCGGGGTCGATCATCCTGGCCCACGACGGCGGGGTCCCCAACCGGGGCCGGACGCTGCAGGCGCTTCCCCTGCTCCTCGAGGGCCTCCATGCCCAGGGCTACCGCGTCGTCGACGTCTCGACCCTGCTCGCCGCCGCCCACACCACCCCGCCACCCCTGAGAGGATGAACCGCCGATGACCGGTTGCTGCCCGTTCTGCGGGGCCGAGTACGCCCTCACCGAAGCCCGCTGCTGGGAGTGCAAGGTGGCCCTTCCGGAGACCCCGTCGCCCACGCTCGCCGTCGACGAGACGGGCGAATCCGGTGAGGAGGTCCTCTACGAGCTCGACGACTGGCCGGTGGCCTCCCGGGTCGAGCTCACGGCCACCCTGGCGACCCGGGGGATCCCGTCACGGTGGGAGCCGGGGCTCACCCTCGCGGTGCGGGCAAGCGATGACGAGGCGGCCGAGTACGCCCTCGACGAGCTGGAGGAATCAGCCACCGTCGACGAGGAAGACGACGAGACCGACGAGGACGGCGACGACGACGACGGGGGAGCGGTGGCCCAGGCGGCCATGGCCGACCTGTTCGTGGCCGCCGACCGCCTGATGCACGAGCCCGACGACGAGGTGGTCGCCGCCGAGCTGGGACTGGCGGCCGACATCGTGGGCGAGAGCCCGGCTCCGTTCGGCATCGAGGCCCAGCTGTGGGGGCAGGTGCGGGAGCTGTCGTCGGTCGTCTGTGGCCACATCGACGCCAAAGCCGCACCCGAAGTGGTGTCCGGTGACGCCCGCACCCTGCGGGAGGTCCTCCGCCCCTACGTGTAGCGGCGGCGGCGCCCGTCCGCCGACAACACTGCCCCGTATACCGTTCGACGATGCTGCTGGCCGAGCTGGAGATCCGGCACACCCGTGCGGTGGCCCCCACTCGGCGAATCGCGCTCGGGAGCCAGTGGCTGCCCACCGATCCGGCGCCGGGCTACGGCGGGATCCTGCTGGGAGGCATCGTTGCCGCCCATCTCGAAGACCTCCACCCCGAGCTGCGCGACGAGCTGGTGGAACTGGCCGACGACCTCGAGAACGGGCGCCGCATCCCCCAGCCCCGGCTCCGCCACCGCTTCCAGGTCGACGTCGTCG
>JBBWZS010000007.1:0-6417 GCA_039649175.1 Acidimicrobiaceae bacterium
CCGAGTTCTCGGGGGTCTGGGCGTGGCCGTCCTGTCCACCAGCCAAGGGCTCATGACCGACAGCGAGGCGCGCAAGCGCCGCGTCGGTGGTGAAGTCCTCTGCTACGTCTGGTGAGCGTGGGCTGATGTCACGAATCGGACGAGCACCCATCCCCGTTCCCGATGGCGTCGAGATCAACGTCGACGACCGTCGCATCACCGTGCGCGGCCCGAGGGGCACCCTCGAGCAGACCCTGCCGCCGGACATGATCGTGCGCCAGGACGACGGCATCCTCTCCGTCGAGCGGCCTGACGACGAGCGGCGCCACCGCGCCCTCCACGGCCTCACTCGTTCACTGGTCAACAACATGGTCGTCGGGGTGACCCAGGGGTACCAGCGCGACCTGGAGATCGTCGGTGTCGGCTACCGGGCCGCATCCCAGAGCCCGGGCCGCATCGAGCTGGCTCTCGGCTTCAGCCACCCGGTGGTCGTGGAGGCGCCCGAGGGCGTCACCTTCGAGGTTCCCGCCCCCACCCGCATCTCGGTGCGCGGCAACGACAAGCAGGCCGTGGGGCAGGTGGCGGCCAACATCCGCCGTATCCGCAAGCCCGAGCCCTACAAGGGCAAAGGGGTCCGCTACGCCGGCGAGGTCGTCCGCCGCAAGGCCGGCAAGGCAGCCAAGTGAGGATCGCATGACGTTTTCTTCCAAGCAGAAGGCCGAGGCTCGCCAGCGGCGGCACCGGCGGGTCCGCAAGCGGGTCCGGGGGACGGCGGAGCGGCCGCGCCTGGCAGTGTTCCGCTCGAACAAGCATGTGACCGCCCAGGTCATCGACGACGTCGCCGGGCGCACGCTGGCCGCGGCCGGCACCGTCGAAGCCGATCTCCGCGGCGAGGCCACCGGCAATCGTGCCGCGGCCACCAAGGTGGGCCGCCTCGTCGCCGAACGGGCCCGGGCGGCAGGGGTCGAAAAGGTCGTGTTCGACCGGGGTGGCTTCCGCTACCACGGCCGGGTCGCCGCGGTGGCCGAAGCCGCCAGAGAGGCAGGATTGGAACTGTGACCAACCATGGCTGAGAGCCAGTACGCCGAGCGAGTCATCACCATCAACCGCGTGGCCAAGGTGGTCAAGGGTGGCCGGAGGTTCTCCTTCACCGCCCTGGTCGTCGTCGGCGACGGCGGCGGCAAGGTGGGGCTGGGCTACGGCAAGGCCAAGGAGGTCCCCGCCGCCATCCAGAAGGGGATCGAGGAGGCCAAGAAGAACCTGTTCGACGTCCCCCTGGCCGGCTCGACGATCACCCATCCCATCCTCGGGGAGCGGGGGGCGGGCCGCGTCCTGCTCAAGCCGGCGGCGCCCGGTACCGGGGTCATCGCCGGTGGGGCCGCCCGCGCCATCCTCGAGTCCGCCGGGGTGCACGACATCCTGGCCAAGTCGCTGGGATCGTCCAACGCCATCAACGTGGCCCACGCCACCGTGGCCGGCCTGCGCGGCCTCAAGCGTCCCGACGAGGTGGCCCGCATGCGGGGCAAGTCACCCGAAGAGGTCACCCCGGCCGGGCTGCTGCGGGCCTACAACGAGACCCAGCGCGGCACCCACGTCCCCACCGAGGTGAGGTAAGTGTCGCTGAAAGTGGTGCAGGTGAAGTCGGGTATCGGGACCCGTCCCGCGCACCGGGGGACGCTGCGCGCCCTCGGGCTGGGTGGCATCGGGCGGGCCAACATCCTGCCTGATCGCCCCGAGATCCGGGGCATGATCGCCCGGGTGCCCCATCTGATCACCGTCACCGAGGTGAGCGAGGAGCCCACACCCCGCCCCCGACCGGTGAGCCGCAAACCCCGAACGACCCAGACGAAAGAGGCCGGCCGATGAAGGTCCACGATCTTCGCCCCGCCCCGGGCTCGACCCGCCCGCGCCGCCGCGTCGGGCGCGGCATCGCCGGCAAGGGCGGCAAGACCGCCGGCCGGGGCACCAAGGGCCAGAACGCCCGCGGCTCCGTGCGCGTCGGCTTCGAGGGCGGCCAGATGCCGCTGTCCCGCCGGGTCCCCAAGTTGAAGGGCTTCAACAACCCGTTCCGGGTGGAGTACGTGGTGGTGAACCTCGATGCCCTCGAGGCCTTCGACGGCGACGAGATCACCCCTGACACCCTGCGGGAACGAGGGATGGTGCACAAGCGTGGCCTGGTGAAGGTGCTGGGCCGGGGCGAGCTGCGCCGGCCGATCCGGGTCGCGGCCCACGCCTTCTCCCGCTCGGCCGAAGAGGCCATCACGGCCGCAGGCGGTAGCGTCGAGGTCCTGCCGCCTCCGTTCGGCAACGGCCGCCCGCCGGCTGCCGGCAACGCCCTCACCAACCGCTAGCCGCAGCCCGACACGGTAGGGGATCCCAGATGCTCGCCAGCCTGAAGAACATGTTCAAGGTTCCGGATCTCCGGAACAAGATCGTGTTCACGCTCTTCATGATCGCCCTCTACCGGCTGGGCTCGAACATCACCGTCCCGGGCATCGACTTCGCCGCTGTCCAGGAGCTCCAGAAGACCGCTGAGAAGGGCGGCGTCCTGGGCTTCCTCAACCTGTTCTCGGGCGGCGCCCTGACCCAGATGGCGATCTTCGCCCTCGGGATCATGCCCTACATCACCAGTTCGATCATCATGCAGTTGCTGGCGGTGGTGATCCCCAAGATCGAGCAGTGGCAGCAGCAGGGTGCCGTCGGCCAGAAGAAGATCACCCAGTGGACCCGCTACATGACCGTCGGCCTGGCCATCCTGCAGGCGACCGGCATCACCTACCAGTTCAACAACGGCCTGTTGCGGGGATCCCAGAACGCCAACGCCGCGCCCCTCGTGCGGCATTTCGACGTGGCCCACGTGGCGCTGATCGTGCTGACCATCACCGCGGGCACGGCAGTGGTCATGTGGATGGGCGAGCTGATCACCCAGCGGGGGATCGGCAACGGCATGTCGGTGCTGATCTTCGCCAACGTGGTGAGCCGCATGCCCTTCCAGCTGGGCGCGGTGCGCTCCGAGGGCGGGAACCCGATCTTCATCCTGGTGCTGCTGATGGGCATCGGCATGATCGTGTCGATCGTGTTCGTGGAACAGGGCCAGCGCCGCATCCCCGTGCAGTTCGCCAAGAGAGTGGTGGGTCGGCGCATGTACGGCGGCCAGAGCACCTACATCCCGCTCAAGGTGAACCAGGCCGGTGTCATCCCGATCATCTTCGCCAGCTCGGTGCTCTACTTCCCGGTGCTGCTGTCCAACGTCCTGCCCTGGCAGGGGGCCGTCGACTTCACCAACAACTACCTGCTCCGCCCGGACAACTTCGTGTACATCTCCGTCTACGGGCTGCTCATCATCTTCTTCACCTACTTCTACACAGCCATCACGTTCAACCCGGCCCAGCAGGCCGACATCATCCGCAAGCAGGGCGGGTTCATCCCCGGCATCCGCCCGGGTCCCCCCACCGAGCGCTACCTGGCCACGATCCTCAACCGCATCACGTTGCCGGGGTCGCTCTTCCTCGCCGCCATCGCCATCATTCCCCAGATCGCCCTGGCCGTCTACGGCATCACCAGCTTCCCCTTCGGTGGCACCACCATCCTCATCGCCGTGGGCGTGGCCCTGGAGACCATGTTGCAGATCGACAGCCAGCTCATGATGCGCAACTACGAGGGATTCCTCGCGTGAGCGTCCGGCGTCACACTCTCGTCGCGACAGGCGTCCTCAGGAGTGTCGCAGCCTGAGGTGGGCACGAGCCGTCGCCTCGTCATCCTCGGCAAGCAGGGCGCCGGCAAAGGGACGCAGGCGGAGCGGCTGGCCCACCACTACCACGTGCCCCGCATCTCCACCGGTGACATCTTCCGGGCTGCGGTGAAGGAGGGGACCGAGGCCGGCCAGCGGGCCAAGGTCTTCATGGACGCCGGCGACCTGGTACCCGACAAAGTCGTGGTGGCGGTGGTCGCCGAGCGCCTGGACGAGCCTGATGCCGACGGGTTCGTGCTCGACGGCTTCCCCCGCAACCTGGCCCAGGCCGAGGCCCTCGACTCCATGCTCGTGCCCGACGGGGTCGACCTGGTGATCGAGCTCCAGGTGCCCACGGTGATGGTCCTGCAACGCCTGGCCGGGCGACGGGTGTGTGTCGACTGCGGCACCAACTACAGCACCCCCAACCCCGAGGAGACCGGTGACTGGATCTGTGAGCGCTGTGGCGGCAAGGTGATCCTGCGTGAGGACGACACGACGACGGCCATCAGCCGCCGCCTGGATCTGTACGAGAAGGAGACCGAGCCGCTCCTGGGCTGGTACATGGCCAAGGACAAGCTGGCACCGGTCGACGGGGTGGGCCCGCCCGACACCGTCACCGCCCGCGTGCTGCGGGCCATCGACGGCCGCCTGGGCCTGCCGGCATAGCTCACGAGACGAACGAGGACGCCGACCGAGATGTTGAAGACCAAGGCAGAAGTGGCCAAGATGCGCCGGGCCGGCCGAGTCGTGGCCGAGATGCTCGACGAGTGCGAGAAGGCGGCCAAGCCGGGCATGACCACGGCGCAGCTCGACCTGGTGGCCCGGGGCGTGCTCGACCGCCGGAAGGCGACGTCCAACTTCTTGAACTACCACGGCTTCCCGGCGGTGATCTGCACCTCGCCCAACAACGTGATCGTGCACGGCATCCCCGGTGACTACGTCCTCCAGGAGGGTGACATCCTCTCGATCGACTGCGGCGCCGTCATCGAGGGCTACCACGGCGACGCGGCCCGGACCATCCCGATCGGCTCGGTGAGCCCCGAGGCCGAACGCCTCATCAAGACCACCCGCGAGAGCCTGGCGGCGGGCATCGAGTTCGTCCGCAAGGGCGCCCGGCTGTCCGACATCGGCCACGCCGTGCAGACGGTGGCCGAGGGAGAGGGCTTCAACGTGGTCCGCGAGTACGTGGGCCACGGGATCGGCACGGCCATGCACGAAGACCCCCAGGTGCCCAACTACGGCGTGCCCGGCAAGGGCCTCAAGCTCAAGGTCGGCCATGTCCTGGCCGTGGAGCCCATGGTGAACCTGGGCACCGCCCGCACCACCCTGTTCGAGGACGGGTGGACGGTGCTCACCGCCGACGGGCGCATCTCGGCCCATTTCGAACACTCCATCGCCGTCACCGACGACGGCCCCGAAGTCCTCACTGTGCTTTGACGGCGGGCACCCGGATCCGCTGGTTGGGGCCCTTTCGGCGTTCGCTTCCCGTGCTGCTAGCATGGATCTCTGTCCCCGGGCAGTTCGACGGTTTCGGCCGCGCGCCTGGGGCTCGTGCACGTCTCCCGGAGGTCCACCTGCCCAAGCCCAAAGAGGATGCGATCGTGCTGGAAGGCACGGTTGTCGAGCCGTTGCCCAACGCCATGTTCCGTGTCGAGTTGGAGAACGGCCACAAGGTGCTTGCCCACATCTCGGGCAAGATGCGGATGCACTACATCCGGATCCTCCCGGGCGACCGGGTGCAGGTGGAGCTCACACCGTACGACCTCAGCCGGGGCCGTATCACGTACCGCTACAAGTAGATGATGGAGCCATGAAGGTCCGACCCAGCGTGAAGAAGATCTGTGAGAAGTGCAAGGTGATCCGTCGCGAGGGCACCGTCATGGTCATCTGCTCCAACCCGCGTCACAAGCAGCGGCAGGGATAGGACAGGCTCATGGCTCGTATCGCAGGCGTCGACATCCCCCGCGAGAAGCGGTTGGAGATCTCCCTCACCTACATCCTCGGGATCGGCCGAACCACGGCGGGCACGATCTGCGCCCAGACCGACATCAACCCCGACACCCGGGTCCGTGACCTCACCGACGACGAGGTAGCTCAGCTCCGGACCTGGATCGACGACAACCTCAAGGTCGAAGGTGACCTGCGCCGCAACACGGCCCAGGACATCAAGCGCAAGATCGAGATCAGCTGCTACCAGGGCATCCGCCACCGTCGCGGACTTCCCGTGCGGGGGCAGCGCACCCACACCAACGCCCGGACCCGCAAGGGTCCCAAGAAGACCGTTGCCGGAAAGAAAAAGGTGAGGAAGTAGTGCCGAAGCCCAAGCCCGGCGGTCGCCGGCCGCGCAAGAAGGAACGCAAGAACGTTGCCTTCGGCGTGGCTCACATCAAGAGCTCGTTCAACAACACCATCGTCTCCATCTCCGACCCCGAGGGCAACGTGCTGGCGTGGGCGTCGGCCGGCAACGTCGGGTTCAAGGGGTCACGCAAGTCGACGCCTTTCGCCGCCCAGCTGGCGGCCGAGACCTGCGCCCGGCGGGCCATGGAGCACGGCGTGCGCCGCGTCGAGGTGGTCGTGAAGGGCCCGGGATCAGGACGCGAGACGGCGATCCGGTCGTTGACGGCGGCGGGCATCGAGGTCGCCGGCATCAAAGACCTCACGCCCATCCCCCACAACGGTTGCCGCCCCCCCAAGCGGAGGCGTGT
>JBBWZS010000198.1:0-8687 GCA_039649175.1 Acidimicrobiaceae bacterium
AGCCACCGAAGCCCCGGCCGCCGGGACGTCCGGTTTGGGAGCCTCGGGCTCGGCGGCTGCGGCCTCGGGCTCGGCGGCCGGGGCTTCGGCGGCCGGGGCTTCGGTGGCTTCGGGGGCCGGAGCTTCGGGCTCGGGCGCCTCGGGCGCCTCGGGCTCGGGCGCCTCGGGGGCATCCTCGGTCGGGGCGTCGGGGCCGCCTCGCTGGTCGATCAGCGCCGCCAGGCCATAGGCCAGGTTGCGGGGAAGGGCGGCCAGCAGGCCGGCGAACTGGCGAAGGGGGGCGGCGAACGCACCGGCGATCTGGGCCAGCACCACCTCACGGGGTGCCACGTCGGCCAGTGAGCCGGCATCGGCCGCGCTCAGGGCCGTCCGGCCGAGCACGCCGCCCTTCACGATGAGGTTCGGCGCCGTCTTGGCGAAGTCCTTGAGCGCCTTGGCCACCATGACGGCGTCGCCGTCGACGAAGGCCACACCCGTCGGTCCCACCAGCAGCTCGTCGAGACCCTCGAGGCCGAGATCGGCGACAGCCAGGCGGACGAGGGTGTTCTTGTAGATCTTGAAATCGCCCCCGGCCGCCCGCACCGACACGCGCAGCTCGGCCAGCTCGTCGACCTTGAGGCCCCGGTACTCGGTGAGCAGGGTGGCGTTGGCCGAGGAGAGGCGCTCACGCACCTCGTCGACGACGGCGACTTTTTCAGGTCTCGGGTTCTCGATGGCCATGAGGCCGACCTCCTCGTCCGGGCTGTGGCACGGCAGACGAGAAGACCCCGAAAACTGGACTTCACGCCTGGTTGGGTGGGTCCGGATCAGACCCTTATGCGCCGAGCGCGCCGAACGTCTGTGGCGTTGGTGAGTAGGAGAAAGAAACTACTACGTCTTTCAGGATGCTTCGGCCAGCTCCTCGTCGAGGGCCTTCAGGCCGTTGGGGTCGATCTTCACGCCCGGGCCCATGGTGGACGACACGGTGATGCCCCGCAGGTACCGCCCCTTGGCCGATGCCGGCTTGGCCCGCGACAGCTCGTCGAGGACGGCGCGGAAGTTCTCCAGCAGGTCGCGGCGGGCGAAGCTGGCCCGGCCGATGGGCACGTGGATGTTGCCGTAGCGGTCGGTGCGATATTCGACGCGGCCGCCCTTGAACTCCTTGACGGCCTTGCCCACCTCATCGGTGACCGTTCCCGTCTTGGGGTTCGGCATGAGACCGCGGGGACCGAGGACGCGTCCGAGCTTGCCCACCTGGGAACGCATCAGGTCGGGGGTGGCGATGGCCACGTCGAAGTCGAGGAAACCGGCAGAGACCCGCTCGGCCAGGTCGTCACCGCCGACCACCTCGGCACCGGCTTCCCGGGCCTCGGCCGCCGCCGCCCCGTCGGCGAACACGGCCACCCGCACGGTCTTGCCGGTTCCCGCCGGGAGAGCCACGGTGCCCCGCACGATCTGGTCGGCCTTTCGGGGGTCGACCCCGAGGCGGACGGCCAGCTCGACGGTCTCGTCGAACCGGGCCGAGGCCAGGCTCTTCACCAGGTCGACGGCCTCGCCGGGACTGTGCAGGTTCTGACCGTCGAAGCGACGGACGGCCTCGGTGTACTTCTTGCCACCCTTGGTGGTCGTGGTCATGAAATCCGTTTCCTTCTTGTCGCTCGGGCCGTCTAGCGGACGGAGATGCCCATGGAACGGGCGGTGCCGACGACCTGCTTCTTGGCCGCAGCCAGGTCGTTGGCGTTGAGGTCGGGCATCTTGGTGGTGGCGATCTCGGTGACCTGGGCATCGGTGACCGTGCCCGCCGCCTCCCGGCCCGGCAGGGTCGAGCCCTTGTCGAGGCCGGCGGCGGCCCGGAGGAGCACCGGGGTCGGCGGCGTCTTGGTGATGAACGTGAAGGAGCGGTCCTCGAACACGGTGATCTCGGCCGGGATGACGGTGCCCCGCTGCGCCTCGGTAGCCGAGTTGTACTGGCGGCAGAACTCCATGATGTTGACGCCGTGGGGGCCGAGTGCCGTCCCCACGGGCGGGGCGGGGGTGGCCGCCCCTGCCGGGATCTGGATCCTCACCACCGCGGCGACGCGTCTCTTCGCCATATGCGTTCCTCTCCTGTTCTGTCGCCGGCGTTAGAGCTTGGCGACCTGACTGAATTCCAGCTCGACGGGGGTCTCCCGTCCGAAGATGTTGACGAGGACCTTGACCTTGAGCTGGTCCTCGTTGATCTCGGCGATCGAGCCGGAGAAGTCGGCGAACGGGCCTTCCTTCACCCGCACGCTCTCGCCGATCTCGTACATGGGCCGATGCGGGCGCGTCTTCTTGGTGCCCTCGGTGCCTTCGGGCTGCACCTGGAGGATGCTCTCGACCTCTTTGCGCGACAGGGGCGTGGGCTTGGCGCCCAGGCCCACGAAGCCGGTGACCCCGGGGGTGTTGCGCACGACCCGCCACGAGTCGTCGTCGAGCTCGCAGCGCACGAGGAGATAGCCGGGGAAGACCTTCTTCTGGACGGTGACCTTCTTGCCACCCTTGAACTCGATGACATCCTCCATGGGGATGACGCACTCGAAGATGCGGTCTTCCATGTTCATGGAGGCGATCCGGCTCTGCAGGTTGGACTTCACCTTGTTCTCGTAGCCGGCGTAGGTGTGCACGACGTACCACGAGCCGGGTCGGTCGTAGGGGCTCTCGACGACCGTCTCTTCGAGCTCGTCGTCCTCGTCGTCGACCAGGAGGCTGCCGTCGTCGGCTCCGGCGTCGGGCCCCTGGGCGTCAGGGACACCAGAGGCGAGCAGCTCGTCCTCGGTGAGGGGGACAGGCTCGCTGACGTCGGTCTGGGTGGTCTGGGTGGTCTGGTCGGACGTGGGACCGTCTCCGATGTCGGACATCACTTGAACAGGATGATGACGAATTTGCCGAACACGTAGTCGAGGCCGAAGATCATCCCGGTCAGCAGGACCAGGGCCACGAAGACGACGATCGAGTAGTTGGTGACCTTCGCCCGGGTCGGCCACGCCACCTTGCGCAGCTCGGCGCGGACCTGGCGGCCGAACTCAGCGGCACCGACCCGCTCTTTCTGGGGGCGGGGCGCGGGGCGAGGGCGCGTCTGGGTGTCCTTGCGCGCCGCCGGGGCGCCGTCGGCGTCAACCTGGCCTTGGCGCTGCATCATGCGCTTCATCTGTCGGTTCGCAGCCACGTTCGTAGAAACCCTTTCGAGGCCAGCAGGGCAGGAGGGACTCGAACCCCCAACCGCCGGTTTTGGAGACCGGTGCTCTACCAGTTGAGCTACTGCCCTATGGGGGTCCCACCGAGGATACAGGTTTTTCCCGGCGGCTTCGCCGGCAGGGCTGGGTCAGCTGGCCAGGCTCAGGTGGCGGTGACGGCGGTGGCGGGTGGCCAGCACGATGGCCCCCGCGGCTCCGGCGGCGGTGGCTGCGGCGATGCCGCCCACGTATGCGGCCCGGCGCCCGGTGAGCAGGTGGTGCATGGCCTGGCGCTCGCCGGCGGCCCCGAGGGTGGCGAAGATGTCGGGTAGCAGGCCGGGAGCAGGCTCGATGACCTCGGTGCGCAGCTGGTGGAGCGCCCGCAGCACCTTGCGGTACTGGGCCAGCTCGGCCTGGCAGCGCAGGCAGGTCTCGACGTGGCGACGGATGTTCATGTCGGCCACGTCACCGCCGTCGACGATGCCCGGCAGGGCATCGGCCACGGACGCGCAGGTCACCATCTCGTCGGTCTGGGGCCTTCGGCTAGACCGCATGGGCGTGCTCCTCTCCGGGCAGGGGAAACAAGCGTTCCCGCAGCTTGCGTCGGGCCCGGTGGAGCCGGACCTTGGCCGCCTCCTGGGAGATCCCCAGCTCGGCGGCGATGGCCTCGTGGGGGAGGTCGTAGATGTCGCGCAGCACGACCACGGCCCGCAGGCGAGGAGGCAGCTCGGCCAGGGCGGCGGTCATCCGGTCGCGGACGTAGCCGGCTTCGGCCATGACCTCGGGGTCGACCTCGGGCCGGGTGTCGGCGACCGGCTCGTCCGCCGAGAGCTCGTCATGGCTCGACCGGCTGCGGCGGGAGAGCAGGGTCGACGCGCAGTTGGCGGTGATGCGGTACATCCAGGTGGAGAACCGGGCGTCGCCGCGGAAGTGCTTGATCCCGCGGAAGGCCTTCAGGTAGGCGTCCTGGACGACGTCGCGGGCATCTTCCTCGTCGGCGGTGAGGCGGAAGGCGAGGGTGAAGGCCGCCGCGTAGGTCAGGCGGACGAGCTGGTCGAAGGCGTTCCTGTCGCCGTTCTTCGCCGCCGCCACCAATTCGGCCTCCTCGGTCGGGACCATCGGTCCTTTGACCAAAACAAAACCCGAGAAGTTACCGACGTCGTCCTGAGGCTCGTCGTCGCCCTCGCCGGCAGGGGTGGCCGCCGCCTCCTCCTGCTCGTCACCCGAGGTCGTGGCCTCGCCGGGATCGGTCTCGTCGCTCAGCGGGTCTCCCGGTGGACGGTGTGCACCCGGTCCCACCGGCAGTACTTGCGGATCTCGAGCCGCTCCCGGTCGTTCTGACGGTTCTTCATGGTGATGTAGTTGCGGCGCTTGCACTGCTCGCACGCCAACGTCACCTTGACTCGCTTCTCGCCCTTGGCCACTCGTGTCGCTCCCTGTCGGTCTGTGCCAACTGTACGGGGTCTGGCCCGCGCCCGCCTACCGCGGGCTTGGTAGCGGCGGGCGGACTCGAACCGCCGACAACTCGATTATGAGCCGAGTGCTCTGCCAACTGAGCTACGCCGCCAGGCGTGACCGTTCCATTGTGCCTGCTGTGGAGAGGTTCGTCTGGCGAGCCCCCTATCGGAATCGAACCGATGACACCAGCCTTACCATGGCTGTGCTCTACCGACTGAGCTAAGGGGGCGGCGGGGCCTCCCGATGATAGTCGGGGTGCCGGGCCCGCCGGCCCGGGTAGGGTCGGGTTGGTGGAGGTCGAGGTGCGCCTCGCTCATGACGGCGACGCCGAGGCCACCAGGTCGATCTACAACGCCGAGGTGATCGGCTCGACGGTCACCTTCGACCTGGTCCCGCGCAGCCTCGACGACCAGCGCACCTGGCTCGAGCTCCACGCCGGGGCCCACCCGGCCATCGTGGCCGTCGTCGACGGGGAAGTCGTCGGCTTCGGGTCCCTCAGCCCCTACCGGAGCCGGCCGGCGTACGCGACCTCGGTGGAGGATTCGGTGTACGTCCGGGCCGACCGGCGGGGGCTGGGCTGCGGTCGGGCGCTTCTCGGTGAGCTGGTCACCCTGGCCACCGCCCACGGCTTCCACACCGTGATGGCCAGGATCGTCGACGGCCACGAGGCGTCCATCGCCCTGCACCGATCGTGCGGGTTCGACCTCGTCGGTGTGGAGCGCGAGATCGGCCGCAAGCTCGGACGGTGGCTCGACGTCGCCCTCATGCAACGCATGCTGTGACCGCGGGGCCACGGAGCGGTGGGCCGGGAAGGATTCGAACCTTCGAAGGCTGAGCCGGCAGATTTACAGTCTGCTCCCTTTGGCCACTTGGGTACCGACCCGTCCGGGAGGCACGATAGCGTCTCGGCGTGCCCACTTTCGACGTGGTATCCGAGGTCGATCTCCAGGAGGTCCGCAACGCCGTCGATCAGGCCGCACGTGAGGTGTCGACCCGCTTCGATTTCAAGGGCACCGACTCCAGCGTCGAGCTCGGCGACGGCGAGATCCTCCTCCATTCGGCCACCGAGGACCGCCTCAAGGCGCTGGTCCAGGTCCTGGAGGAGAAGCTGGTCCGCCGGTCGGTGCCCATGAAGGCCCTTGACTACGGCAAGGTCGAACAGGCCTCCAAGGGTGCCGTGCGCCAGACGGTGGCCATCACCGCCGGCATCAGCGACGTCAAGGCCCGCGAGATCAACCGGTTCATCAAGGACCGCAAGGCCAAAGGCGTGTCCTCACAGACCCAGGGCGAGCAGGTCCGGGTGTCGGGCAAGAAGCGCGACGACCTCCAGGCCGTGATCGCCGCCCTCAAGGAGCAGGACTTCGAGATCCCGCTCCAGTTCAAGAACTTCCGCGACTAGCGAGGCCTCGCCTCGGCGGCTGTCGGGGTCAGTTGGAGTCGTGGACCAGGACGCCCTGGAGAGGAGCGGGCGTCACGTTGGCCAGCACCGAGCGCGACTTCTGGTCGGCCGCCTTCCACGCGTCGGCGACGGCCGCGTCGGCCTTGGAGCTGTCGCCGGCGAGGTCGCGTGAGGCACGCAGGTCGCTGAGGCGCCGGATGCCGGGGGTCGACGATGCCGCCAGCAGGTTGGCGACCCCGTCGCCGCCGGCCAGAGGCTCGTCGAAGCGGCGCAGGGAACCGGTGAAGCTGAGGGGCCTGGGCAGGCCTACCTGCTGATAGCTCGCCACGATGGCGGCGACGTTGGCCATGGCGTCGTTGAGCCAGCCGTCGAGGATGGGCTTGGGGTTCACCGCCGCGCCGCCGCCCGGGTGGATCTCGAAGTGCAGGTGGGGGCTGCCACCGGACGCGTCGCCCGTGTTCCCCACGTACCCGATGATCTGGCCCTGGGTCACCCGGCTGCCGCCGCCCAGGTCGGCGTAGGCGGACAGATGGCAGCCGAAGTAGAACGTGCCACCGGCCGTCGTCACGTAGACCGCCTTGCCGCTCACCGGGTCCTCACTGAAGCGCGCCGTGCCGTCCTCGGGCGCTCGCACGGGCGTGCCCTCACTGGCGAAGATGTCGTTGCCCTGGTGGGTGTGGAAGCTGGGGGTGAAGCGGGGCATGAGGAAATCGTCGTTGTAGGCGGCCTGCCCGGCCACGGGGAAGTGGCCCATGCCGACGGCCGCCGCCTCCTCGGGGCTGAGGCCGAGGTCGACGAGCTGGCGCAGCGCAGTGAGCAATGCCCCCGTGTTGCTCCCCCCGGTGCGGCGGATGGAGTCGATCATGGCCTGGGCGTCGGGAGGCACGACGTGCGTGGCATCGGGCCCCTGCGTGGCATCGGCGGCGACCGGCGGAGGTGGCGGAGCCCCGCCGGGGTCAGCGGCCGGTGCCGACGCATCAGGCGTTGCCGGCGCAGTCGGGGCCGCCGGCGGCGGTGCGGCTGTCGCGCCACCGAGGAGCTTGGTCAGCAGGTCCTGGAGGCCGTTCACGGTCGTGGGCGTGGTGGGCGGAGCGGGCGGCGTCTGGGCCCGGGCCGGCGCTCCCAGGGAGACGAGGAGTGCGGCGGACGGCACGACGACGAGGGCGCGCAGGCAAAGAGCTCGGAAAGACACGACCCTGTTCAGTTCGCCGTCCCCGGGCCTGTTCCCTGCCTCGCCTCACGCACGGTGGCGGAGCTTACGTCTTTTTGTCCTCCCGCCGCCTCGCGCCCAGTGTCTGGGCCTCAGCGCCACTCCCCCGAGCGCAGGCGGGCGATGCGCTGGTCCATGGGCGGATGGGTGCTCCAGAGGTTGGCGAACTGCACCTTGCGGCCGGTGAGGGGGTTGACGATGTACTTCGAGGCCTGGGCGGGGTCGACGTTCATGGGGATCGTCCGGGCGCCCTGTTCCAGCTTGGCCAGGGCCCGGGCCAGGGGCTCACCGTCGCTGATCAGGCGGGCGCCGCTGCGGTCGGCTTCGAACTCCCGGCTGCGGCTCAGGGCGGCCTGGAGGAAGAAGGCGGCGATGGGCGCCAGGATGAGCAGGGCCAGCTGACCGAAGATGTTGCCCCGGTTGTCGTCGCCCCCTCCGCCGCCGCCGAACATGGCGCCCCACATGGCCATCCGGGCCACGAAGGTGATGCCCATGGCCAACGCGGCGGCCACCGACCCGATGAGGATGTCGCGGTTGCCCACGTGGCTGATCTCGTGGGCCAGGACGCCCCGGAGCTCGTCCCAGTCGAGGATGTCGAGGATCCCCCTGGTGACGGCCACGGCGGCGTGGTTGGGGCTGCGGCCGGTGGCGAAGGCATTGGGCTGGCGGTCGGGGGTGACGTACAGCGCGGGCATGGGCATGCCGGCGCTCTGGGTGAGCTCCCGTACGATCCTGTAGTACTCGGGCATCTCCCGCTCGCTCACGGGGACGGCCCGGGCCGAGCGGATGGCCAACTTGTCGGAGAACCAGTACGAGCCACCGACGAACACCAGGGCCAGCAGCAACCCGATGTAGAGCCCGCCGGTGCCGAAGAAGGACCCCACGAGCATCAGCAGGCCGCCGAACGCGGCCAGCACCACGGTGGTCTTGATGGTGTTCCTACTCATTCCTGTCTCCTCGTCTCCCTTCTCTACAACGTCTCGGTGGCCTCCGACGTTCCGCGTGGCGGTGGGTCATTCCTCCCCCGAGGTGGCCCGGCGCTTGATCTCGTCGACCACCCCGGCATCGGCGAGGGTGGTGACGTCGCCCAGGTCGCGGCCCTCGGCCACGTCCTTGAGCAGCCGCCGCATGATCTTGCCGCTGCGGGTCTTGGGAAGGTCGTCGGTGAAGATCACCGTCTTCGGCCGGGCGACCTTCCCGATGCGCCTGGCCACGTGCTCGCGCAGCACCTCCCCGCGTGTGTCGTCGGGCTCGGCGTCGGACCTGAGGATGACGTAGGCGATGATGGCCTGGCCGCTGTCGGGGTCCTTGGCCCCCACCACGGCGGCCTCGGCCACCGAGGGGTGGTCGACGAGGGCGGACTCCACCTCGGCGGTGGAGATGCGGTGGCCGGCGACGTTCATGACGTCGTCGACCCGGCCCATGAACCAGAAGTACCCGTCCTCGT
>JBBWZS010000219.1:0-3322 GCA_039649175.1 Acidimicrobiaceae bacterium
CTGGCGCCCGGCCCGGGCACCGCAGGCTCCGGCCCCCACCATGACAATGCGCATGGTCAGCCCACCCCGGGGGTGACGACAGCGGTGGAGGCCATCACCGCAGGTCGGGGCCGGTGAGCTCGCGCCATCCGCCCCCCTCGGGAGGGACGTCGCCCCCATGGCCCCGCAGCTTGATGGCCACGGTGGCGAGGCTGGCGAGAGCGAGGGCGGCTGCTGCTCGGCGGAGGGTCTTCACGTGGGGCTAGCTGGAATCGAACCAGCGACCTCACCCTTATCAGGGGTGCGCTCTAACCGACTGAGCTATAGCCCCGGCGTTCGGGCAGGTCAGAGGCTATCTCGCCCCGCCGACCCGGCGGCACACGACGTTGGGTACAGCACACCCTACGCGGTCGCCAAACCATCCCGATCAGGCCAGCGAGAGCCCTCGGGACATCCTGATCATCGGAGCGGGACCCGGCCATGATGGAAACGTGGCCCGCCAGTCTGCGACGCAGTATGCGACCCTGATGACGACGCCGTCGCGGATGTGGCCCGCGCCTTGGTGGCAGCTGGTCGGGTGGTACCCGGACTGAGCATCGAGGCCGGCGGACGGAGCCGCTCCTGGTGGTGGCCACTACCCGCTGCGTCGCATCGCTCGCTGGTCGCCACCCTCGTGGTCGACCTCCTCGGCCGACGGTCAACGCCGAGCCGCAGCCCGGCTGGTTGAGGCGGTCGACCCTGGCCGAGGCGGTCAGGGCATGGGTGCGAAGTGGTGTCCTCGTCGAGGGCCGGGTGCGGTTGTGCCTGCGTCTGCGGGAACCGACGCGGGGGACGCGTGGAGCTGCGCGCCCACTGCAGCTGCCCCGACTGGGAGAACCCGTGCAAGCACATCGCCGCTGTGCTGTACCTCTTCGCCGATCAACTCGACACCGACCCCTGGCGACGCCTTGGATGTCACCGTCGCACGGGTCCCGTTCCCCCCGGGGTGACACAGAGCTGGTTGTAGCCCCCGGAACCCTTCACCGGGTCAACCGGTCCCCATGTGTTGTCCCACCACACGTTCGAGACACAGTCAGGCTTCTTGCCATTGAACGCTGCGCCGTTCTCGTCGGCGAGGTCGAACCTGCCGTAGTTGAGGCCGTTGCCGAAGCCGTCGCCGTTGCCCGTGGCCGTGTTGGCCCTGATGGTGTTGTACCTGGTGGCGATCTGGATCCCGTCGTTGGCGTTGCCGGTCACCACGTTGTTCTCGACCACGTCCTGAGTGCTCTTGGTGGCCAGCTGAAGAGCCGTGATCCCGATTCCGTTGCCGGGTGAGCTGCCGACGCCGGCACCGCCGGGACCGAAACCGTTGTGGTCGACGGTGTTGTCGCTGACTCGTGAGCGGACGCTGCTGATCATTGAGATTCCACTCGAGGTGTTGTTCGCAACACGGTTGGAGACGACGACGTTGCCCGATACCGATCGGCCTCGACCGTTGTTCTCGAGCTCCAGGAAGGCGTTGACGATGATGCCGGTTCCGAGGCCGGGCGAACCGAAGGCCTGTTCCGCCGTGTTGTCGTGGACATCGTTGGCGCGGACGATGTTGTTGTCGGAGGCGAGGCCGAGAATGCTGATGCCGTCGTAGATCCCGTTGCGGGCCACGGTGTTGCCCTGGATGACGTTGTTGCGGGAATGAAAGGCCGCGATGCCGTCGCCCAGCTGGCTTCCACTGTCGGCCACGCCGAGGTTGTCATGGACATTGAGGCGGGCGATGGTGTTGTGGGTCCCCCTATCGATCACCACCCCGGCATCGAACCCCGTCACCTCGCCGTTACGAACTGTGACGTCTCTCACGCCGGTGAGGTGGATGCCGGAAAAATCACCCGTCCGTGGAGGCCCTGGGGAGGCATAGACGCGGTGGCCGTTGAGATCGAGGGTCACGCCGTCGGCAGCGACGACGATGCCGTCTCCCGCACAGGGGCCGACATCCGCGGTGAGCCTGGTGTCGGCGCGCACCACCAGACAGGGGCCGGGCGGCGCCATGACCGTGGCCGGATCGAGACTGGCGACGCTGTGGGTGGCCGCTTGGGTGAACCAGAGCTTGCCGTCCGGTCCGGTGGCGATCCCCTGGGGCCGGCTGCCGGGCGTCGGGATGTGGACCTCAGTGATGACACCCGCAGGGGTGATGCGCCCGATCCGGTTACCGCTGATCTCGGTGAACCACAGGTTGCCGTCGGGGCCGGTGGTGATGTCCCCCGGTTCGCTTGCCGTCGTCGGCACTGCGAACTCGGTGACCACCCCCGCGGGCGTAACCCGACCGATCTTGTTGGCCCGCGTGTCGGTGTACCAGATGTTGCCGTCGGGGCCGGCCGTGATGCCGCTGTTCCGCCGTCCGACCTGCTCGTTGGGCGCAGGGGGAAGGGGGATGTCAACGGGGTCGGTGAAGGTGGGGCTGATGTGGCCGACGCCACCGAAGAACTTGCCGAACCAGAGATTGTGATCCGGCCCGGCGGTGATGGCGAAGGGGGCGCCGGAAACGGATTGCTCGGTGATAGTTCCCGCCGGCGTAAGTCGCCCGATTCTGGTGCTGGATGCGTCTGTGTACCAGATGTTCCCGTCGGGGCCGGTGGTGATGCCCTCGAACAGTCCTTGGGCGACGGCGAAGAGACTCGGCACGGGAAACTCGGTCAGGACGCCGCCGGGCGTCAGGCGCCCGATCTCGTGCCCCTCGTTCTGCAGGAACCACAGGTTGGCGTCAGGGCCGAGAGTGATGCCGGTTGGCCCGCTGGCCACCTCGAACTGCTGGATGGTTCCCGTGGTGGAAATGGCCCCGACCTTCTTCTCGTCGAGCTGCGTGAACCACATCCGACCGTCTGGCCCCTGCGTGATCCCACCGGGACTTCGGCCTGTCGCACCGGGTACCGGGAACTCCTGGAAGGATGCAGTGGCGCTCGGCACGAACTGCGGCACGTACGTCACCGGGGCCGCGCCGACGGCTTCAGCCACCGGGCCGCGACTGATCGTCACCGTCACCGCCGCAACTGCCATGAGCACCGCTGCCGCGCTGACGCGCGATCGTGCGCCACGCGCCCTGCCGACGCGACGTAGTGATCCCTGGCCATTCCCCACGACTACCTCCCCGCTCCGTTTCCCGCCCGACGCCGTGCAACGGCCGACTGTAACGAATTCCTCCGGATCGCGCCGCGGGCCGGATAGACGTGCGCTCTAACCCCCGGGTCGGTTAGAGCACCTCCGCAGGGCCCAACGTTCGATGAGCTGAGTAGCCGCAGGTCCCAAGCACAGCGGTCAGCCGCCGAGACTTATCAGGGGGTGCGCTCTAACCGACTGAGCTATAGCCCCGCAC
>JBBWZS010000121.1:0-20268 GCA_039649175.1 Acidimicrobiaceae bacterium
GTGCCGTGGTCGGGGTCCCGCGAGGAGGGGACGATGGCCGCCCCCGTGACCAGGGCCACGGCGATGATGGGCACGTTCACCAGGAAGACCGAGCCGAACCAGAAGTGGTCGAGGAGGAAGCCGCTGGCCAGGGGGCCCACGCTGACCCCGGCACCGGCGAAGCCGGCCCAGATGGCAATGGCCTTGGACCGCTCGTGCGGCGGGAAGACGTTGGTGACGATCGAGAGCGTCGCCGGCATGATCATGGCCGCGCCCACGCCCATGACCCCCCGCATGGCGATCACGTGCCACGGCTGGGTGGCCATGCTGGCGGTCAGCGATCCGGCGGCGAAGATGACGAGGCCACCCTGCAGCAGCCCCTTGCGCCCGAACCGGTCGCCCAGGGCGCCCATCGGGAGCACCAGCCCGGCGAACACCAGGGAGTAGGCGTCGACCATCCACTCGAGATCGGAGTTCTTGGCGTGCAGGTCCCGCACCAGGGTGGGCAGGGCCACGTTGAGCGACGAGTTCCCGGCCACGATGATGATCAGGCTCAGGTTGAGCACGGCGAGGATCGCCCACCGTCGGGGGTTGACCCCTTCCCGATCCTCACGGTCGTCGGGCGCCGGCTCGACGCGCGTCATGGCCGGTCGACCGCCGCAGAGGCCCGATCGAGAAGGGCGCGTGGGAGGTTCATGGCGAAGGTCAGTTTCTCACGACGACCGCCAGGAGCCGACCGATGCTCAGGTCCTGAAGCTCACCGATACCTGGGCGCCGCCGTCGACGGGGTTGTGGATCACCAGCGTTCCATCGTGGCCCTGGGCGACCGCTCGGACGATGGCCAGGCCGAGCGCGTTGCCACGGGTCTCGACGTCCGGCCGCTCCGACGGTGCCGACGACGGAGCAGCGGGAGGGCCACCGTTGCTGACGTATCCGGCAGGGAATCCGGGCCCGGTGTCAGTGACCACGATCTGAACAATGTCGTCGGTCACGTCGGCCCGAACCGTGACGGTGCCTCCGGCCGGGGTGTGGCGGATGGCATTGTCCACCAGGTTGTCCACCGCCTGCCTCACGCGCATCCCGTCCACCAAGACCAGCCGATCGGGTGCAGACCCGTGGATCCGTACTCCTGTCGCTGCGGCCCGGGCCTGGAACAGGCGGAGTGCCGACTCGATGAGCTCGCGAAGCGACGTTTCGGCCCGGTGAACCGGCAATCGGCCGTCGGTGGCACGGGCGAGCACGAGCATGTCGTTGGCCAGCCTCACCAGTCGGTCTGTCTCCTCGGATGCACTCTCGACGGCGGCCTGGAGCTCTGACGCCGGGCGCGGTCGCGAGCGGGCCAGATCGAGCTCGGCCTTCAGGGCGGTGAGGGGGTTCCGCAGCTCGTGGCTGGCATTGTCGAGAAAGCGGCGTTCGGCCCGGATAGAGGTGTCCAGCCGGTCGAGCATGCCGTTGAGCGTCGTGGCCAGCAGGCGCAACTCATCGTCGGCGAGCGGGACCGACAGGCGGTGGTCGACGCCGGATGCCGAGATGGCCGACGCCTCGAGCCGCATCCTCTCGACCGGGCGCAGCGCGAGACCGGCGACGACCCATCCGCCGGCCGACGCCAACAGGATCGCAAGGGGCCCACCGATGGCCAGATAGATGCGCAGCTGATGCAGGGCATCGGTTCGGTCGGACATCGACGTTCCGACGATGACGACCGTCCCCGCCGACCTGTCTCCGAGGGGAAGGGCGAGGATCCTGGCTTCCCCCGAAATGCCGGGAAGGGGGTGCTGGAAGAACCTCGCCCGTGTCGCCTGGGCCAGTTCTTCCCGACTGAGGACCAGGGTGTGCAGGCCGGGGCTGGCTGCCAGCACCCGACCATCGGCGGTGACGAGCTGGGCGAATGCCTCGTTGCCCTCGATCAGACCGGCCGTGGGCTCGGCCAGGCTCGGACCACGGGAGGCGTCGGCTTCGAGAGCCTCGGCTCGGAAGCGAAGACCGGAGTCGATCTCGTCGAGCAGGGCCACACTCATCTTCGAGTAGAGGCCGACGGCGAGCAGCAAGAACAGCACGACCATGCCTGCGGCAAAGGCGATGGTCAACCGAGCCTTAACCGGAAGGCGATGCACGGCCGTTGTCACCGAGGCGGTATCCCATCCCTCGCACTGTCTCGAGCGACGCGCAACCGAACGGGCGATCGATCTTGTCCCGCAGGTAACCCACGTAGACGTTGACCACGTTGGGGTCGCCGTTGAAGGCGAAGTCCCAGACGTGCTCGATCAGGGTGGACCGGCTGAGCACCTCCCCCGGGTGGCGGACGAAGTACTCCAGCAGCGAGAACTCCTTGGCCGTCAGGTCCACGACCTCGCCGCCACGGCGGACCTGTCGGGTCGCGGGGTCGAGCGTCAGGTCGCCGACGGCGAGCACCGGCGGCCGGGGCTCGGCCCCGCGGCGGAACAGGGAGCGGAGGCGGGCGACGACCTCGGCGAACGCGAACGGCTTGGTGAGGTAGTCGTCGGCGCCCCCGTCGAGGCCTCGGACACGGTCCTCGATCGAGTCGCGGGCCGTAAGCATGAGCACCGGCACCCATTGGCCACTCGCTCGAAGGCGCTCGCAGACGGCGAAGCCGTCGATGTCGGGTAAGGAGACGTCGAGGAGCACAGCGTCGTAGCTGTTCTCCTGGGCCATCCAGACCCCCTCCGCTCCAGTTCCCACGACATCGACGGCGAAGCCCTGCTCAGCCAGGCCCCTCTCGAGGAGGCGTGCCACTTTGACGGCATCCTCAACGACCAGGACACGCACTCCGATCACCTCCCGGCTGAGCACCACATCATCTCGCGTCCGTCCGACTCAGCGGATCACGTCGACGAGGACGAGCTTCTCGGTCGGGCCCTTCACTGCGACCTCCTCGACCTCGCCGATGCCCCGGACGTAGTACTTGTTGTCGAGCACGCCCGGCTCGAGAGCCGTGGTCTCGGCGGTGCGCAGCACGTGCCGGAACGATCCGTACGGCACCGTCACCGAGGTGTTGAGGTCGACAGCCTTGAACGTGTCCTCCGCCTGGCCCTGATACCACTCCTGGCGGAACTCGCGGCCGAGCTGGGGCACCGCCTGCATGAACACGCCGGGCTGTGCACCGTCCACGCCGGCATGGAACGAGCCCGAGGTGTCCACGACGTTGCCGTGCTTGTCGAGGACGGCGGTGTCCTCGCCGAAGTACCAGACGTTGCCGCAGCTGTCCTGCGCGTAGTAGTCGGACGTCCGCTCCTCCAGCACGTCGTTCAGGTACAGCCGGTCCTCGACGACGCGCGTCGTGACACCGTCGATCACGGCCGTCCGTGACGTGATGGCGAACAGGTCCAGCGCCTTCTTGCCGTCCTTGGTACCCGTGTACACGAGCGTGGTCCCGGGCACGAGGGGGAAGTAGGGGTTGTCGACGTTGGGGCTGAAACGGCTCGGATCGATGACCGGGTGGTACGACGAGCCCGAGCCGAACGTGGGAAGGCTGTTGTCGCATGACGGCGACGCACCGGCCGGAACGGCGGTGAGCGACGTCGTCATGGCGACGATACCCAGTGCGCCCAGCAGGGCGCCGATCCTCGATTTCATTTTGGTCCTGTCCTTTTTCGCGTTCGGGTAATGGCCGAAGCGTAAGGAACCCGACCTAAGAGGACCGTAAGGCAGCCGTCATCGGCGTGGGGCTTCGGGCGAGGGCCAGAGTCCACCGGTCACGACGTAGCTGATGCGACGGGCGACGTTGACGGCGTGATCCCCGAGACGTTCGTAGAAGCGTCCGACGAGGGCCATCTCCATGGCCACCGGCAGCGACACCTCTCCTGAGGCCACGGCCGCGGTGAGGCTCGTCCGGAGCTCGTCCAGCTCGTCATCGGCAGCATCGAGACGTACCCCCAGCTCGGCGTCGTCGCGAGCCGTCCACCCCTTCGCAGCCTGGCCCCACATCGCCGATCCCACTGCCCCCATCCGCTCCACCAACCCGAGGATCCGCGGTGTGAGGGCCTCGGTGAGACCCCGTGCGGCGCGCTGGGCGATGTGTTCGGCCAGATCCGCGCTGCGCTCCAGCTCCGGCACGATGCGCAGCACGGCCAGGAGAAACCGCATGTCCACGGCAACGGGCGCCTGAAGGGCGAACTGGCTGGGGACCAGCACCTCGATGTCACGGTAGAGCGCGTCGACGATGGCGTCACGGGCCTGAAGGGCCCGTGCCGCCTCCCGGTCGCCGGACAACAGGGCAGCGGTAGCGCCGGCAAGGCCTTCTTCGACGAGGGTGAACAGCTCGTGGACATGGGAGTCGATCACGTCCAGGTCGGCATGGAACGCCCGTCGGGTCTCCTCGGTCACCGGCATGCTCCTTGGGCTGATGCGCTACTGGCGGCGTAAGGCACGATCGCTGCGGCCCGACACGATGCGGGCGATGAGGGTGAGGCCGAGCACGAGGCCGATGAGGGTGAGCGCACCCGCCCAGGCCCGGCCCTGGGCAGCTTGGAACCCGGTGATGGCGTTGCCGAAGATCTCCAGCGACAGTGTCGACATGCGATGGCTCGGGTTGTACTCGGTGAACAGGTCGTTGCCGAGGGTGGTGAGCAGCAACGGGGCCGTCTCTCCCGCCGCCCGGGCCACGGCCAGCATGACCCCCGTGGTGATGCCGGCCGCGGCGCTGGGCAGTACCACCGACAGGACCGTCCGCCAGCGAGGCACGCCCAAGGCGTAGGCCGCCTCGCGCAGATCGTCGGGCACCAGCTTGAGCATCTCCTCGGTGGACCGCACGACGATGGGAACCATCACGATGGCCAAGGCGATCGATCCGGCGAAGCCCGAGAACCCGTACCGCAGGACCCAGAAGGAGTACACGAAGGCGCCGATGACGATGGTGGGCACGCCGACGAGGACATCGGTCACGAAGCGCACGATCGCCGCCAAGCGCCCTCGCCCGTACTCGACCAGGTAGACGGCAGCCAGGATCCCAACCGGGGTGGCCAACATGGTGGCGATCCCCACGATCTCGACGGTGCCGACGATGCCGTTGTAGAACCCGCCCCCGCCGAGGGAGACATTGCCGGGTGGGTTGTTGGCCAGGAACTGCGGCCCCAGGTACTTGAGGCCCTGGCCAGCGACGAAGACCAGTACCCACAGCAGCGGGGCCAAGGTGACGGCCAGGGCGACGACCATTCCGGCCGTGGCCAGCCGGTCGTGCAGACGTCGGCGCCGGGCCAGGGGCGAGGGCGCCAGGACGCTCACAGATTGCCGCCCGGCACCCGCTGGCCCCTGTTCATGACCAGGCGGCCGACGACGTTGACGACCAGGGTGATGAGCAGCAGCCACAGCGCCACCACGAACAGGGCGGGTAAGTGGAATGGTTGGTTGGCCTCGGTGAACTCGTTGGCGATGACGCTGGCCAGGGTGGCGCCCGGTTTGAGGACCGAGGCGCTGATGCCCAACACGTTGTTGCCGATGACCATGGTCACCGCGATCGTCTCGCCGAGGGCCCGAGCGAGGCCGAGGAAGGATGCCCCGAAGATGCCGTTGCGCGCGTAGGGGAGCACGGCCATGCGGATCATCTCCCAGCGTGTCGCCCCGAGGGCCAGCGCTGCCTCCTTGTGGTCGAGGGGCACGGTGGCGAACACCTCGCGCACGATGGCCGTGATGATGGGCAGGATCATGATGGCCAGCACGATCGAGGCGGCCAGGTAGCTGAAGCCGAAGAAGGGCCCCTTGAAGACGACGCCGACCACCGGCAGCAGGGCGAGGGTGTTGTCACAGAACCCGGCCACCGGGCGCAGGGCGGGAAGCAGGGCGAACAGGGCCCAGAAGCCGTACACGACGCTCGGCACCGCGGCCAGCAGGTCGGTGGTGGCGGACAGGGGGCGCCGCAGCCGAGGTGGGGCCACCTCGTTGATGAACAGCGCCACTCCGATGGCGACGGGCACAGCGATGACCATGGCGACGGCCGAGGTCACCAGCGTCCCGTAGATGAACTGGACGACGCCGTAGGGGTTGGGGTGGTGGCCGGCTGAAGTGGCTTCGCTTGGGGCCCAGCGCTCGTGCAGGAACGAGGCGAATCCGTAGTGACGGATCCCCGGGAGGGCCGCACCGAGGACGAACCAGGCGATCCCGACCAGGGTCAGGACGACCAGGGCCCCCATGGCGAGGGTCAACGAGCGGAAGACCTGGTCACCCGGCCGCCGGCGACGGCGCCCGGGTGACCTCTCCAGCACGACTCCGGGAGACATCACGGACACGGTGACTACGGCCTGGCGACCGGTTGGCCGTTCAGTTGGATCTTTCGGATCTGGGCTACAGCTTTGATCTGGAGGTCGGCCGACAGCGGTGCGTAGTTCAGCGCCGGCGCTTCCTTTTGGCCCTGATCCATGATCCAGGTGAAGAAGTTGACAAGTGCCTTGGCCTTTCCGGCATCGGTCTGGTTCTGGTGCACGAGGGCCCAGGTCGTGCCAGTGATGGGATAGGCGTTGGTGCCGGGACCATCGGTCAGGCTGAAGCGCAGATCGGCCGGGACGGCGGCGTCGGTGGCGGCGGCCGTCACCGTCTCGATGCAGGGCTGGATGAAGGCCCCCGCCTTGTTCCTCACCCACCCGACGGGCAGCTTCTGGGACAAGGCGTAGGTCAGCTCCACATAGCCCAGAGCGCCGGGGGTCTGGCTGACCGCGCCGGAGACGCCCTCATTGCCCTTGCCGCCGATGCCCGTGGGCCAGGCCACGTCCTTGCCGTGGCTCTTGTCAGCGCCCCCCAGAGTGGTCGTCCATGTCGGACTGGCCTTGGTGAGGTAGTCCGTCCAGATGTCAGTGGTGCCCGAACCGTCCGAGCGGTGGACCACGGCAATGGCCTGGTCGGGCAGCGTGGCGTCGGGGTTCAGGGCGGTGATGGCAGGGTCGTTCCACTTGGTGATCTTGTTGGCGAAGATCTGTCCGAGCACCTCGCCGGTGAACTTCAGGCCGCTCGTCTGGCCCGCGAGGTTGTAGGTGGGCACGACCGCCCCGAAGACCAACGGCACGTGCAGGATGTCGCCACCGGCCCTGGCCAGCTCGTCGTCCTTCATCGGAGCGTCCGACGCGCCGAAGTCGACAGTCTTGGCGATGGTCTGTTGCACGCCACCGCCCGACCCGATGCTCTGGTACGCCACCTGAGCACCCTGGGCCTTCTGGAAGTCGCTCGACCACAGCGTCATGATCGGGTTGACGAAGGTCGACCCAGCTCCGCTGAGGCTTCCGGCAGCCCCGTCCAACTTGGCGATGCCACTGGGGGCCGCCGCCGCGCCAGCCGCCCCATGGCCACAGATCGAGCCTTCCTGGCCCTGCACCTCGGCTTGCGTGGTGGGGGCGCCACTGGTGGACGAGCCCGTGCTGCCACACGCACTCACCAGCAAGGCAACGCCGAGCGCTGTGACAACGCCAATCGATTTTCCACGGATCACTGGTCCACTCTCCTGTCGGGTCTGTTCGATGGCGAACCTAGGAAGAGCACATGGATGGCCGATAGCCGATGACCGAACGGGCGGTGAACAGGCAGTGAATTCGGCGGACCGGCGGCGCGAAGCCGACGCCCAAGCATTTCCCCGGCCGAACGGCGAGACTGACGACCCCGCGCTTCGACAGGGCAATCCCTCTGGCGCCGGCTGACGTAGCACCTATCGGCGCCACCTTCACGGGGTGGGCCGGACAAGGAGTCCTCATGCGCACGCGATCTGTCATGTTCACCTCTGGCGTCATCAGCGCGGCGGCGGCGTTGGCCCTGGCGGGCTGCGGCAGCTCATCCAAGACGGCGACCTCGAGCGGGCCCACGACGACGGCCGCTTCGGCCGCCTCCCCGACGACGGCGGCAGCCGGCGCCGCGCTGGTGCAGACCAGGACCGACGCCAAGCTCGGCGCGATCCTCGTGGACACGTCGGGCAAGACGCTCTACACGCTGACCAACAACGGCCAGGCCGTCGCCTGCACGGGCGCGTGCCTCACTGTCTGGCCGGCGTTCACCGTCCCGGCCGGCACTACCCCGACGGGGGGCCCGGGGGTCACGGGGCTGGGGGTCGTCGACGGCCCCAACGGCGACCGGTTGGTCACCTCCGACAACCTTCCCCTCTACTGGTTCTCCGGGGACAAGGCGGCGGGCGACGTCAACGGCGAGGGGCTCCAGAGCTTCGGTGGCGTCTGGCACGTGGTGAAGGCCGGCACGGCTGCTCCGTCGCCGTCCACCAGCGCTCCTGCTGCCACCAGCTCACGCGGTGGGGGCTACTGAGACAAGGCGGCGTCACCGCCGATCGGCCCCTCCCGTAGCATCGATGGTCGATGGTCGATGCCGGGATGAGCGACGACGGCGACCTGATGGCCGGAGACTTCTCGGTGTGGATGACCGAGATGGTGGGGGCCCTCCGCGGCGAGCGGGGGGCCGCCGTTCCCTGTGCCGGCTGTACCGCCTGTTGCACGTCATCCCAGTTCGTTCCCATCGCGCCGGACGAGACCGACACGCTGGCCCACATACCGTCCGAGCTCTTGTTCCGGGCGCCCCGGGCGCCGGCCGGTCACGTCGTGCTCGGCTACGACGAGCGGGGGCACTGTCCCATGCTCGTCGACAACCGCTGTTCGATCTACGAGCACCGCCCGAGGACCTGTCGAACCTACGACTGCCGCGTCCTTCCCGCCGCCGGGCTCCGGCTCGCGGACGACGATGACAAGGCGCTGATCGATCGCCAGGCACGACGGTGGCGTTTCGCCTTCCCGGACCACACCGATCGTGTCCGGCACGACGCCGTTCGTGCCGCAGTGAGGTTCCTCGTCGAGCGTGGCGATCTTCTACCTGCCGGCGCGGTGCCGCCGGACGCAACTCACCTCGCCGTCCTCGCCATCGAGGTGCACCAGATCTTCCTGCGGTGTGACGACGACACCGGGCACATGACGATCGTGGAACCCGATCCGGCCGTGCTTCGACGAGAGGTGCTGCGTGTGACGGGGGCACCGGACACGGGGTGAAGCGGGTGGGCGGCAGGTCCCGGCGCGCCAAGAAGCGACCGGTCTACAATCCTGCCGCTCATCATCGAACCGGGGGACACATGAGGACACGAACCATCGCCATGGCCGCGCTCGGCTTGGCCCTGGCGTCAGGGCTGGTCGCGTGCGGGTCGAGCTCGAAGACGAAGAGCGCGCCGGCAACCACGGCGACGACGGCTTCGACGACGCCGACGCCGTCCGGCCCGACCGTCCAGGCGGGGATCAACGACCCGAAGGACCCGACCGTCGCCGTCTTGCAGTTCATGCCGGCGGCCGTCACCGTGGCCGTGGGAGCTCCGCTCACGTGGAGCTGGACGGGCGCCACTGAGCCCCATTCGGTCACCTTTTTCCCGCCGGGACAGAATCCCCCCACACCCGACAAGGCTGATCCCCTGTTCCCCCCGACGCTGGCCACGGGCCCGATCGACGGCACCACGTTCGTCAACAGCGGCCTGCAGCCGCTGGGACCGGCACCGGCCAAGCCGATGACCGTCACCTTCTCCAAGGAAGGCACCTACACCTACCACTGCATCATCCATCCGCAGATGGTGGGCACGGTCAACGTCGCCGCAAGCGGTGCCGAGTCGGCGGACGCGATCAAAGCCAAGGGTGACGCCGAGATGGCCAAGTGGCTCGACGAGGGCCGGGCGGCCAAGGCCAAGCTGGCCGGGACCCCGGCGGTGAAGACGGCCAACAGCGACGGGTCGACCACCTGGCAGGTCCAGACCGGCGCATCGACGCCACACACCGACATCTTGGCCTTCGGCCCCCTCGACAAGGTCAAGACCGGGGACAAGGTCACTTTCATCAACTCGTCCGGCGCTCCCCACACCGCGTCGTTCTTCAACGACACGCCGCCCCTCCAGGACCCAACGGATCCGAAGAGCCTGGCACCGTCACCGGGGCCCTCGCCGCAGACCCTGGCCGCCACCGGGTTGTTCAACACGGGCCTGCTGCCTCCTGACGCACCTCCGGGACAGGGCCCACCCGTGGCCGCGCGCAGTTTCACCTTCGTCGCCGGTGCGGCGGGGGCGTTCACGTACGTCTGCATCTTCCATGTCCCGAGTGGTATGGCGGCCTCGCTGAACGTGGCCTGAGCGAACCCCACCCGTCCTGAGTCCGGGCGGTCCGGCGAACCATCACGGTTCGCCGGACCGGTGGGACGCCGCGCCCATCGGGGCGATATGGTCCTGCCTGGCGGTTCGTCGACGAACTACTTCGCACCAACAACGGAGGTGGGCATGTACAAGGCCAGGGTCGTGCTGGCGGTTGCCGTGGCGTCGGTCATGGCGGTCCCGGCGATGGCAGGCGGCATCCCCGCCGGCGCCGCCGCGCCTTCGCAACCGACCTGCACCACGGCCCGATCGACGGCCCCCAACGTCGACACCATCTGCGACCCGCGGGGCAACAACTTCGAGACCACCATCGCGGTGAACCCCACCAACGCCCGCAACATCGTCGGCGCGTCGATCGAGATCTTCCGTCCCCCGAGCGGGGGCTTCGGCACGCTCGTGACCCATCCCCACGTCAGCTTCGACGGAGGCAAGACCTGGACCACCTACGACCTCGACTACCCGGCCGGCAACGCCGCCGTCGACCCTTCGGTGGCCTTCGACGCCGCCGGCACCGTCTACCTGGCCACCAACAGCTCCGACGGCACCAGCGCCATCGTGGTGACGCACTCCACCGACGGGGGCCGGACGTGGTCGCCATTGGTGACGGTCGCCAGTCAACCGAGCCACGGTGTCTTGAACGACCACCCCCAGCTGACGGCCTTCGGTGATGGCAACGTGATCGTCACCTGGATCAGGGACAGCTTCGGTCCGGGCGGCGTGCTGCAGACGGCACCGGTGGTCGACTCGGTGAGCCATGACGGCGGCCTGACGTGGTCGCCGCCGTCCACCATCTCCGGGCGCGCCCCGTTCTGCCAGGGCCGCCAGGGCGACGACTCGTGTGACCAGACCTTCGGGAACTCGGTCGCCGTCTCCAGCGCCGGCGCCGTCGTCACCTTCCAGGAGACCTACGACGAGGCCCCAGACGCCGGCGGTGCTCCGGGGCGCGACAAGTACCTGGCCGTCACCGTCGACCCTGCCACGGGCAAGAGGACGGGCGGCCCCTACCTGATCGGCCAGGCCTTCGACGGGCTGAACGAGCACGACTACCCGACCAGCGTGGGTGGGGCCCAGACCCTGCACGACAGCGAGTTCAACCTCGACTCGGACGGCAACGTGACGGCTGACCCCACCGATCCCACCGGTCGCCACTTCGCCGTCGTCTGGTACGACGACCGCAACGCGCCGCATCCGGTGAACCCCGACCCTTACCAGGCCGTCACCGATGCCGACATCGTCGTGAGCCAGACCTACGACGGCGGCCAGACCTGGAGCGCGCCGATCACCATCAACCGTCGCAACGACCAGTTCATGCCATGGGCCGCCTACGACGCCCACGGCCTGCTCCAGATCGGCTTCTTCGACCGGGCCTACGACCCGGCCAACCACAGGTACGGCTACACGCTGGCCAGCGAGAAGGCACCCGGTCTGCTCCACTTCACCTTCCAGCGAGTCTCGACCGCCCTGTCCGACCCGACGCGCGACAACCTGTCGAGTCGGGGCACCATCAACCCGGCCTTCCCGTTCCCGGCGGTGAGCATCGGGGACTACTCCGGCATCGCCATCGCCCCCCATGCCGTGGTGGCCTACTGGACGGACCTGCGCAACGACGCCTGCGCGGGTGATCGGTGCGGTCACCGCCAGGACAGCTACTTCGCCAGCGTCCCCATCCCGTAGGCGGATCACCCGACCGTGAGGCTCCGCAGGCGGTAGGCTGAGGGGGCTCAGGCAACCGGTCAGGAAGCGGCCGCTCGCTCAGCGCAGGGCCCACCATGAGGGTGTGGGTCGGCTGCGGGCGCCCTCCCCGACAGACCGCCAGAGGCCACCTGTGGACGAGGCAACCGAGTCCGACGGGACGACCGAGCCCACGGCCGGTCTGGGCGGCGCCGTCCTCGACGCCGTCACCCTGGGTGAGTTGCTCCAGGGCGCGGTGCTGCTCGCCCGGCGGACGCTGCCGAGCGCCCACTCCGTCAGCATCACCGTGGCCGAGGGCGGCGCCTACCGGACGTCGAACAGCACCGGCGACGAGGCCTTGCACATCGATGAAACCCAGTACCGAAGCGACGAGGGTCCGTGCCTGGAGGCCCTGAGGTCGATGAAACAGGTACAGGTCGCGGTTGAGCCCGATTCCGACCTGTGGCCCCGTTTCCAGGCCAGTGCCCACGAGAAGGGCGTCACTGCGGTGCTGTCGACCCCGCTGTTCCGAGCCCCTGGAGATGCAATCGGTGCCCTCAACATCTACAGCCATCGCCCCGCGGGCTTTGCCGACGCCGAGGTCGGCACCGCCAACGTGGTGGCCGAGCAGGCGGCGATCCTGGTCGCCAATGCCTCGGCGTTGGCCGGGGCCACGCAGCTCAACGATGAGCTCCGCAACGCCGTCGCCAGCCGGGAGATCATCGGCGAGGCCAAAGGCATCATCATGGAGCGCCAGAGCTGCACGCGCGACGAGGCGTTCGAGATCCTGCGACGGGCGTCCCAACGCGAGAACCGAAAGCTCCGAGGGTTGGCTGAGGAGCTGGTCCGCCGGGTGGAGACCCGTGCTCAGGGGAAGCGAAGTCAGCCGTGAGCGCCCGCCCCCACCAGATCATCGAGGCGGCCCGCATCCAGGCGGCGATGTCCTTCGATGAGCTCTGGTTGGCCTACTTCGCCCTGGGCGGGGCCTGCCCTCCCGACATGGTGCGCTCCTACCTCGGGGGTACGGGGGCGCAACCGATGGACTACGACGTGCTGGCCCAGGCCCTCAACGAGAGGTTCGTGGACGCCGGCGGCAACCACCCCGTGCCCTACAGCGACGACATCGCCTGAACATCCCGAGGTTTGGTTGGCCAAGCACCGCCCACGGCGCGATACTTCAACAGGTTCTGCAGCGAGCCGCCCGAGGGAGAAACTGTGCCAACCCCGTCGGGGACTGCTTCTGGCGCAGAGCTGCCATTCGGAGCTTGAATGACTGAGAGCAAGGCGACCACGGTCGTCGAGACCCCCGCCTTCGCTGTGCACGTCGAGGACGGTCACAGCGACGGCGAGATCGTGTTTCAACTGGCGGGGGAGCTTGACTGCGACAGTGCCCCGCAGCTGCGTCAGGCCATCGATGACCTGAACGGTCGGGAGATGCGGACGCTCGTGTTCGACCTCTCCAGTCTGGAGTTCATCGACTCGAGCGGGCTCCATCAACTGGTCGTGGCCCTCAAGCGCCAGCGTGAGGCGGGCGGGGAGCTTCTCCTGCGTGCCCCCCGGCCCCAGACCCTCCGGGTCCTGGAGATCGTGGGCCTCACCACGGTGTTCGCCGTCACCTGAGCAAGGAGAAGGCCCACCCTCACAACCATCGTGTTCCTGCCCGTGTGTGCGGGCGACGGGTACGGGTGGAGGTGACCGGACTCGAACCGGCGACTTCTACGTTGCGAACGTAGCGCTCTACCAGCTGAGCTACACCCCCGTCGGATCGCCCGAGGATACCCCGCCGCCCGGCTCTGGCACGTTGCCGGGCGGGATGCGGGCCTCGATGGCGGCTTGGAGACGGGCCTGCAACAAGGTGGTCGTCAGGTCGCCGCGGGTGCGCTCGAGCACGGCCCGCAGGGCGTCGGTGGTACGGCGCAGGCCACCGGTGACGGCGTCGGGGAAGTCGATGGTGACGAGTGTGTCGTACACGTCGCCCATCACTCCCAGGAGGGTTTCGCCGCGGGGCAGGTCACCGTCGCGCAGGCGATCGAGCAGGTGGCGGCGCAACTCGCTGGCCGCCTCCGCCAGCCCGTTCAACCACGCCGCCGCCGAGACGCCCAGGTCGAGGTGGGAGACCAGGGCACCGTCGTCGACGAGGGCGGCGGTGAGCCGGGCCTCGGCGTACTCCTTTTCGGCGTCGTGCAGGGGCCCGGCGGCAGCCAGGGCGGGATAGGGCTCCAGGGCGCGGTGGGCCTCGCCCAGCGCGGTTGCGGCCTCGTCGCCCAGGGCAGCGGCCAGATCGGTCTCGCGTCGATGGGTGGCACGGATGGCGTTGCCGCAGGCGCGGATGGTGCGCCGGCAGGCGGCCAGTGCGGTCTCGCGCGCCCGGTGGGCGGCGTCGAGCTCGGCCCGCACCGCCTCTTCCAGGGTGTGCAGCTCCTGGCGACGGGTCATGGGCGCGATGACCCGGTCGGAGCCACCGGGGTCAGGGAGCGGGAACTAGTTGGCCGAGCGGCGCAGCAGCGCCGGCTCCATGCCCGCCGAGCGGCGCAGTAGCGCCGGCTCCATGCCCGCCGAGCGGCGCAGCAGCGCCGGCTCCATGCCCGCCGAGCGGCGGTGGAGCGCCGGCTCGGTTGCCCCTGCCCGGCGGTACATCATCGGCTCGGGCGCAGCAGCGGGAAGGAAGCGGACCTTCATCTCCAGCTCGGCGGCGGCGCCGCGCTGGCGGATGAGCAGGGCCACATAGGCGCCGAGCAGGACATCGGTGGCGAGGTGCACGTAGAGGAGCACCCTCAGGGCGGGGACGAAGCTCATGACCAGCGTCGCTGCCGCGGTGCCGAGGAGGACGACGAACACATCGCGCCGACGGCGCAGGGTGCGGGCCCGGGAGGTGGGCAGGCCGGCGGCCACCAGGGCCCGGGGAGCGACCGGGTGCGGGCCCTGCGCACGGGCGGCGGCCATGGACCGCCGAGCGGCAAGCGAGGTGACGGGGGCGGCGGGGCCGGGGACGTAGGCGTGGGCCCGGGGGCGGTCGGGGACCAAGCCGCGAGCCGATTGGGGCCGGGTCCGGCGGAGCACGGTGAGCTGGCGGCGGAAGGCGCTGATGGAGTCGGCCGGACGACCCTCGGAACGAGCCCGGATCACGGGCGGTACGAGGACGGCGGCCCAGATCAGGGCCAGTACCACCAGAGCCAACGTCATACGCTCCTTGACCTGCCTTTACTGTCGGGGACCGTAGTGGACCGGGTGGCGAGAATCGTGGATGCTGACGGGGAAATGAACACGCCAGGGACCCCACCTTCCTAGCAGCCGACCTCGGCCGGGGCAAGCGCCCCAGGTCAGAGGGTGGATCAGGTGGTGTCGCCCCGCCGGTAGGTGCCGGAGCGGCCGCCCGTCTTCTCCCAGAGGGTGAGCTCGCCCACCACCATCGAGCGGTCGACGGACTTGCACATGTCGTAGATGGTCAGGGCGGCGACCGCGCAGGCGGTCATGGCCTCCATCTCCACACCCGTGCGGTCAACGGTGTCGACCTGCACCTCCACCTCGACGTGGTCGTCACCGACGGTGAAGTTCACGTACACGCCGCCCACCAGGAGTGGGTGGCACAGGGGGATGAGGTGGGGCGTGACCTTGGCCGCCTGGATCCCCGCCACCCTGGCCACGGCCAGCACATCGCCCTTGGCGATGGCGTTGCTGGCGATCTTGGAGGTGGTGTCGGGCTGCATCATCACCTTGCAGCGCACCAGGGCCCGCCGGTGGGTGGCCTCTTTGGGCGTGACGTCGACCATTCGGGCGCGCCCGAGAGGATCGAGATGGGTGAGACCCCTGTCGGACACGGGCGAAAGTGTAGGCGACAGCCGCTGCCCGCCCACGGTGGGGCGGCGAAGCCGCCGCCGACCGCGTCAGCCGCCGATCTGGCTCATGCTCCTGGCCGGTTGCCGGAAGTGCACCTGGCCGATCGAATGCCCGGCCCACTTGCGGCCCACGTCGGCGGCGATGGCGCCGGCGACGTCGTCGTCGCCCCCCCCGCCTCTCATCACCGCTCGCAGGTCGGTCTCGTCGACCGCGAACAGGCAGTTGCGGAACATGCCGTCGGCGGTGAGCCGCACCCTGTCGCAGGTGGAGCAGAAGCTCTGGGTGACGCTGGCGATGACGCCCACCTCGCCCCCGCCGTCGCGGTACCGGAACCGCTCGGCGGGCTGGGTGCCACCGTCGCCCACCGCCTCCAAGGGGTAGACGGCGTCGATGGCCGCCACCACCTCGTGCGCGGGAACCACCCGGTCGGCGGCCCAGGCGCGGTCGGCGTCGAGGGGCATGAACTCGATGAAGCGAACCGTGACACCCCGCCGACGGCCGAAGGTGGCGAAGTCGACGACCTCGTCGTCGTTGACGCCCCGCTCGAGCACGCAGTTGACCTTCACCGGCGAGAAGCCGGCAGCCAGCGCGGCGTCGATGCCCTCGAGGACCTGCCCCAGGGCGTCGCGCCGGGTGATGGTGGCGAAGCGGTGCCGGCGGAGGGAGTCGCACGAGATGTTGACCCGCCCCAGGCCCGCGGCCCGCAGATCCGCGGCCAGCAGGGGGAACGTGGTCCCGTTGGTGGTAAGGGCCAGGTCGAGCTCCGCGCCCGAGGCCGGCTTCAGGCCGGAGAGCATGGACACCAGGCGGGGGAGGTGGGCCCGCACGGTGGGCTCGCCACCGGTCAGGCGGATGTTCGAGAACCCGAAGCGCTCCACGCAGACCCGAGCGACCCGGGTGATCTCCTCGTAGCTGAGCAGGTCGGCCCGCGGCTGCCAGTCGAGCCCGTCGGCCGGCATGCAGTAGCGGCAGCGCAGGTTGCACCGGTCGGTGACCGAGATGCGCAGGTCGCCGACGCGTCGCCCGAAGGGATCGACGAGGGGTTCGGGGTCGACGGCGTCCACCTCTCCAACGCTACGCCAGTCGCAAAGCCAACAGATCAGCCCGGTGTTACAGGAGCATGACGTCCACGGTGGCCCCGGCCACGGCACCGTCGCCGTCGGGGAGCAGGGCCAGGGCGTTGGCCCTGGCCATGGCCGACAGCACGTGGGACCCCTGCCCACCCGACGAGCGGACGTGCCAGGTGCCGTCGTCGCCGTGGTGGGCCACCACCCGCACGAGGTGGAGCTTGCCGTCGCGCCGCCGGGGCATGGGCTCGTCGGCGATGGCCGTCACCCGCGGCCGGTCGACCACGGTGTGGCCCATCATCTGGCGCAGGGCGGGCCGGGCGAACAACTCGAACGAGACCGTCGACGACACGGGATTGCCGGGGAGGCCGAACACGGGTGTGGCTCCGATCAACCCGAACGCCAGGGGCTTGGCCGGGCGGACGGCGACCTGCCACCACTGCATGTCACCGAGGCGGCCGAGCACGGCTTTGACGTAGTCGAAGTCGCCCACGCTGACGCCACCGCTCGTGACCAGGGCGTCGCAGGTGTCGACGCCCCGGGTCACGGCGCCGGCCAGTGCCGCCTCGTCGTCACCGACCAGGCCCAGGTCGACGGGCCGGCAGCCTGCCTGGGCGGTGAGGGCGAGCAGCGTGGGCCGGTTGGAGTCGCGGATCTGGCCGGGTCGCAAGGGCCCGCCACCGGCGACGAGCTCGTCGCCGGTGGACAGCACGCCGACGCGAGCCGGGGGGACCACGGACACGACGTCGCGCCCGACGCTGGCCAGCACCCCGAGGTGGGCGGGGGTGAGCACCGTGCCCGACGCGAACAGCGCCTGGCCCCGGCGCAGGTCCTCGCCCGGTCCCCGCACGTGGTCACCGGGCCCGGCGGTCGCTTCGATCACCACGCCGGCGCCGCCGTCGACCGGCCGCGTGCGCTCCACCATCACCACCGCGTCGGCACCCGGGGGCATGGGAGCGCCGGTCATGATGCGCACCGCCTGGCCGGGACCGACCTCCACGTCGGGTGCGCCGCCGGCGGCGAGGGTGGCCACCACCGTGAGGCGGACAGGGGCAGCCTCGGTGTCGGCCGCCCGCAACGCGTAACCGTCCATGGCCGTGTTGGCGAAGGGAGGCACGTCCTCATCGGCCACGACGTCCTCGGCGGCGACGCACCCGAGGGCGTCCTGGAGGCGCAGTGACCGGCGGCCCAGCCCGGGGCATGCTCGCAGGATGTGGCTGCGGGCCTCGTCGACCGAGATCACGTCAGGGTCTGACCCTCAGGCCAGGTTCCTGCGTTTCATCAGGTCGACGAGGAAGGAGGTGAAGCCGGGGCCGAGGTCGTCGCGGTCGATGGCCAGCTCGACGGTGGCCCGCAGGTAGTCGAGCTTGTCGCCAACGTCGAAGCGGCCCTTCTCGAACACGTGACCGTAGATCTCCTGGTCGCGCAACAGCATGGCCATGGCATCGGTGAGCTGGATCTCACCACCGGCTCCGGGTTGCACCTGGTCGAGGACGTCGAAGATCTCCGGGGTGAGGACGTAGCGGCCCATCACCGCCAGGTTCGACGGCGCCACCTCGGGGGCGGGCTTCTCCACGATGTCGAGCACGCGCACAAGGTTCTCGTCGACCTGCTCGGGGCGCACGCAGCCGTAGGAAGAGATGGTCTCGAGGGGGAACTCCTTCACGGCCACGACCGACCGGGCGAAACGTTGGTGCACGGCGAGCATGTCGCTCAGCACGGTCGATTCGGCCGTCATGATGTCGTCGCCCAGCATGACGACGAAGGGCTCGCCGCTCACGTGCTCACGGGCCACCGACACGGCATGGCCGAGGCCCCGAGGCTCACCTTGGCGGACGTAGTGGATGTCGGCCATGTCGGCGATCTCTCGCATCTGCTTCAACAGGTCGAACTTGCCGGCCGCCTCCAGGTAGTGCTCGAGCTCGAACGAGCGGTCGAAGTGGTCCTCCAGCGAGCGCTTGCCCCGCCCGGTGATGATCAGGATGTCGTGCAGCCCGGCCCGCACCGCCTCCTCCACCACGTACTGGATGGCCGGCTTGTCGACGAGGGGCAGCATCTCTTTGGGTTGGGCCTTGGTGGCGGGGAGGAACCGCGTGCCCAGCCCGGCGGCGGGGATGACCACTTTGCGGACCCTCGGCGCCGTCGGCACCCCGCCATCACCCTGCAGGTGGGGCTGCGGTAGGGCGCTCATTCGCCGACCTTGGCGTGATCGACGCGGTTGCCACCGAGTCGCTTGGCCCGGTAGAGGGCGCTGTCGGCCGCCGCCTTCAGCTCCTTCTCCGACTTGCCGTGCTCGGGGAACGACGCCACCCCGAGCGACATGGTGATGGCCAGCTCCACGCCGTCGGTCCGGAAGGGCTCGTCACCGACCGCGGCGCGGACCTTGTCGGCCAGACGGATGGCCCCGGCCAGCCCCGTCCGGGGCAGGATCAGGGCGAACTCGTCACCACCACCGCTCAGCCGGGACACGATGTCGACCTCTCGGGTCGACTCCATGAGCCGGCGGGCCAGCTCGACGAGCACGCTGTTGCCCGCCTGGTGGCCGTAGGTGTCGTTGACGCCCTTGAAGTTGTCCAGATCGCAGAGCACCAGGGAAAAGTAGTCGTCGTCGAAGCGAACGGCGCGCGACAGCTCGTCGCCCAGGCGCAACTCGAAGTGTCGGGAGTTCCACAGCCCGGTGAGCCCGTCGGTGAGCGACAGGCGCTTGGCCTCGTCGTAGAGGTAGCTGTTGTCGATGGCCGTCTCCGCCTGGCGGACGAGGGTCTGCAGGGTCTCCACGTCGGCGGCCGAGAAGGGCAGGCCGCTCATCCGACCGTAGAGCGCCAGGACACCGAAGGGATGACCGTCGGAGCGAACGGGAACGGCGACGGCGGTGACGGCGCCCGCCGGCGGCTCCGACGCCGACGGCCGGGGAGCCTCGTGCCCGGGCCACACGACCACCCGGCCCTGGGCGCCAGCCGCTCCTGCCACACCCTCGGCACCCACCAGGTCGGGGGGCTCGTCGTCGACCTCGCCGAAGGTGGTCAACGGCCTCATGCGGTCGCTGCCGGCCACCGCCGTGTAGAACACGCCCGCCGAGGCGCCGAGGAACAGGGCGGAGACCTCGAGCACGGCGCTGACCATGGCGGGCCGGTCGTGGGTGGCGGCGAGGGCGTCACCCAGCCGGGTCAGGGCGCGCCGGAACTCGAACCCGAACTGCTCCAGGGCCACCAACCGACGCTCGACATTGCGCAGATGGTCCTCGACCCTGCGGAGTCGGGCGAGCACCTGCTCGGGGTCGGGGGAGAGGCCTATGGTCCCATCGTAGGGACTCCGACCCGCGGGGTGGCGTCCGTCCAGGAAATCAGCCACGGCTAACATGGGCTCACTGATCTCGTCGTCAACCCCTGCTGAGGCGTACCCGATGCCCACCTACGAATACGTCTGCAAGTCCTGCGGGGACCATCTCGAGGTCGTCCAGTCGTTCGCCGACGAGTCCCTCACCGTCTGCCCGGCGTGCGGCGGTCCCCTTCGCAAGGTGTTCGGCTCGATCGGCATCTCCTTCAAGGGCAGCGGCTTCTACCGCACCGACAGCCGCCCGGCCGCCACCAAGCGGGACAA
>JBBWZS010000039.1:0-3731 GCA_039649175.1 Acidimicrobiaceae bacterium
GACGCCGGCCTGGGCAAGACCCACCTCCTGCACGGCATCGGCAACTACGTGCACCAGCACTACGAGACCCTGAACGTGGTCTACGTCTCGGCCGAGAGCTTCACCAACGACTTCATCGAGTCGATCCGCACCAACACCCAGTTCGCCTTCAAGCAGCGCTACCGCACCTGCGACGTGCTGCTCGTCGACGACATCCAGTTCCTGGAGCGCAAGGACGGGACGAGGGAGGAGTTCTTCCACACCTTCAACGCCCTCCACGACGACAACCGCCAGATCGTCATCACCTCGGACCGCTCGCCCAAGAACCTCTCGGCCTTCGAGGACCGGCTGCGCACCCGCTTCGAGTGGGGCCTCACCACCGATGTCCAGCCTCCCGACCTCGAGACCCGCCTGGCCATCCTGCGGCGCAAGTCCGAGCCCGAGGCGCTCCCCCTGCCCGACGACGTGCTCGAGTACATCGCCACCCACGTCACCGACAACATCCGCGAGCTCGAGGGTGCGCTGATCCGCGTCACCGCCTACGCCAGCATCCACGGCGTCCCCGTCACCATGGCCATCGCCGAGGAGCAGCTCCAGCACCTCATCAGCGCCGAGGCCCGTCAGCTCACCCCCAAGATGATCCTCGACACCACCGCAGACATGTTCGGCATGACCGTCGACGACCTCACCGGCAAGAGCCGCAGCCGCCCCCTGGTCACCGCCCGCCAGATCTCCATGTACGTCTTCCGCCAGATGACCGACTTCAGCTACCCGGCCATCGGTCGGGAGTTCGGCGGTCGTGACCACACCACGGTCATCCACGCCGTCGACAAGATCGGCACCCTCATGAAGCAACGCCGGGCCATCTTCGATCAGGTGACGGCGCTCATGCAGCGTCTCGGGAACGGCTCATGACCGGCTGCAGCCAGGGCCGCAGTGGCCTCGTAGGCCGCGCCCGGCGCTGGGGACGGTGTGGGGATCCAGGCGCGTTGTCCCCCGCGAGCTCCAACGGGGCCGGTTCCCGGCGCGAGGCTGGGGAGAACCGGGTCACCTCGGCACCGCCTCTCACCTGGGCAGACACCGGTTCGTCCACAGTCCACAGGCCCTACTACTCCTCCCGCCTCTTCTTCTCTAAAACATCAAAAGAGGTATGTCGGTGAAATTCCGTGCTGAACGCGATGTGCTCCTCGATGCCCTCGGCATGGCAGCCCGAGCGGCGGCCACCCGGGGCGGTGCCATGCCCGCGCTGTCAGGCGTCCGTCTCGAGGTTGCCGGCAACAGCCTCCACCTGGCCGGCAGCGACCTCGATCTCACCATCCAGGTGCAGGCCGAGGTGTCCGGTCTCGAAGACGGCGTGTGTGTCGTGCCCGCCCGCCTGGCCACCGACATCGTGCGGGCGGTCGAGCCCGGAGCGGTGATGGTGTCGGTCGAGGGCAGCGAGGCGATCATCTCCGCCGGGCGGTCCCAGTTCGCCGTGCGCCTGCTGCCCGCCGAGGAGTTCCTGCGCCTGCCCGAGCCCGCCGCCGAGGGCGTCACCCTCGAGACCACCGACTTCGTGAAGGCCCTGCACCAGGTGGTGCCGGCGGCCAGCCACGACGACGCCCGCCCCATCCTCACCGGCGTCCTGCTGGCAGCCGAGAGCGACGGGCTGCGCCTGGTCGCCACCGACTCGTACCGGTTGGCGCTGTGCGACCTGCCGGGCACCAACCTGCTCGCCGCCGGCCAGCAGGTGCTGCTGCCGTCCCGGGCCCTCGGCGAGCTCACCCGGGTGGCCGCCGGCGCCGACCAGGTGCGACTGCGCCTCGGTGCCGACGAGGCCAGCTTCGAGATCGGCACGGTGCGGGTCACCACCCGTCTCATCGAGGGCGACTTCCCCAACTACCGCCAGCTCATCCCGCCCAGCTACCCGAACCGGGTGGTGGTGGGCCGGGAGCCGCTGCTCGACGCCGTGCGCCGGGTCAAGCTGCTGGCCCGCGAGGCCACCCCGGTGCGCCTGGCGCTGCGCCCCGACGGCCTCGAGCTCACCGCCGTCACCCAGGATGTGGGCCAGGCCCGTGAGGAGGTCGACGCCAAGTACGAGGGCACCGAGATGGTGGTGGCGTTCAACCCCGAGTTCCTCATCGACGGGCTCGAGGCCACCACCGGCGACCAGGTCGTCATCGAGACGCTCGACGCCCTCAAACCGGCCACGATCCACGCCACCGAGAGCTCCAACTTCGTCTACCTGTTGATGCCCGTCCGGGTCTCCTGAGCCCGCTGCGGCCAGGCCGCCGTCCCGGTTCTCGTCCGTGCACCTCGATCACCTGTGGCTCAACGACTTCCGCAGCTGGGAGGAGGCCGAGCTCACCCTCGCCGGCGGCCTCACCGTCATCCGGGGCAACAACGCGGCGGGAAAGACCAACCTGCTCGAGGCCATCGGGTACCTGGCCACCCTCTCGTCGTTCCGGGGAGCGCCCAACGAGAGCCTGGTCCGGGCGGGGTGCACCCAGGCGGTGGTGCGGGGCGAGGGGCGTCGGGCGGGACGCGACCTGCTGGTGGAAGCCGAGATCCGGGTGACGGGACGGGGCCGCGTGGCCCTCAACCGCCAACCGGTGCGACGCACCGCCGACCTGCTCGACGCCGTCCGGGTCAGCGTGTTCTCCCCCGACGACCTGGTGCTGGTGAAGGGGCCACCCGGTGGCCGGCGGCGATGGCTCGACGACGCCCTGGTGGCACTCCATCCCCGCAACGACGCCATCCGTCGTGAGTTCGAGCGGGTCATCCGCCAGCGCACGGCGTTGCTGGGCCAGGCCGGAGGCCGCCTCACCCCCGAGGTGGCCACCACCCTCGACGTCTGGGACACCAAGCTGGTCGAGACGGGCGAGGCCCTGGCCGACGCCCGCACCACCTTCCTCGACCGCGCTGAGCCGCTGGTGGCCAAGGCCTACGGCGACTTGGCCGGCGCCGGCGGGGACGCCATCAGCGGGGTGGCACCGGCGCCGGTGGCGCTCACCTATGACGCGCCGTGGCGCGCGCAGGGGCTGGCGGCGGCGCTGGCCGAGGTGCGCACCCAGGAGCTGCGCCGGGGGGTGAGCCTGGTCGGGCCGCACCGCGACGACGTGATCCTCACCGTGGGCGGGATGGCCGCCCGCACCCAGGCGTCCCAGGGCGAGCAGCGGTCGCTGGCCCTGGCCCTGCGCCTGGCCGCCCACCTGGTCGTGGCCGAGGAGCTGGGCGAGCCGCCGGTGCTGTTGCTGGACGACGTGTTCTCCGAGCTCGACGCCGACCGTAGCCGGGCCCTGTTCGACCACCTCCCCCCCGGACAGTCCCTGCTGACCACCACCGGTTCGGTGCCCGAGGGAGCCCGTCCCGAGCGGGTGCTCGAGGTGGTCGACGGCGTCATTTCCGAAGGAGGTGGCGACGGGTGACGTGGCGGCCGCTGCCCCGTCCCGGCGACGACGACCGCAGCCGTCCGCCCCGGCGCGTGGGCGAGTCTCTCGACGTGGTGGCCCGTGACATCGGGGCGCCGCCGCCCCAGGCCCTGGCCCGCCTGTTCCAGCAGTGGGACCACCTGGTCGGGGCGGCGGTGGCGGCTCACTGCCAGCCGGTGTCGCTGGTGCGGGCCAAGCTGGTGGTGGCTGTCGACCAACCGGCGTGGGCGGCCCAGCTGGGGTGGTTGCAGGCCGACCTCCTGCGCCGTCTGGGCGATGAATTGGGACCCGGTGTGGTGACCGAGTTGGTGGTGCGTGTCCGCCCGCGTTGAGGGTCGTTTC
>JBBWZS010000050.1:0-15609 GCA_039649175.1 Acidimicrobiaceae bacterium
CCATCTGGGACCTCGAGCGGGACTTCTTCACCGACGGCCTGGCCGGCACCGCGGTCATGCCGCTGGGCGACGTGCTCGGGATCCTGCGCGACGCCTACTGCCGGCGCATCGGTGTCGAGTACATGCATATCCAGGAGCCCGACCAGAAGCGGTGGATCCAGGAGCACGTGGAGGGCGTGAGCACCTCGCTGAGCACCGAGGAGCAGCTGCACATCCTCGACCGCCTGAACGCGGCCGAGGCGTTCGAGCGCTTCCTGCACACCAAGTACGTGGGGCACAAGCGCTTCGGGCTGGAGGGGGCCGAGAGCGTCATCCCCCTGGTCGACGAGGTTCTCGACAACGCCGCTCGCCGCGGGATGGACGAGGCCGTGCTGGGCATGGCCCACCGGGGCCGTCTCAACGTGCTGGCCAACATCGTGGGCAAGTCGCTGAGCCAGATCTTCCGCGAGTTCGAAGGCGACATCGACCCGGCGACGACGCAAGGCTCGGGCGACGTCAAGTACCACGTGGGGGCGTCGGGCAAGTTCGTGGGCCGTTCGGGCCACGAGCTGCCGGTGAGCCTGGCGTCCAACCCCTCGCACCTCGAGGCGGTCGACCCCGTGGTCGAGGGCATGGTGCGGGCCAAGCAGGACCTCATCGACCAACCGGAGACCTTCAGCGTGTTGCCCCTGGTGATCCACGGCGACGCCGCGTTCTCCGGCCAGGGCGTGGTGGCCGAGACCCTCAACCTGTCGTCGCTGCGGGGATACCGGGTGGGGGGAACCATCCACCTGGTCATCAACAACCAGGTCGGCTTCACCACCTCCACCCAGGACGCCCGGTCGTCGGTGTACGCCACCGACGTGGCCAAGATGGTGCAGGCCCCCATCTTCCACGTCAACGGCGACGACCCCGAGGCCTGTGTACGGGTGGCCCGGCTGGCGTTCGGGTTCCGGCAGGCCTTCCACAAAGACGTGGTGGTCGACCTGGTCTGCTACCGCCGCCACGGCCACAACGAGGGCGACGACCCGTCGTACACCCAGCCCCTCATGTACAAGCGGATCGAAGGCCGGCGGTCGGTGCGCAAGCTCTACACCGAGTCGCTGGTGCGCCGGGGCGACATCGGGGTGGCCGACGCCGAGAAGGCCCTCGACGACTTCGTGGCCCGCATGCAGACGGCGTTCGACCAGACCCGCCAGTCCACGCCTCCCGACCCCCACGCCGCACGCCGCTCGCCAGCGCCACTGGGTGTGCTCCCACCGGTAATCACGGCGGTCGACGCCGATGTCCTCGCCCGGGTGGTCGACACCTTGCACCGCACGCCCGAGGGCTTCACGGTGCACCCCAAGCTGGTCCGCCAGATGGAGGCTCGGGCCGAGTTGTGGGCCGACGGACTGGCCGACTGGACCATGGGCGAGGCCCTGGCACTGGGCACGTTGCTCCTCGAGGGGAGCGACATCCGCCTGACCGGACAGGACTCGCGGCGAGGCACGTTCTCGCAGCGCCACTCGGTGCTGGTCGACTACGAGAACGGCAGCGAGTGGATGCCGCTGTCGGGTGTCGACACCAGGGCCAAGCTGTGGGTGTACGACTCCATGCTCTCCGAGTACGCCGCCTTGGGCTTCGAGTACGGCTACTCAGTCGTCCACAAAGACGCCCTGGTGTGCTGGGAGGCCCAGTTCGGCGACTTCATCAACGCCTCGCAGGTGATCGTCGACCAGTTCATCGCCGCCGCCGAGGCCAAGTGGGGGCAGACCTCGGGCCTGGTGCTCCTGTTGCCCCACGGCCATGAGGGCCAGGGCCCGGAGCACTCCTCGGCGCGCCTCGAGCGCTTCCTCACCCTGTGCGCGGGCGACAACCTCTGCGTCGCCAACGTCACCACCGCCGCCCAGTACTTCCACGTGCTGCGGCGCCAGGTCCGCCGCCAGCTGCGCAAACCGCTCGTGTTGCTCACCCCCAAGTACCTGCTGCGGGCCCACAGCTCGCGTTCGCCGGTGCGGGACTTCACCGAGGGCGCCTTCCACGAGGTCATCGACGACACCGGCATCGACGACCCCGGCGCCGTGCGCCGGGTGATCCTCGCCGCCGGCAAGGTGGCCTACGACGCCATGGCGGCCCGGGACAAGGCGGCCCTGGCCGTCCCCGTGGTCCGGGTGGAGCAGCTCTACCCGTGGCCGTCCGACCAGGTGCTCACCGCCCTGGGCCGCTACGACGGCGCCACCGAGGTCGTGTGGTTGCAGGAGGAGCCCGAGAACATGGGAGCGTGGCCGTTCGTCCACGAACGCCTGCACCGCCAGTTGCCGCCCCGGTTCAGCCTCCGGCACGTGAGCCGGGCGGCGTCGGCCAGCCCTGCGTCGGGTAGCCAGACCGTGCACCAGCACGAGCAGGAGGAACTGATGGAACGGGTTCTCGAGGGGCTCTCGGAGCCCTCATGAGCGCAGGATCACCGACAGTGCCCGCATTGGATGCTTGACTGATTGACACATGGCACGCCGCCCCGTCGTCGTAGACGGCTCGAACCTGGCCACCGAAGGCCGATCACTACCCAGCCTGGCCCAACTCGACGAGGCGGTCCGGGCATGGCTGGCTGAGAACCCCGACGACGAGGTCATCGTCGTCGTGGACGCGTCGTTCAGCTACCGGATCGACGAGTCGGAGCGCAAGATGTTCGAGGAGGCCGAGGACGCGGGTGAGGTCGTGTCCCCGCCCGCCGGCGCCGTCGGGCGGGGCGACGGTTTCCTGTTGCGCATCGCCGACCGCGTCGACGCCGCCGTGCTGTCCAACGACTCGTTCCAGGAGTTCCACGGCGAGTACAAGTGGTTGTTCGACTCGGGTCGCCTCCTCGGCGGCAAGCCCGTCCCCAACGTGGGCTGGATCTTCACCCCCCGCACGCCGGTGCGGGGGCCCAAGAGCCGCATGGCCGTGCGGGACGCCCAACGGGCCACCAAGGGCCCCCGCAGCGCGCCGGTCGTCAAGGCCATCGCCCAGGCGACGGCCGAGGCCATCGAGGTACCCCAGCCGACCGAGGCCAGGCGGCCCCGCCGCCGGAGCGGGCGCTCGGCCGAGGCGGCCTCGGTCACCTCTCACGACGCGGTCAACGAGCCCCTGCCCTTCGTCACCTTCATCGCCAACCATCCTCTCGGCACCCGGATCGAGGGGACGGTGGTGAGCTTCACCTCCCACGGCGCCTTCGTCGAGGCCGACGGCGCCCGCTGCTACGTACCCGTCGTCGGTCTGGGCGACCCGCCGCCCCGCACCGCCAAGGCCGTGCTCAAGGCAGGCGAGGTCCGTACCTTCGTCGTGCAGGCCCTCGACCCACCCCGCCGGGGGATCGAGCTGGCCCTGCCCGAGGTGGCGCGAGTGGCCGGAGCGCCCACCGACGAGACGGTCGAGGCCGACAGCGCCTCCAATGCCACCCGGCGATCCGCACCGCAGCGGTCGGTCGCCGGCATCCCGCCGCCGCCACGCGGGCGCAGGTCACCGATCACCGGCGCCGCCCGGACCCGCGGCGGCGGCGGCTCAGCCGATGACATCGCGCCCGAGGAGCCTGTGGGGGCCGACCACCCCGACGCGTCGGCCGCCGAGCTCGACACCATGGTGCCCATCGCCGCCGATGAAGCGGTGCCCAAGCCGGCACGATCGCCCCGGCGCCGCCGCTCGGCTGCCGCAGCGGTGACGGCCGAACCCGCCCCGCCGGCCGCCGAGGCAGACGCCGACGCCGACGCCGGCCCCGCTCCCCGGGCCCGCCGGTCCACCAGGAAGGCCACCGCGGCTGCGATTGCGACACCGGCCGGCGACGCCGCAGCAACCGCGCCCGAGACCACTGCCCGTCGCACCCGCAGGGCCACCAGGAAGTCGGCAGCGGTCGAGGCCGACTCACTGCCTCCGGTCGACGCCGGCACCCTGTTGGACGTGACGACCGAGAAGGCGCCCGCCCGGACGGCGCGAGCCAGGAAGCGGGCAGCCGGTCCCGCCGGTGTCGACTTGCCCACCGTCGGCGCGGGTGAGCCCGCCGCCGAGGCCGCCGCCGGCGGCGACCGCACCGGGCGCAGAGCTCCGGCCAAGAAGGCGCCGGCCACCAAGTCGGCGCCCGACAAAGCGGCGGCTACCAAGGCCACTCCCAAGAAGGCTCCGGCCAAGAAGGGCATCGCCAAGAACGCTCCGGCCAAGAAGGCGCCGGCCAAGAAGGCGGCGGCCAAGAAGGCTCCGGCCAAGAAGGCGGCGGCCAAGAGGTCGGTGGCGACCGCAGATGCTGCGGACGTCGAGTCGGCTCCCGCTCCTCGGGCGCCACGATCCCGGGCCACCAAGGCTGCGAGCGACCCGGGCGGTGAGCCCGCGGCGGCCGACACACCCACACCCGCCAGGCGGAGCCGCCGGCGCGCCACCTAAGGCGCCCTCCGGGCGACGGGCCGGGAAAGCCTACGCTCGGCGGTCGTGCGCATCGCTACCTGGAACGTCAACTCGCTGAAGGTTCGCCTCCCGCGCGTCGAGGAGTGGTTGAGCTACGCCCGTCCCGACGTGCTGTGCATGCAGGAGACCAAGCTGGCCGACAGCGCCTTCCCGTCGATGGCCTTCGCCGCCCTCGGCTACGAGGCCGCCCACTGCGGCCAGGGCCAGTGGAACGGCGTCGCCATCCTGTCCCGGGTCGGCCTCGATGACGTGGTCGCCGGGTTCTCCGACCAGCAGGACGGCGAGACCACCGAGGCCCGGCTGCTGTGGGCGACATGCGGGGGAGTGCGGGTGGCCAGTGTGTACGTGCCCAACGGCCGGTCGGTGGGCAGCGAGCACTACGCGGCGAAGCTGGAGTGGCTCGACCGTCTCCGCCGCCACGTGGCGTCGACCTGCCGGCCCGACCGTGACCTGGTGATCTGTGGGGACTTCAACGTGGCCCCCGACGACCGCGACGTCTGGGACCCGACGAAGCTCCATGGCGGCACCCACGTCAGCGCACCGGAGCGCGAGGCGGTGGCCGCCCTCGAGGAATGGGGCCTGGTCGACGTCTTCCGCCGCCGCTATCCCGAGCCCGGGCTCTACTCCTGGTGGGACTACCGGGCCGGTGACTTCCACCAGGGCCGGGGTCTGCGCATCGACCTCGTCCTGGCCACGCCTTCCCTGGCCGACCGGTTGTCGTTCGCCCTCATCGATCGCTTCGCCCGCAAGGGCAAGCTCCCCTCCGACCACGCCCCGCTGCTGTGTGATTTCGAGGACCCGGTGCCCGGGACGGCGGCCGCCGCGGGCTGATCAGCCCAGCGAGGAGATCTTCCAGTCGCTGCCGATCTTCTCCAGGGTCAGAGGCTTGGGGCTGCTGTTCCGGAACAGGCCCACCTCGCCGCCCGCCTTCAGCTCGATGTCGTTGTCGGCCACGGTGGCAGTGGTGCCGGTGATCGTCACCCGTTTCACCTTGGTGGTCTTGAGCGACTTCTTGTCGTCGGAGGTGAGGACCTTGTTGAACGTCTTGATGGCATCGACGCACGACGAGGGCGGCCGCAGCAGGAAGGCGGCGGTGCTCAGCTCCTTCACGCCGTTGTCGGTGAGGAGGGCGCAGGCGGCGTCGGCCTTGTTGTCGCCCACGGCCCCGAAGAAGCTGGCCACGGTGGACTTGACGTTGTCGGCGTCGGACTTCGATCCTCCGCAGGCGGTGGTCACGGTCACGACGGCGAGCAACCCGGCGGCCACGCTGGTGAGCCGGGTTCGGAGAGGTGCCGGTTTCATGGCCGTTTGCCTACCACGCGGCGGGCGATCCCACCCGTGCGGCGGGCGAACGGGAGCTATTCCACGAGGAGCTGCAGCCGCAGCTTGGCCAGCCCGCCGGCCAGGGCGTCACGCACGGCGGCGTGGGTGAGGCCGAGGTCGACGTGCAGCTCCTTCATGGTTCGTGGAGGCGACCCGTCGAGGCCGTAGTGGGAGGTCACGACCTGCAACTCGAGGGGCTCGAGTTGATCGAAAAGGTGAGGCGGGGCGGCGCGCAGGACGAGGAGGTCTTCGTCGAAGGCTTCGTCGGTGGAAGCCTGCTCACCCTCCACGTCGGGGTACGGCCACCCGTCCTCGCTGGGCCACAGGTAAGAGCTCATGCCTAGTTGTCGCGCCGATCGCGATTGGCGTCAACGCTGTTCTCGGCCCGGAGGCGCGCCTCAGGCGGCGCCCGCGTTGGCCACCACCGCCAAGAGGGCCTCGCCGTAGCGCTCGGCCTTCACCGGCCCCACGCCCGGCAGGGCGAGGAGTGCGTGACGGTCACCGGGGCGGGCCTCGGCCACCACCGCCAGGGTCGCGTCGTGCAACACGACGAAGGCGGGCACGCCCGCCGCCCGGGCGGCACCCGCTCGCCACGACCGAAGGGCGGCGAGCATGGCGGGGTCGGCCCGCTCGCCCACCTCGACGCAACCAGCTGCCCGCGTCCGGGTCCCGGAACCGCCCCGCGTCCGGGCACTGTCTCCTCGGGATCGGGGCCCGTCGGTGAGCCCGCGCACGTGGGCGCGACTGCGGTCGAGGTGCTCGCGCCAGTCGGGGCCGGCGGCCGCCGTCGAGGCGGACCCGGCCAGGGAGTCCACCACTGCCTCGACGGTGGCCAGCCAGGGAGACGCCGACCGGGCCATGGTGTGGGCACCGAAGCGCCGTCGTTCGGCCCACGAGCAGTGCAGCTCGCGTTGGGCCCGGGTGAGCGCCACGTACAGCAGGCGGCGTTCCTCGGCCCGCGCCTCGGGCGTGGTGGCCCGCCCCACCGGCACCAGGCCCTGTTCGAGGCCGGTCAGGAACACCACCGGCCATTCGAGGCCCTTGGCAGCGTGAAAGGTGGACAATGTGACGGCGTCTCCGCTGCCGTCGGGGTTGTCGCCCCGCAGGGCGGCGGTGAGCCAGGTGAGGAAGCCGGCGACGGGCGCTCTCGGGTCGAGGGCGAGCTGCTCGCCCATCATGCGCACCAGCTCCTGCAGTGACGCCTGGCGTTCGGCCGCCGCCCCGGGGCCGGCGCCGGTCGCTCCGGTCTCGACCACGGTGTCGGACACCGCCTCGGCGTCGGCCATCTCTGCGTCGCCACCGGCGGAGGCGTCCGCGCCCGACGGATCGGCCGCCCGGGCGGCCAGTCGTACGTCGGCGATGGCCGCCGCCAGGGGGCTACCGGGCGGGCGGCGGCGAAGGTCGGCCACCACCTCGGCCACCTCGGGACGGGCCAGGAAGGACACTGCCCCCCGCAGGCGGCACGGCACGCCGACGGCCCGCAGGGCCTCCTCGAAGATCACCAGCTGAGCCCGGGTTCGGGCCAGCACGGCCTGCTCCGCCCAGGGCCGGCCCGCCCCGTGGTGGCGGCGCAAGGCACGGGCCACGCCGGCGGCCTCGTCGGCGTCGGTGGGGAAGGCGACCACGTCGGGCACCGCTCCGGCGGCCAGGGTGGGCCGCAGGTCGAGGGCGCCGGGGGCCCGCCTGGTGTCGAGCACGGCATTGGCCACAGCCAGGATCTGGGGCGACGAGCGGTAGTTGCTGTCGAGATTGACGACCGTGGCCCCCTCGAGGCGGGCGCTGAAGCCGGTGAGGTAGGAGGGGTCGGCCCCGTTCCAGGCGTAGATGGCCTGGTCGGGATCGCCGACCACGCAGAGGTCGGGCCGCCCTCCCCGCCAGCCCTCGACCAGGCGGTGCTGGGCCGGGTTGACGTCCTGGAACTCGTCGACGAAGAGGTGGCGGAACCTCCAGCGCTGGGCGGCGGCGAAGCCGGCATCGGTCTCGAGGGCCTCGGCGCACAGGATCACGAGGTCGTCGAAGTCGACGAGACGGCGGCGTCGCTTCTCGTCCTCGTACCGGGCGTAGATCGAGGCGATGACACCGGCGGGCAGGAGCGGCCGACGCCCGGCGGCGACCACGGCCGTCGCGTAGGCGTCAGGGCCGACCATGCGGGCTTTGGCCCACTCGATCTCGCCGGCCACGTCGGCGGGGGCCACTTCACCGCTGCCCCGCCGGGGCAGAAGGGCGTGCAGGACCCGCACCTTCTGGTCGAGGAGGGTGGGGGCCCGCTCGTCGCGATCGGCCCACAGACCCCGCAACTGGGCCCAGGCGGTGGCGTGGAAGGTGCCGGCCGCCACCTGGTCGCGCACGCCGACGGTGACCAGACGGCGGTTGAGCTCGGTGGCGGCGCGCCGGGTGAAGGTGAGTGCCAGCACGTGGCTGGGCAGCAGGGCCCCGGTGGCCGCCCGGTAGGCGATCCGGCGGGTGAGCACCCGGGTCTTGCCCGAACCGGCGCCGGCCAGGATGCACAGCGGTTGGCCCTGGGTGGTGACGGCCTCGCGCTGGGCCGGGTCGAGCCCGTGCAGCAGCGGGTGGTCGCCAGGCGCGCCTTCGGGCGTCGCACCACTGAAAGACATGGGCTCGACGGTACCGACGGGGTGTGACAGGAGGGTGGATGCCCGCCACTCGGCCCGCCACCGCCACCCTCGGGCCGCAACCGGGGACCGGACGCGGTTCGGCCCCAAGTAGTCTTCGAGCCGAAGCTCTCCGATCTCCTCGGGGCCGGAACCTTACCGGGCCGACCCGATCCTCCTCAGGCTTCCCGGGGTGGCGACTTGCGTCGCCCTCTCCAAGGGCACCTCATTCGGCTGGGCCGTTCCGGCTGCTGCATTGTGTGCCTGTCGGGCCCTGCCGTCAAGGGCGAGTTCGAAGATTCTTCGGACGTGGCCCGGACCGGGTGGGACTAGACATCCCCCATTAGGGCCGGAGCTCGACGCGCCCGCCCAGCGCCTCCCAGACGGCCTCGGTGTGGGTGTAGACGCCGTCGGGCAACGTGGTCAGCCCGTCGATGAGCCACGAGGGCGCGTTGGTCTCCTGCGCGCACGCGACGAGGGCCGGGCGGTCGGCAGGCCACACCGACGGCCGGAGGTGCACAGCCAGGAGACTGCGAGCCTCCACCTCGTCGTAGTTGAGGACGTCGCCGTCGTTCAGGCCGCGGTCACCCGCCAGCCGGGCGTCAGGCGTGGGTTCGTCGTCGCCGGCACCCTCCTGGGTGCGGAACTCCTCGGCCCGGGACTCCACCGGGGCTCCGCGCGTGAGTGAAGTGGTGTCGTGGGCCAGGCTCTCGTCGAGCCGGGATGAGTGCTTGTCGCTTCCACGGGGCATGCCCGACTCCTTACCCAGCGGCGACGTTTGCAATCCGACCGCCCCGCGCCCCAGGTCGCGAGTCCTGTCGTACCCCATGGCTAGTGTCGACGGCGTGGTGATCGGTCTCGACCTCGACGGCGTCCTGTGCGATCTGGGCCCCGGTGTGTCCGCTCGCATCGCCGACCGCTTCGGGCTCGCCACCCACCCGGCCACCTGGCGTTCCTACGACTTGCGGCGCCTCGAGCTCGGGGTGCCCGAAGACCACTTCGGTGCCTTCCTCGACGAGATCTTCGCCGAGGCCGCCCTCTACGCCGAGGCCCCACCCACTCGCGGCGCCGTCGCCGGCGTGGCCAGGTTGCGGGCCGCCGGCCATGGCGTCGTCGGCATCACCGCCCGGCCCGCCCACCTGGCCGAGGTCACCGCCAGGTGGTTGTCGGCCACCGGTCTGGTGCTCGACGCCGTGCATCACACCCAGGTCGGCGCCAAGGCGGCGGTGGCGACCCAGCTCGGCGTCGACGCCACCGTGGAAGACAACCCTGCCGAGGCCGAGCTACTGGCCGGTGTCTGCACATCGTTCCTGCTCGACCATCCCTACAACCGCGACGTGGTCCTGGTCCGAGCCCGGCGCATCCAGTCCTGGGACGACCTGGTGGGCCGGCTGTGCCAGCTGCGCCTGTTTGCCTGATCTTGTGGCCCACGTCGCCGTCACCGCCGTCGGGGCCGATCGGCCTGGCATCGTCGCCGCCGTCACCCGCGTGTTCGTCGACCACGGTTGCAACCTGGAAGACAGCTCGATGACCATCCTCCGGGGGCAGTTCGCCATGATGCTGGTGGTCGACGCCCCCGCCGGCGTCGACGCCGGTGCGCTCGAGTCGGCGTTGGCCGAGCCCGCGTCTGCCCTCGATCTGGTCGTCAGCGTCCGGCCCCTCGCCGACGCCGCCGTGTCGGGCGCCGCCTCCGTCGCCACGCACACCTCGTGGTCGGTGTCGGTGTACGGGGCCGACCATCCCGGCATCGTCCACGGCGTGGCCGATCTCCTCGCCGGCGAAGGGGTCAACATCACCGACCTGAGCACGCGGGTCATCGGCGGCCCCGATCGGCCGGTCTACGCCATGTTGCTCGAGGTGACGCTGCCACCCGACATCGATCCCGAGGGTTTGGGCCGGCGTCTGGGCGAGGCGGCCGCCGAGCTGGGCGTCGACGCCAGCCTCCACCTCTCCGACGCCGACATCCTCTAGCGGCTGCATGGCCGTCCGGCCCGTCCTCGAGCTTCCCGACCCCATCCTCAAGCGGCCTTCCGTGCCAGTCGGCCGGGTCGACGCCGCCGCCCTGGAGCTGGCCACCGACCTGGTCGACACCATGCGGGCCACGGTCGCCTGCGTCGGTTTGGCCGCCCCGCAGATCGGAGTCGGCCTTCGGGCCTTCGTGGTCGACGTCACCGGCCATCGCAAGGCCCAGTCGTGCCACGGCGAGCTGGTGCTGTTCGATCCCGAGGTGGTCGCCGCCCACGGCCCGGTGGTGGCGAGGGAGGGGTGCCTGAGCGTGCCTCATCTCACCGGCGACGTGGCCCGGGCGTCGTCACTGGTCGTTCGGGGCCTCACCGTCGATGGTGTCGACCGGGTCGTCGAGGTCGATGCTTTCGAGGCCCGCGCCGTCCTCCACGAGATCGACCACCTCGACGGCTGGTTGTTCCTCGACCGGGTGTCGTCGCACGAGGCCATCTTCCGCCGCAAGGTGTACCGCTAGCGCGGCGTCCTACCCTTTGGGGGTGGCGTTTCCCCGAAGGTTGCTGGACGACGACGAGCGGGTGGTGCTCGAGGTCCACTCCCACTGGATCTTCCTGGCCGGGCCCTCGCTCACCCTGGCCGCCGCCATCGCCGTCGCCGTCGTGGCGTCGACCTGGACCAACCGGGGCATCGTGCTCATCCCCCTACTCGTCGTCGTGCTCGCCGCCCTGGGGTGGTTCCTCGTCCGAGTGGCCGCCTGGTCGGCCACCGCCCTGATGGTCACCGACCGGCGCCTGGTGATGCGCTCAGGAGTGCTCAGGCGGGGCCAGGGGTTGGCCTTGGACCAGGTGGCCGACATCACCATCACCCGCACCCTGCTGGCCAGAATGCTCGGAGCCGGTGACCTGGTGGTCGCGTCGGTGGGGGATCGGGGCCGGTCGACGTTCGTCGGCTGCCCCCACCCCCGCCGGGTCCGCGACACCATCCAGCGCCTGGCCGACGTGGCGGCCACGTCGCCGGCGGCCAGGCCCGGGCCGAACCGGGGCGACGTGTCGCCGCTCGAGCAACTCGACCGCCTCGACGACCTCCGTCGCCGAGGCGTGATCTCTCAGGCCGAGTTCGACGCCAAGAAGACCCAGCTCCTCGACCGCCTGTAGTCGGAGTCGAGGAGGGAGGTCACGCCACGATGTCCCGGCGGGCGGTGACGTACACGCCGCCGGCGGTGAACGCGGCCGCATAGGCCACCAGCAGCACCGCAGCCGCACCGGCGGGGAGCAGGTCGGCGTCGACTGCCCCGATCAGCGAGCCCGAGGCTCCGAAAGCGAGAAACCGGCCGACGGTCGGCAAGAGCTTCACCAGCAGCTGTTCGACGACCATCAGCCATGCGAGAGCCCCGACGATGGCCGCCACCTGGTTCCGGACCATGGACCCGATGCCGACGCCGATGAGGCCGAAGAGGGTGATGACCGCCGCCGACCCGGCAAGTACGAGCCCGACGTCGACGCTCAGCAGCGCTGGGTGGATGCCCTTGGCGGCGAGCCAGGGGAGCGCGATGGCCAGCGTGACAGCGCAGGCAACGATGGCCATGGCCGCCCCCATGATGGCCATTGCCGCTGCCTTGGCCGCGATGAGCGGGCTGCGGCGGGGCGTGATGAGCACCGCCGAGGTGATGGTGTTGTGCCGGTACTCGCCGGCCGACGTGATGATGCCCATGATCATGACGAGGAACCCACCGTTGGCGGCAGCCCCGAACGCACTCCGCAGGCCCTCGGTCGTGCCGAGGGCCGCGGCGCCGTTCTGTCCGGCGGTGGCGATCGAGGCCGACACGCTCAGGGCGACGATGAGCACCACCCCGAGCACAGTGGTGTAGAGCGAGCGCGTCGTACGCCATTTCAACAGTTCGGCCCTCACGAGGTCTGTCATCGCACATCTCCTTTGCTGGTGGTGGTGAGCTCGAGGAAGAGCTCCTCGAGATCGAAGGGCTGGCCGGACATCTCATAGATGGCGATCCCGCTGGCGGCGGCGGTGAGGCCGATGCCTTCGGTCGTGGCACCGCGAACGAGGAGCGTTCCTCCGCCTCCGGCTTCGGCGTCGATCCCCTGCACGGCCAGGGCAGCTCGCAGCTCGGCGGACTGTGGAGACCGCACCACCACGCCCGGTGCGGCTTGCTCGCTGAGGGCGGCGAGCGATGCCTGCGTCACCAGCCGGCCTCCGGCGACGATCACGACGTCGTCGACGAGGAGGGAGACCTCCGAGAGCAGGTGACTCGACACCAGCACGGTTCCGCCGACATCGGCGAACGAACGCAGGAAACGACGGAGCCAGTGGACGCCTTCGGGGTCGAGCCCGTTGGCGGGCTCGTCGAGGATGAGGATGCGAGGCTGACCGAGCAGCGCAGCGGCGAGGCTGAGCCGCTGGCGCATTCCCAGCGAGAAGCCCCGGGTGCGACGTCGGGCCGCTTCGGACAGACCGACCTCGGCAAGGACCTCGTCGACGCGCAGGACGTCGATTCCCGCGGCCGTGGCCAGCACCCGCAAGTGGTCATCGGCGCGGCGACCGGGATGGAAGCTCGACGTCTCGAGGGCGGCGCCGACCGTCTCGAACGGCCGGTCGAGCTCAGCGTAGGGGCGACCGGCAATCGTGGCGCGCCCCGATGTGGGCCTGATCAGACCGAGGAGCATCCGCAGGGTCGTGGTCTTGCCTGCGCCGTTGGGTCCCAGGAACCCGGTGATCGTTCCCTGGCGCACGGTGAAGCTCAACCGGTCGACGGCACGCACGTCGCCGAACCGTTTGGTGATCCCTTCGACTTCGATGATGTTGGTCATGGACACCAGCATCCGGCCATGCCGTTTCTGTGTCGTCTGCCTCGCAGCCAACACTGCCGGGACTGCGGCCCCTGCTTCGACGGGCCGGGGACGCCGGCTCGTACATCTCGGGATGTACGAGCCCGCGATCCCGAGACCGAGGCTGTGCCCTAGATGACGCCCGGGGAGACCAAGCCGGCTTCGTAGGCGATCATCACGAGCTGTGCCCGGTCACGGGCCGCCAGCTTGGTGAGGAGGCGGCTCACATGCGTCTTCGCGGTGCCGTGCGACATGAACAGGCTGGCGGCGATCTCGGCATTGGAGAGCCCCCGAGCGACAGCGGTGAGGACCTCGGTCTCCCGCGGCGTCAGCACATCGAGGGCCCCCGATGCCTCGGTCGGCGGTCTCACCGGTCGGCGGACGAACTCCTCCATCAGGCGCCGGGTCACGCTGGGAGCCAGGAGCGATTCGCCCGCCGCCACCACCCGCACCGCAGCCAGCAGGTCATCCGGGAGGGTGTCCTTGAGCAAGAAGCCGCTGGCACCCGCCCGGAGGGCATCGAAGACGTACTCGTCGAGGTCGAACATGGTGACGATCAGGACTCGCGTTGCCGCCAGCCGGTCGTCGGCGGTGATGCGTCGTGTGGCTTCGACGCCGTCCATCTCCGGCATGCGAATGTCCATGAGGACGACGTCGGGACGTTGGCGTGCAGCCAGGTCCACCGCGGCGCGCCCGTCGGCAGCTTCGCCGATCACCTCGATGTCGGCAGCAGTGCGCAGCAGCACGGAGAAGCCCCCGCGAACGAGGGCCTGGTCGTCGGCGACAACAACCCGGATCACAGCTCCGGCTCCGGCGCGTAGGGCAACCGGACGGCGACCCGGTAGCCGCCGCCGGCGTTGGCGCCGGTGTCGAGCGACCCGCCATAGACGGCGACTCGCTCACGCATCCCGATGAGGCCGTGGCCCCGCCCGTTGTCGCCCGGCCCGCGCCCGTCGTCGCTGACTTCCAGGACCAAGATGTCGGGCGTGCACTCGAGTTGCACAGCCGCCCGGCTGGCATGGGCGTGGCGGAGCGTGTTGGTGAGCGCCTCTTGCACGATCCGGTAGGCGGTCAGTCCCACGCCGGATGGCAGTCGGGCGACATCCCCGTCAACTCGCAGGTCGACAGGGAGCCCGGCGTCGCTCACCTCCTGAACCAGCCGTTGCAGATCGGACAACCCCGGCACGGGTGTGTATGCCGGCATTCCTTCAGCGTTGCGAACCATGCCCAGCAGCCGCCGGATCTCGGCCAGGCTCGCCCGGCTCGTGCGGGAGATGTTGACGAAGGCACGCTGGGCCTCGGCCGGATCCGTGTCCAGGACCTTCATCCCTACACCCGACTGCACAGCGATGACGCCGAGGGAATGCGCCACCACGTCGTGCAGCTCCTGGGCGATACGGAGGCGTTCATCGGCCGCGGCTCGCAGCGCGGCCTCCGCTTGGTGATGCTCCAGGGCCTGGATGCGTTGCCGGCGGGACTGCGTGGTCCACCCGATGAGCATCGCCCCCCCGTACGCTCCGACAGTGACGGCCAGTTCAGCGATGCCGAAGCCGTGAACGGGCGCGAGCAACAACAGGACAAGCAGCGCGGCGATCGCCGCTGCCGCCGTCGCCACCTCCCTGAGCGGCCGATAGGCAGCCACGGTGTACGCCCCCAGCGGGATCAACCACGGCAGGGCCCCTGCCTGGTGGCCGGCCAGCATCCACCCGGCGATGGCGCCACCAACTCCGACGAAGACGGTGACAAGCACCCACGGAGGAGCACGTTCCACCCGCTCGAGCGCCCGCTTCAAGGCACTGATGGATCGCACACCATGACCGTAGCGAGCCGCTACGGGAGGCGCATCAGCCTCTCGTCCACACTCGAATACATCGCTCGGTGTACTCCGACGCTCGTGAAAGCGTCTCAGGACGTGAGGGATGTGGCGCTGAGCGTCTCGAACTGCCTTCCAGTCGCCGCGAACCCGTGTGTGGTGGCCTCTCAGTGGTCGCCGCGTGTCAGGCGTCGTCGGCCCCAGGCGGTACGGCCTCCGGGCTTGAACACCGACAGGACGGTGGCCACCGCGAGCACGACGACATGGGCGATGGTGCTGCCGTAGAGCGGGGCGGTGGGACTGCCTGTCGCCGCCGCGTCGTGGGCGACATGGGAGACGATGACGGCATCGGTCACCACCACGGCGATGGCGATGACGATCTTGGCGACGACCCACCAATGCCGGATGAGCCCGTAGCGCGTCCCGACGGAGAGCACGACGCCGGTGGCGATGGCCAGCATCCCGACGGGGATGGACAGCCAGGGGACGGTCTCCATGGTCCGGTACAGGGCGCGGGCGAGAGAGCGGTCGCCGGTGACGGCAGCGGCCAGGCCGGCGAAAGCCACCACGACGGCGACGCCGAACCAGCCGACCGACGACAGCACGTGGGCGACGAGCGCCGTCTTGTGGGCCCGGCGGCGTAGCCGGAACCGCGGCTGCGCTCCGACGC
>JBBWZS010000066.1:0-16095 GCA_039649175.1 Acidimicrobiaceae bacterium
GGATTCCCCGCCCGTGGCCCCGTTGGTCCATGGCGATGAGGCGATGGTGCTCGGCCAGTGGCCCGTAGACGCCGAACCACGTGGTGTCAGCCGACGCCGTCCACCCATGGAGGAGCAACACCGGCAGCGAGGCGGCGGGCCCGTCCTGCTCGCGGATGAAGGTCTCCCCCCGTCCCGGTATCCACAGTGCCCGGCACGGCGGCAGGTTGGCCGGCGGCACCGGCGGTTCGGCCTCGTGTGACGACGGCCACATCAGGCGTCGAGCCGAGCGCATGGCCTGCCTCATGGTCGACTCCCCCTCAATCGGACGGCATCGAAGCGCAGGTTCCGCTCGGCATAGGCGACGACGTCGATCTCGGTGAACCCGCTGGTGACCGGCAGATCATGCAGCCAGTCCCGGTCGAACAGGGTGTGGTGGGCGTTCCAGATCCAACGAGGGACACCGCGTTCGTCACAGCCCTTGTGAGCGGGGCGATCGGAATGCCCGCCGAGGATCCAGTAGTTGGCCTCCTGGGCGCTCAGTTCGCCACGAGCCCATTGGGTGGCCAGCAGCCGTGCGTCCGGGACGCCGATGCACAGGCTGGCGCCATCGCCCAGCACCCTGGCCCATTCCCGCAGGGTCGTGTCCACCAGCTCCCAGCTCTGGTGCTCCAACACGTGGTTGGCCCGCAGGGCGCTGACCGCGCCGTCGGCGAAGGGCAGCTGGTCGAGGCGGCACACCACACCGGGCAGCGCCAGCACGTCTGTGTGCACGCGGTAGGTGGCGTCGGGCTTCTCGCCGGCGCCGATCTCGACTCTCATTCGTCCTGGGCCGGCGGCGGCGGGTCGAGCTGTCGCGACCTTCACGAGGGATGGTGCGGCGTGGTTCACGCTCATCATGACGAGATCGCCGCCGCCATGGTGCACGAGTCTCATCCGCAGCGGGGGGGACTCGGCCAGGGCGGCGGGCTGGCTGTAGAACTCGCCCCGGAGCCGGACGAGGTGGTCGGCGCCGGCGCTGGTCACCGTCGTCAGCGGGTCCAGGCCGGGCTGGGGGGTGATCTGCCAGACATTTGCTGGAGCATCGACATCCCGGGTGCCTACCCCTGGAAAGGTTCCCTTCACCCGCCGCACCCTTCACATCTCCAGGGCGGACTCGTGATCGCGGTGGTCGGCGAAGCGGTCGGCGGGCGACCGGCCCGAGTAGGTGTCATCGAAGGTCCAGTCGGGCTGCTTGTCGAGATGGCGCTCGTCGAACGTCGCCCTGCCGTCGGTGATGTCGACCAGCTCGGCCACCAGTGCCGGCTGGACGGCGGTGGCGGTGCCCCTCAGGTGGGCCTCGATGTCGTCGCCGAAGCGCTCGAGGATGCTGGTGGCCAGCACCTGGTGCTGGGTTGCGAGGTAGCACCGAGCCCGGTCGCTCACGCTGGCGGCCCGCGTGACGATGAGGTCGAGGTCGGCCCGGGTGGCCTCGTTCCTGCCCACCTTGGCCCACAGGTCGGCCAGGACCAGACCATCCTGCTTGCACGGCGTGCACTGGCCGCACGACTCGACGGCCAGGAACCGCGACGCCCCGGCGGCCACCGCCGTCAGGTCGGCGATGTCGTCGTAGACCATGAACCCGCCCGATCCCAGCCCGCTGCCGGCGTCGGCCATGGCCTCGTAGCTGACGGGCGTGTCGAGGAGCGCTTCGGTGATGAGCCCGGTGGCCACCCCGGACATGACCGCCTTCACCCGCCGGCCGTCCAATGGCCCACCGCCGATGTCTTCGATGACCTCCCGCAGCGGGGTGCCCATCATCACCTCACCCACACCGTGGCGGCGGACCATGCCCGTCACCGTGCACACGATGGTGCCCGGTGACTCCTGGGTGCCCTCGGTGCGGAACCAGGCGGCGCCGCGGGCAATGATGCGAGGCACGTTGGCGAGGGTCTCCACGTTGTCGACGAGGGTTGGCGGCGCCGCCGAGTCACCCTCGCCCGCCATCTCCACGTGCGCCGACAGCCCGCTGTCGGACACCACGTCGGCGGGCGTGGCCACGACCTCCTCCGCGCCCCGGCGGAAGGGTGGGGCGATGCGGGGGAACGGGTACCGACCGGCGATGGTCTCGAGCAGCGCGGTCTCCTCGCCGTAGAGGTACTCGCCCGGCCCCTCGAACACCGAGATGGCCACACCGTCTGCCCACCCGGCTGCTTCGACCTCGGCCACCGCGTCGATCACCCTGGACACCACATCGGTGAACGACCGCTTGAGGGCCACCACCACCTTGTCGGCACCCACGGCACGCGCCGCGACCAGCGCCCCCTCGAGCACCGAGTAGGGATCGCTGAGGAGGATGGTGCGGTCCTTGAAGGTGCCGGGCTCGCCTTCGGCACCGTTGACCACCACCGTGGCCGGCAACGCCGTCGAGGCGAACTCGGCGACGGTGCGCCACTTGGTGCCGGTGGGAAAGCCCGCCCCCCCGCGGCCCCGCAGGCCCGACGCCTCCACCTCGGCGATCAACGTGTCGGGATCGGACCGGCTCGCCGCCTGGAGGCCCTTGCCTCCCCCTCTGTCGACGTGGGCTTCGAGGGTCTCGACCGGGTGGGGCGGCAGGACACGGTGTACGAGAGTCATGCCCCAGTCTTCCCGAAATCCCGATCTGTCAGCCGATGGGCAGGTGCTCCACGACGGTACCGGCCGTCACCCTGGCCCGGCGGGCGGCGCGCTTGGCCCTCCAGCCCAACGAGGGCGCCCCCCCGGTGTCGACGGCGGCCAACAGCAGGCCGCCCAGCAGTCCGAGGTTCTTCAGGAACTGGATCTGCTGCTTGGACTTGGCCATGGGGTCTTCTTCTTCCCAGAACCGGTGACCGGCCAGGGTGGTGGGAACGATGGAGCCGGCCAGGGCGAGGGCCGCCAGCCGGGGGAAGCGCCCGATGGCCAGAAAGAACCCGGCACCCACCTGGACGGCGGCATTGATCTTCACCAGTTGCTCGGTGTCGTCGGGCAAGGGCAGTCGCGATGCCACCTTGGGGGCGACGGGCTCGGCCATCTCGACCCGAGGGCCGGGATTGCGCAAGGTGTCGATGCCGCTCCCGACGAAGACACTGGCCAGCATGGGGCGGGCCAGCCATCGGGTAAGGCTCACTGGGCCACCGCCTTCGGCGGTTGCCCGGCTGAGCCGGGCACGCTGTTCATGGTTCGCTCGCGGCGCTCGCTCACTGGGCCACCGCCTTCGGCGACTCCCAGACGGAGCCGGACGGGATTCGGGACTTCGGGTTTCGGGGCATGGGCCCGTCTTACCCACGGTCGCGCCAACCCGAACGTCGCCGCGCCGTCAACCGCCGAGCTCGTCGGCCAGGGCCAGCCACCGTTCCTCGAGATCGGCCACGCGGCCCTCAGCCGCGGCCAGCTGGTCGGCCAGGGCGGCCAGGGCGGCGTGGTCGCCACCCCTCCCCAACTCGGCGCCGAGCTCGTCGCGCCGGGCCGTGACCGCGGCCAGCTCGCGCTCGGTCTCGCCCAGCAGGCGGCGCACCGTGCTCGGGGACCGTTGCCGCTTCGTCGCCACGTCGGCTGCCGCGGTGGCCGGGGCTGCGGTGGCCGTGGCTGCGGTAGCGGTGCGGGACGCAGCGGTCGGGGGCAGGGGCCGGCGCCGCCGGTCCTGCAGGCGGGCCTCCTCGTAGGCGGCGAAGCCCCCGGGCGGCATGCTCCTGCCGCCCCGGCCGTCGAGCACCACCACGTCGTCGACGGTGCGCTCGAGATGGGCCCGGTCGTGGCTGACGACCACCAGCGATCCCGGCCAGCCGTCGAGGTAGTCCTCCACCACCCGGAGCGTGTCGAGGTCGAGGTCGTTGGTGGGCTCGTCGAGGAGCACCACGTTGGGCAGCTCGGCCAGGACCAGCAGCAACTGAAGGCGTCGTCGCTCGCCGCCGGAAAGCGTGGCGATGGGGGCCCACTGGGCGTCGTCGTCGAACCAGAAGCGCTCCATGAGGCGGGCCTGCTCCCAGCTGGGCTTGCCGGCCCGGCCGGCGACGGCATCGCGCACCCGCAGGGTGGGGTCGAGGTCGCGTCCGGCCTGGTCGTAGTAGCCCATGCGCACCGTGGTCCCCCTCTCCACGGCGCCGGCGGCGGGGGCCAGGCGCCCGGCGATGATGTCGAGCAACGTCGACTTCCCGGAGCCGTTGGGGCCGACGATGCCGACGCGCCCGCCGGGCGCCAGGTCGAAGTCGACATCGGCGAACAGCCATGGCTCCTCGCCGTAGCGGTGGCCCACGCCATGGAGGACCACGACCTTGTCACCCAACCTCGGCGTCCCCAGTCCCCGGCGGGCGGCATCGAGGTCGAGCGAGCCGGGGCGGTCGGGCGGGGGCGGGCGGCCGTCGACGATGGCCGTGGCGCTGGCGATGCGAGCCTTGGACTTGCGGGTGCGAGCCGGCGCTCCCCGTCGCAGCCACGCCAGCTCGACCCTGGCCAGGTTGCGGCGCACGGCCTCGGCGCTGGCGTCGGCGTCGGCCCGCTCGATCCGGGCGTCGAGGTAGGACTGGTAGCCACCGTCGTGCACGTAGCCGTGGCCCCGGTCGAGCTCCAGCACCCTCGTGGTGACCCGGTCGAGCACGTGGCGGTCGTGGGTCACCAGCACCAGGCCGCCGGCGAAGCGCGACAGCCGGTCCTCCAGCCAGGCGACGGCATCGAGGTCGAGGTGGTTGGTGGGCTCGTCGAGCACGAGGAGGTCGACCTCGGCCACCAGCACACGCGCCAGCGCGACCCGCTTGGCCTGGCCCCCCGACAGCATGGCCACGTCGGCGCCCACCAGCGGCGTCATGCCCAGGCGGTCGAGGATGGCGGCTGCCTCCCAGTGGCTCCCGACGGCGGCGCCGACCGTGCCCGCCGGCAGCACCGGCCGCTGGCTGAGGAAGCCGACCCGCACGCCCCGGCCCCGCCGCACGGTGCCGTCCTCGGCCTCGGCCTCGCCGGCCAGGACCCGCAGCAACGTCGACTTCCCGCCACCGTTGCGCCCCACCACCCCCAGGCGGTCACCCGTCGCCACGGTGAGCGACAGTCCCTCGAACAGCGGCCGATCAGGACGCCGAGCGCCGACGCCGGCGAGGTCGACGAGGATCATGGCCCTCGGGCTACCACACCACAGCCATCACCTCGGGCGGCCCCGGCGGGCGGGGCCGTTTCGCTCAGCCTCCGGGCGCCGCCGTGCGCCGCAGGGTGACCACCTTGCACGTCAACGGCCCCTTGGCGTCGACCGCGCCGGTGGTGTTCCAGGGGCCGGTGCCCCCCGGGTCGACACTGCCCACCGTGTCGACACCCTCGGCCACCCGGTTGCCGCTGGTGTCGTAGAACCCGATGCGCAGGAAGAAGGTGCTGCTCTTCGACGAGGTGTTGCGCACCTCTCCGTTGGCGGTCGGTTTGCCGCCGCCGGGATCGGCGTTGCAGGCACTCACGGTGGCGTCGGAGGTGGACTTGCTGGTGCCGCAGCCGGCGAGACCGGCGACGAGGGCGAGCGAGGCGACGGCGGCGGTCGAAAGGAGACGAAGGGACCTGGTCACGGTGGACTCCTTCTTCGCTGGCATCATGCCGGGCTGTCCCGGCGTCGGCCGAACTCTACCGCTGCACCCCACGCACATGGGTGTGGCCGCCGGGGAACATGTGTTCGTGTATCCTGGGGGGGTGGCACCGTCGCCGTCAGGCCTGCGCTGGCAGCTCGCCGGCAACGACCCCCAAGGAGCCCTCTTCGAAGAGGTCGAGCGTCACGTGGGCCGGGGCGAGTACCGGGGCATGGAGTTCCTCCACGTCCGGGCCCGCCGCATCATCAACGAGGTCCCCAAGGCGTCGTCGATGCCGTTCCGCTTCACCATCAACGCCTACCGGGGCTGCAGCCATGCTTGCACGTACTGCCTAGCGCCGGACACGCCGATCCTCCTGGCCGAGGGACGAAGTCGACCCATCGCCGACCTCCGCGTCGGAGACCAGGTGGTCGGGACGCAGCGGCTGGGCAGGTACCGCCGCTACGTCACCACCCCCGTCCTGGATCATTGGTCCACGGTGAAGCGAGCGTACCGAATCACCCTCGAGGACGGCACCGACCTCGTGGCGAGTGCCGACCACCGGTTTCTCACCGAACGCGGATGGAAACACGTAATTGGCTCCGAACAGGGTGCCAGCCGCCGCCCACACCTCACGACGGCGAACTCGCTCCTGGGCATCGGCCGCTCCGCTTCTGGCCCTCGTCATGACTCCGACTACCAGCGCGGCTACGTCTGCGGCATGGTCAGGGGGGATGGCCATCTGGGTCACTATCTCTACCAGCGCCCGCACAGACTCGATGTCCGACACACGTTTCGCCTGGCGCTGGTCGACCTCGAGCCGTTGTCCCGTACGCGCGCCTATCTCGATACCGCTGCGATTCCGACATCGGAGTTCCTCTTCGCTGCGGCCAGCCGGGGCCATCGGGAGGTACGGGCCATCCGCACGCAGGCACGGTGTGCCGTCGACGCTGTGGACGATCTGATCGCCTGGCCGACTCAGCCGTCCGACGAATGGACGCGAGGCTTTCTCGCAGGGATCTACGACGCTGAAGGCCACCTCGGGCAAGTCATCCGGATCAGCAACGGCGACCGGGTCCTGCTCGACTGGATAGAGCGAGGCTTTCGGAGCCTCGGCTTCCGACCCGTGAGGGAGCCGGCGCAGGCCAACGGCGTCTGCAACATCCGTCTTGTCGGCGGCCTCGGCGAGGTGGTCCGCTTCATCCAGACCATCGATCCCGCAACGACCAGGAAGCGCCAGATCCTCGGGCGCGCCATGAAGGGCACCGGCGCACGGCGGGTCGTTTCCATCGAACCCCTCGGGGTCGACCTTCCGATGTACGACATCACCACCGGCACTGGTGACTTCATCGCCGACGGGGCGATCAGCCACAACTGCTTCGCCCGGCCCACCCACGAGTACCTGGGCATGGACGCAGGCCGCGACTTCGAGCGTCGCATCGTGGTCAAGGTCAATGCCGTCGAACGGGTGCGGGCCGAGCTGGCTCCGGGCCGGTGGGCGGGCGAGCACATCGCCATGGGCACCAATACCGACCCTTACCAACGGTGCGAGGCCAAGTTCCGCCTCACCCGCGGCATCGTGGGCGAGTTGGTGGCGGCTGCCAACCCGTTCTCCATCCTCACCAAGTCCACCCTGGTCCTGTCCGACCTCGACCTGCTGGCCGAGTCCGCCCTGCGCACCTCGGTGCGGGTCAACTTCTCCATCGGCACCCTCGACGAGGAGGTGTGGCGCACCACCGAGCCGGGAACCCCGCACCCGCAGCGGCGCATCGAGGCCCTGGCCCGCCTCAACGACGCCGGCGTGCCCTGCGGGGTGCTGGTGGCGCCCGTCCTCCCCGGCCTGTCCGACCGCCACGAGCAACTCGACGCGGTGGTGAAGGCCTGCGTGGAGGCAGGAGCGCAGACCATCACGCCGCTGTTGTTGCACCTCCGGCCGGGCGTGCGCGAGCACTACCTGGGCTGGCTGGGGTCGGCCCACCCCGACCTGGTCGCCGACCACGAACGCCGGTACCCGGGCGCCTATGCGCCGCGTGCCTCCCAGCGCGAGCTGTCGAGCCTCGTCGCGGGCATGGTGAGGCGCCACGGCGGCCGTTCGGCCGATCCCGTCGCCGCCCGGTCCACCGCCGGCGCTCGTCGACCACGATCACGGCCTCCGGCACCTGCTCCGCCCCGCCAGCTCGGCCTCGGTCTCTGACCGCGGGAGCCGACCCTTCGGGTTCAGCCCGGTGGGGCGATGGTCTGGTCGTCCTCGGCCTTGGACTCGCTGTCCCCGCTCTCGGCGAAGGTCTCCTTCGAGCCGCCGTCGGCGCCCTCGCCGCCGCCCGGGGACTCGTCGGCGGGTTCGGCGACACCGTCCACGGCCTCCTCGGCCTCGCTGCGCGCTGACTGGATCCGGTCGCCGAGCTCATCGAGGCGCGCGTCGTCGGTTGCCCCGCCGTCGGTCGCGCCTGCCGGCTCGTCGGGCGTGTCCTCGTCGGCGCGCTCGTCTCTGTCCTGGTCGTCCTGGGCGGTGCTGGTGTCGTCCACGAGTAGCGTCCTACCCCCGAATGTCCCCGGCCACGCTCACCGCCTTCGACCTCGCCCTGGAGGGCCCCGGAGGCGAGCCCGTCGACCTGTGGAGGACGTTGCGGTCCCACGGCCTCACCGCTCTTCCTCCGATGGCGCTCGACCTGGAGGCGAGGACACTCCAGATCACCCTGGCGCTGCCCGGTCGCCGGCGCCACGCCGCCCGGACGGTGTTGGTGGGCCCGGCGGGGGCGGGTGCGGCCCGGGTGACCCTGCTCGGTCCGGGGGTACGCGCCAGCGAGGTCGACCTCGTCGAGGCCCAGGTGCGCAGGGTGCTGCGCCTGGACGAGGACCTTTCGGGGTTCTACGACCTGGTGGCCTCCGACGCCGACCTGGCGTGGGCCGCCACCGGGGCGGGCCGCCTCATCCGCAGCCCGACGGTGTTCGAGGACGTGGTCAAGACCCTGTGCACGACCAACTGTGCCTGGTCGGCGACCACGCGCATGGTCGGCGCCCTGGTCGAGCATCTCGGGGTGGCGGCCCCCGGTGCCGCCCCTGCCGGTCCCGGCGGCCGGGCCTTCCCCACGCCGGAGGCCATGGCCGGGGCCGACGAGAGCTTCTACCGGGACGCGGTGCGGGCCGGCTACCGGGGCCGGTACCTGCGGACGCTCGCCGTCTCGGTGGCCGACGGCACCGTCGACCTCGAGAGCCTCAGCGCCGGCGATGTCGACGACGACGAGGTCGCCGCCCGCCTCCAGGCCCTGCCCGGGGTGGGGCCGTACGCGGCGTCGCACGTGATGGTCCTGCTGGGTCGGTACTCCCGGCTGATCCTCGACTCGTGGACCCGGCCCAAGTACGCGCGCCTCGTCGGGCGCGCCGACGTGACCGACGCAGCCATCGTCGAGAGGTTCTCCCCGTACGGACGGTGGGCGGGACTGGCCTTCTGGCTGTTCCTCACCGCCGACTGGATCGAGCCCGGCTGACGCCGGCGCCCACCGTCACCGCTCAGGCACACGGGGCTTCGGGCAGGCGGGCCTGGGCGCTCTTGGGGGGGCGGCCACGGGGCCGCTTCATGGCCAGGACCCGGCCCTTGAAGAACAGCTGCCCACCCCACACGCCATAGGGCTCGCGCCGGGCCAGGGCCTCGTCGAAGCACGACTCGCGGATCGGGCATTCGGCGCAGATGGCCTTGGCCCGGGCGATGTCGTCGAGCTGCTCGGAGAAGAACAGCGCGACCAGCTCGCCCGAGCCGTCGCGGCACCGCGCCAGGTGGCCATCGGTCTGGGTCTTGTCTTCGAACCACTCCTGGGCCGACATGGCCGTTTCCCCTCCGTTGATCTTCGTGTGTCGGTCTCCGTGCCCGAGGCCCTCGGGCCGCTCTGGCAAAGCGAGAGGCCGCCGGCTGGTGCCGGCGGCCTCGGGGCCTTGCTTCGGAGATGGGTGTGCGGACTACCCGCTACGACCCCCTCCTCGGCCCCGCGGCCACATTGCGTGGTCGACGGCAAACGACCGGTTGGCGTACGCAGTGGAGATCCACGGGCGCGGGCGCGCGAGCCGGCCGATTGGGCCCTGAGGCTTGTCGACGTCGCTCGGTACTCGGAACATGGTGGACCTCACAGGAGCGGGCACCTTCTCTGGCCCCGACATCGGACCACGCCTGCCGCAGGGCGTCAAACGATTTATGGCCGGAACTGCCACCATGGAGCCATGCCCATGCGCACCGACTGCAAGCACTACCAGAGCCGGACCTATTCCGGAGGAGAGACCGTGCGCAAATGCGCCCTCGACCTGGCCCCCGACGCGCCCTGGCGCTGCCCCGAGGGCTGTGCGGCGTTCGAGCCCCGACTGGCCGATGTCGACTGGCGCCACGGCACACTGGTGAGCCCGGCCACGCCGGCGGAGCCGCCCGGGCTCGATCAGGGCGCAGCCGAGCTGCTGGACGAGGCGGAGGACATCGTCAATGCCGCCGTGCCTTCGGTCCTGGCCGAATTGGGTGAGGCGGAGGGGCGTCCCAGCTGGTGGGACCGTTGGAAGAAGCGGCGGGGCCGCTGAGGGTCAGACCTGGGCCGCACCGGCGGACGTTTCCCGCCGGTGCGGTCGCCCCAGGCGGCGGGTGCGGTCAGCTGGTCTCGTCGGAGACCTGATCCTGCTTCTGCTCGGCAGGCGTGGGCGTCTTCTCGGTGTTGGCCGCCTTCTCGGCGTTTTCCTCGGCGCGCTGGGTCTCGTCAGACATGTGGGCTCCTTCTCAGGGTTGATCGGGCAACGAGGCGGGCCTCCCTGCAGGGTGCGCCGGCGCCCCGGAACGACAAGCCCACCCTTCCCGAACCGGCAGCAGTTGAATCAGGCGGCGTTTGCATCAGGCGGCAGTTGGATCAGGCGGGGGCGGCCTGTAGGTCGAAGGCCTCGGCCAGCAGCTCGTAGGAGCGGACCCGGGCCCGTGGGTCGTGGCACACGGTGACCACCATGAGCTCCTCGACGCCGTACTGGCCGGCCAGGGCCACCAAGGCGTCACGTACCCGGTCGGGAGCCCCCACGACCATACGCTCCCGGCGCTGGCCGGCCCGGCCGGCCACGCGGCCGGTCCGTGCGCCGGCATCCACCTCAGCCGGCGGCAGGATCGGGGGCCGCTCCGCGCCCTCGGGGCCACGCCGCCACAGGTCGGTGGCCGATGCCAGGCGATCGGCCTCGGCGTCGGTGTCGGCGCACACCACGGTCACCGCCACCAGCACCTCGGGCCCGCCGGGTTGACCGACGAGCTGGCCCGGACGGAAGCGGCGGCGGTAGCCGGCGACGATCTCGGGACCGAACCCGGCGGCTATGAAGTGGGCGAAGGCGAAGGGCAGTCCGAACGCAGCCGCCGCCGCGCCGCTCTGGCCGCTGGAGCCGAGCAGCCACACGGTGGGGGCACCGGGGCCGCCCGGCATGGCCCGCACGCCGGCATAGGGGTGGTCGGCAGAGGGGTGGTCGGCAGAGGGGCCCAGCCGGTTCTGGTCGGGTTCGGGGTCGCCCTGGCCGCCCGGAACCCGACCGGAACCGAAGCCGAAGCCGGAGCCGGAGGCGACGAAGGTCACCAGGTCGGCCAGGTGGTTGGCGAAGTACCGGTCACCGGAGGCGCCGCCGCCGGCCAGCAGGGCCGCCTCGGCCGCCGGATCGGCGCCTGCCGCCCGCCCCACCCCCAGGTCGATGCGCCCCGGGAACAGGGTGTGGAGCATCCGGAAGACCTCGGCGACCTTGAGGGGGCTGTAGTACGGCAGGAGCACGCCACCCGACCCGACACGGATGGTGGACGTGGCCGCCGCCACCGCCGCCACCAGGATCTCCGGGGCGGTACCGGCCAGCGAGGGGGTGTTGTGGTGCTCGGCCAACCAGTAGCGGCGGTAGCCGAGGCGCTCGGCCGCCTGGGCCAGGGCGAGGGTCTCGGCCACGGCATCGGCCGGCGTCGACCCGTCGGGCACCGGCGTCTGGTCGAGGACGCTCAGGGCCGGCATCGGCGGGCGGCTCACCGGCCCATTGTCGCCTCCGGGGCGAAGCTGACGGGGCGAAGCTGACGGGGCGAAGCTGACGGGGCCGAAGCTGACGGGCGGCGGCGCGAGTCGCCGGCGGCCGCTCGGGGTAGAGAGGGGGCGATGAGCCCCGATGACAGGAGGAATCATGGCCAACGTCGCATTCGTGCTCGCTGACGACTTCGAGGATTCGGAGTTCCGGGTTCCCTACGACCGGATCCGTGACGCCGGACACCAGGTGACGGTGATCGGTCTCGAGGCAGGCAAGGAGGTGAAGGGGAAGAAGGGCGACGAGACGTTCACACCGGAGACCACCGCCGACCAGGTGAGTGCGGCCGACTTCGACGCCTTGGTCATCCCCGGTGGGTACTCGCCCGACAAGCTGCGCACCGACCAGGGCGTGGTGAAGTTCGTCGAGGGGGTCTTCTCGGCCGACAAGCCGGTGGCCGCCATCTGCCATGCCGGCAGCCTGCTGGTCGAGGCCGACGCCGTGCGGGGACGGACCGTCACCTCGTGGCCCTCGGTGCGCACCGATCTGGTCAACGCCGGGGCCGAGTGGGTCGATCGCCAGGTGGTGGAGGACGGCAACCTCATCACCTCTCGCAAGCCCGACGATCTCGACGCCTTCACGAGCACCGTTCTCGCTCGCCTGTAGATCCGTCCCGCCGTCCCTCGGCGGCTGGCGGTACCTGTCCCAGGTCGCTAGCGTCGGGGGATCTTGTCCCTCCAGCGATGTACTCGGCGCGCCCCCATTCGCACCGTGGTCGTGGTGGCGACGCTGCTCGCGTCCCTGATGGTGCAGGCCGCCTCGTCGCAGTTGGCAGCCTCTGCCGATCAGGTGGCCGACAAGCGCGCCGAGGCCCAGAGCCTGACCAACGACCTGGCCGCCCAGGCCCAGCGGGTGATCGAGGCGGACCGCCGGTTCCGCGCCGCCCAAGCAGGCCTGGTGGACGTGCAGGAGTCGCTGCGCCAGGCCGAGGCCGGGGTCCGCTCGGCCACCGAGCGTCAGGACGCGGCCCGAAGCCGCCTGGCCGGACAGGCCGTCGACGCCTACACCCACGGGGGCTCGGTGTCGGTGCTGGGCAAACGCCTCCGGGCCAGCTCCGACCTGGCCGTGTACGACACCTACCTGAGCCTGGTGGCCGGTATGGACCGCTCGGCCGTCGAAGACATGCGGGGCACCCGCGAGGACCTGCGTGCCCGTCAGGCCGTCCTGACTGCCACGCTCGGGCGGGCCAAGGACGAGACGGCCCGCATCGCCGACCAGAAGGCCTCCCTGCAGGCGGCTGAGGACGCACAACAGGCCAACCTGGGCAAGGTCAACGGCGAGGTGGCCACCCTGGTGGCGGCCGAGCAGGCCCGCCGGCTGGCACAGGCGGTCGCGGCCCGACCGGTGCCGGCGGCGTCGACCATCGGCGTCTCCACCCCGGCCGGGCCCTCGGGCCCGGCCGGGTCAGGGAGCCCGGCGCCGGCATCCGGCCCTGCCGCCGCCCCGGCGGCGCCGGCCAGCCCGCCCGCTCCCGCCGGTGACCCCTTCGCGTGCATCCGCCAGCTCGAGTCGGGTGGCAACTACAGCACCCCGGGCGGCGGCGCCTACCAGTTCGAAGACGGCACCTGGCACGCGCTGGGCTACAGCGGCTCCGCGCAGGACTACCCCCCCGACGTCCAGGACGCCGCCGCCCACCAGCTCCAGGCCAGCCAGGGCTGGACGCCGTGGTACAACACCGCTCGCGCCTGCGGCCTGCTCTGACGCCCGCTCCGGCACCCCCTAGTTTGTCCCGCGTGCTGAAGCGATGCAGCCTCTTCGTCGCCGCCGTGGCCCTGGTCGCCGCCGGCTGCGCCAGTAGCCGGGGCAGCACCAGCCCGACCACGACGGCGGCGCCCGCCTCGACCGAGCCCGCCCCCACCGGTCCCGCCCCCGCTGCTCCCACCGGGCCTGACATCTACGCCGCCACCGCCGTGGGGCAGCTCAGTCCCACCGTGCAGGGGGTGCCGAGCCGGGCCTACGTCCCCAACAGCCTCGCCGACACCCTCGACGTGATCGACACCGCCACCTACAAGGTCGTCGGGCACTACAAGGTCGGTCGTGGGCCCCAGCACGTGACGCCGTCCTGGGACCTCAAGCAGCTCTACGTCGACAACACCGCGGGTGACTCACTGACGCCCATCGACCCGATGAGCGGCAAGCCGGGGACGCCGTTCCCCGTCACCGACCCGTACAACCTCTACTTCACGCCGGACGGGTCGAAGGCGATCGTCGTAGCCGAGCGTTACCGCCGGCTGGACTTCCGCGACGCCCACACCTGGCAGCTCATCAAGTCGGTCACCATCGACCACTCCGGGCCCGATCACATGGACTTCTCCGCCGACGGCACGTACTTCTTGATCTCCTGCGAGTTCTCCGGCTGGGTGGTGAAGGTCGACGTGGCGACCATGGCCGTGGTGAGCGAGCTGCAGGTCGGAGGAGAGCCCATCGACACCCGGTTGTCCCCCGACGCCAAGACGTTCTACGTGGCCAACCAGGGCCTGCCCGGCCACCGCGACGGGGTACAGATGGTCGACGGGGAGACCATGCAGCCCAAGGGGTTCATCCCCACCGGGAACGGCACGCACGGTCTGTACTTCAGTCGGGATGCCCGCTCGCTCTACGCCACCAACCGGGGCGGTGGCACCGTGTCGGTCATCGACGTGGCCACCAGCGCGGTGACGGCCACCTGGAACATCCCCGGGGGCAGCCCCGACATGGGTGGCGTCTCTGCCGACGGCACCCAGTTCTGGATCACCGGGCGCAACAACGCCGAGGTCTACGTCATCGACACCCGCAGCGGCCAGTTGCTCCACCGCATACCCGTGGGCAAGGGGGCCCATGGCCTGGCCCTGTTCCCCCAGCCCGGCCGCTTCAGCCTCGGCCACACCGGCAACTACCGCTGAGCGCCGCCCGGCGACGCCAGCGCTTGGAGCCGCCGGCGATCACGGGGTGGCGGCGGCCGTCGATGTCGGCGTGGCGAAGCTGTAGCCCTGGGCCCTGAGGGCGGCGATGAGGGGCCTCAGGGCGGCGGCGGTGCGGGAGCGGTCGCCTCCACCGTCGTGCATGAGCACGACCGACCCGGGCCGGACGGCTCCCATCACGTTGGCCACGATCCTGTCCACCGTCGGTCTCCGGTAGTCCTGCGAGTCGACGTTCCAGGTGAGAACCCGCATCCCCGACGCCTGGGCCACGGCGATCACGCCCGGCGACAGCTCGCCGTAGGGCGGGCGGAACAGCGACGGTGGCGTGCCGACGATGGCGGTCAGGATGTCTGCCGCCCCCTTCACCTGGGCGACGATGCCGTCGTGGGAGAGGCGGGGCAGGTGGGGGTGGTCGACGGTGTGATCGCAGAGGGTGTGGCCGAGGTCCCGCTCGGCGCGGGCCAGGTCGGCGTTGGCGCGCGAGGCCGAGCCCGTCACGCAGAACGTGGCCGGCACTCCCTGCTCTTTGAGGATGGCCAGGATCGTGGGGGTCCACTTCGGGTCGGGACCGTCGTCGAAGGTCAGGGCGACCACCTTGTCGGTCTCGGGACGTGACGCGACCTCACCTGCGACAGGCGTGCTGGAGACGACCTCACCGCTGAACCGGCCCACCACCTGGCGACTGGCCCCGGCGCGACCCAGGCGCCACAGCTCCCTCTCCACCGCCGGAAGGCCGGGAAAGGTCCCGCCGACGTCGCGCTCGTCGACCGGCTCGATGGTGTCGGGCCCGGGGGGCACCTCGACCTGGTCGTCGCGCCGCACGCGGGTGGCGAGCGAGGCAGGCTCGCCGTTCACCGTGATCGGGGCGGGGCTTGTGCCGGTCGCGATGGCCCGCCCGCTCATGACAGCTCTGACCACCCCCGCGGTGGCCAGGATGTGGGCCGCCGCCAGTGCGTCACGAACCGTGGGCGACGGCTGCGCGAGGGTCACCGAGCGTCCGTCGACCTCCACCGCCACTGCCCGGTGGGCCCTGACCACCAGCACCACCGTCGCCGCCAGGCCGATGACGACCGCCAGCGCCGCCAGCAGCCGTACCCGGGATCGCACCGATCCCATGTTCGCACCGGCGCGGGCCCGGCGGGCGCCACTGGGGTCCCCGCCCTGGACGACGACTACTTGCGGGCGGACCGCCGGCGGTCGTGCTCCTGCAAGAGGCGCTTGCGCACCCGTACTGCGTCGGGGGTGATCTCGACCAGCTCGTCCTCGGCGATGAGCTCGATGGCGGTCTCGATGGTGAGCACCCGGGGAGGGGTGAGCTTGATGGCGTCGTCGGCCGCATGGGTGCGGATGTTGGTCTTCTGCTTTTCCCGCACCACGTTGACCGTCATGTCGCCCGCCTTGGCGTTCTCCCCGACCATCATGCCTTCGTACACCGGGTCGTTGGGGCCGATGAACAGCTCACCGCGCAGCTGCAGGCCGTCGAGGGCGTAGCCCGTCGCCGTCCCCGACCGGTCGGCCAGCATGGCCCCGCCCTTGCGATGAGGAAGCTCGCCCGCCCAGCGCGCCCACCCCCGGTGGCGGGTGTGCAACAGGGCCGTGCCCCGACTGGCGGTGAGCAGCTGCCC
>JBBWZS010000128.1:0-7966 GCA_039649175.1 Acidimicrobiaceae bacterium
GGCGAAGTCGCGGTCGTAGCCGAGGACCCGGACGGCCTCACCGACGGTGGGGTCCACGTCGCCGTCGGTCAGTCGGGCGGCTCGCAGGCTCACCTCCACCGCCTCGATCAGGACGGCGCCCACCTCGACGGGTACCCCCCCGGCCCCGTTCAAGTGTTCCAGCTCGGAATCGGTACGGAAGCGGCTGCAGCCCTCGTCGACGAGGCGAAGCCGGGCCTCGACGGCCGCCCGTGCGGGGCCGAGCCGGGACGCGTCGCTCACCAGGACCACGGCCTCGGTGCCCAGTGCCCTGAACCGGGCCCGGCCGCCTTTTTCGGCCATCACGAGCCTCCCGAGGTGACGCGACCCGCTTGGCTCGAACGCTGTGGTGTCGTCGACGGTGCCTGCAGTGAGCTCGAGCTGGCGGAGGCGGAGGGAATCGTCGCTGGGGACACGGTCGCCGACGCCGACGCCGACGCCGTCGCCGACGAGGCGGCGCTCGACGCGGTCGTCTGCGTGCTTCCCGCACCCGAGAAGCTGTGGGCGGCCAGGCCTGCGAAGGCGCCGGTGGCGGCCACGCCCCCGATAGCGACCACCCGCGTCATCCGCGACACCCGGCGAAAGCCTGCTGTGCGTCCGGCGACGGCATCGGTGCGGGACGGATTGGAGTGGGGGCGATCAACGGCCATGACCAACAGTGTGGGGCCGCTCCACAAGGGCTACCTGGGTGGCGGCTGGGAGCCAACCAAGAAGTTCTGCCCCCGACGGGCGGTGAAACTCCCCAGCCGGCTCACAGGCGGCCCCCAGCCCACCCGGAGCGCCGCACGCGAAGCTGTGAGAGACCCGAGAGGAGACAGGCGTGGCCGAGGAGTCCCGAAGACAACAGATCCTGGTGGTGGACGACGAGCCGTCCATCGTCGACGCGGTGGCCACCACCTTGCGGTACGAGGGTTTCGACGTCCGGGTGGCCAACAGTGGTCGTGCCGCCCTGAACCAGGTCCAGGAGTCGCCGCCTGACCTCATCGTGCTCGACATCATGCTCCCCGACCTCGACGGCCTCGAGGTCACCCGCCGACTGGCCTCGGATGGCATCAAGGTCCCCGTCCTCTTCCTGACCGCGCGCGACAGCGTCGACGACAAGGTCGCCGGCCTCACGGTCGGCGGCGACGACTACGTGACCAAGCCGTTCTCGCTGGCTGAGGTCGTCGCCCGGGCCCGGGCGATCCTCCGCCGCACGAGCGCCACCGACAAGGGCGACGGAAAGCTCCGCTTCGGCGACCTGGTGATGGACGAGGACAGCCGCGAGGTCTGCCGGGGCGACGTGCCCATCCGCCTCACCGCCACCGAGTTCAACCTCCTCCGCTTCTTCATGCTCAACCCCCGGCGGGTGCTGTCGAAGGCGCAGATCCTCGACAACGTGTGGCACTACGACTTCGGCGGCGACCCGAGCGTGGTCGAGACCTACGTGAGCTACCTGCGCAAGAAGCTCGAACGCCACGGCCCGCCGATGATCGAGACGTTCCGCCTCGTCGGCTATGCCCTCCGAGAGCCGGCTTTTCGCGACCCGGCCGACGAGGCCCAGCCGCAGGCAACAACCTCAGCACGGCCCTAGATGTCGCTTCGCCTGCGGCTGCTGCTGGCGGTCGGGGCCGTCGCCCTGGTCGCCCTGGCGGTGGCCGATGTCGTCACCTATCGGTCGTTGAAGTCGTTCCTCTACGACCAGGTCGACCAGTCGCTGGAGAGCGCCCACGGCGGCCTGGAGCACGGCGGCGACGGCCGTGGCGGAGGAAACGACCGCGGGCCGACGCCGGGTGAGGGGACGGCCAGGGCGGCGCCGGGGACTTTCGTCGAGGTGCGCGACGCCGCGGGAGCGGTGGTGTCGTCGGTGGCCGCTCGCCTCCCCGGCGGACAGGGGGTGGCGCCCGCCTTGCCGGCCCACATCGGCGGCCTTCACAGCGACCATGCGGGCGAACCCACGCGCTACCTGACCGCTCCCTCCTCCCAGGCGGGCGGCCCGGACTTCCGGGTGCGGGTGGGCCAGTCAGCCGACGGCGGCCAGCTCATCCTGGGCCTCCCTCTCACCAACACCGATGCCACGTTGCACAGGCTGCTTCTCATCGAGCTGGTGGTCACCGCCGTGGCCCTGGCCGCCGCCTCGGGGCTGGGGTGGTGGTTGGTCAAGGCCGGCCTGCGCCCGCTCGACCACGTCAAGCGCACCGCCGCCGCCATCGCCGAGGGCGAGCTCGACCGGCGCGTGCCCGGCGATGAGGCCCGCACCGAGGTGGGTGAGGTCGCTCGCGCCCTCAACACCATGCTCGGTCGCATCGAGGGGGCCTTCGCCGAGCGCGACGCCACCGAGGCCGAACTGCGGCGATCCGAGGAGAGACTCCGCCGTTTCGTCGCCGACGCGTCCCACGAGCTTCGCACCCCGCTGGCGGCGGTGACGGCCTATGCCGAGATGTCCGACCGGGTGGCCCGGGACCACCCCGAGGACCTGGGGCGGGTGATGAGCGGGATCCGGGCCGAGTCGGGGCGGATGGGGCACCTGGTCGAGGATCTGCTGTTGCTGGCCCGCCTCGACGAGGGCCTGCCCCTGGAGCGTCGACCGGTGGAGCTGGTCGCCTTGGCCGCCGACGCCGCCACCGCCGCCCGAGCGGTGGGCCCGTCCTGGCCCGTCGAACTGCGGGCCGAGCGACCGGTCGACGTGGTGGGCGACGCCACCCGCCTGCGCCAGGTGGTGGACAACCTCCTGGCCAACGTCCGGGCCCACACGCCGCCCGGCACCACCGCCCGCCTCACCGTCGCCCAGCGCGACGGCCAGGCCCTGATCGAGGTGGCCGACGACGGGCCCGGCCTCACCGAGGAGGAGGCGGCCCGGGTCTTCGAGCGCTTCTACCGGGCCGATCCGTCCCGGTCGCGCAGCAAGGGCGGCACCGGGTTGGGCCTGGGAATCGTGGCGGCGATCGTCGCCGCCCATGGAGGCTCGGTCGAGGTGGTCTCGGCACCGGGGCAGGGGGCGACCATCGATGTCCACCTTCCGGCAACCGACCCCGCCGACCCCGCCGACCAGGGTCAGCCCACCGCGCCGGGCGGCTCACAGACGTCGCCCAGATCATGAGCGGGCTCCCAGCCCCGTCGGAGTGGGCCCCGATGGTGCGGTCGCAGGATGTGGGTGTCCCGAAGCGATCGGGCCCACACCAACAAGGAGAAGCACATGAACCCCGTTCGAAAAGCAGTCGTCGGCGCCATGATGGTCGGCACCGCGCTCACGGGCGGTGCCGTCGGTGCCGCCCTGGTCAACACCTCGGCCACCGCCCAGACAGCCACCACCACCGCCCCGGCGACGTCGTCCACCGACAACGCCGCCACCGCGACCCGTCCCGCCTTCGACCCGTCCAAGGGCGGCCACGTGGGCGCCAACGGCACCACCGAGGCCCTGCTCACCGGTGACACGGCCGACAAGGTGAAGGCGGCAGCCCAGGCCGCGGTGCCCGGCGGCACCATCGAGCGCGTCGAGAACGACGCCGAGGGGTCGCCGTACGAGGCCCACATGACCAAGGCCGACGGCACCCACGTGACCGTCAAGGTCGACGCCGGCTTCAAGGTCACCGGCATCGAGGACGGCCCCGGGCACTAACCGGCGCCGATCCCCAACGACCCGTTCGCACCTCCGAGTGCGAACGGGTCGAGGTGGGGAAGCCCGTGCCTTGCACCGGCGGCGGACGCGACACCCAACTGACGCCTCCTGACCCCTCGATCAGGGAGTGACGACGGTGACCTCACCGGCGACGCCGTCGACCCGAACGCGGGCACCGTCGGGGATCTGCCGGGTGGCGGCCTCGGTCCCCACCACGGCGGGGATGGCGTACTCGCGGGCGACGATTGCGGCGTGGGAGAGCATCCCTCCCTGGTCGGTGACGATGGCGCCGATGAGGGGCAACACGATGTTGAACGCCGGGCTGGTGGCCTCGGTGACGAGCACGTCGCCGTCACGAATATCCCCGATGCCGGCGGCGCCGTGCACGATGCGGGCCGGGCCCTCGAACAGGCCCGGGCTGGCACCGACGCCTCGTACCGTCGATGTGGAGCCGGCGTCTTCGTCGTCGTCGGCGTCCATGGCCGCCAGGTAGGTGCGAAAGGCTGCCTCGGTGCGTGCCGCGCCTGGGGTGAGCCAGTCGGTGGGCACCGGTGACCGCGACGACTGCCCGAGCACGGGCGCCACCGCGGAGGGGTCAGCGGTGCTGCGGTAGGCGGCACGCGCCGCCAGGCCGGCGGCCGCCTCGAGCGCCGACGGGCTCGGCCCGTCATCGCCCAACAGCGAGCCCATCTCCTCCCAGGTCGCCTCGATGAGGTGCCCGGGGTCATCGATCAGCCCCCGCTGGGCCAGGCGGGCTCCGGCGGCCACGATGGCCCGGCGCATGAGGCCGTTGGCCCACACGTCGCAGTACAGGGCCCGCTCGTCGCGCAGGCGGTGCACCAGGCGCGCCTCGCCCAGCACCTCGTCGAACTCGGAGCGGTGCGCGGCGGGCACGGCGCTGCGCACCTCGGTGGCACGCGCGGTGGCGTCGTCGCCGGCCTGGGCCCGGGGATCCTCGGCCACCGCCACCCGCAGCGACTCGACGAGCAAGTCGGGCATCTCCATCAGCGTCGGCTCGTCGATGTCGAAGCCGTGGCCCGCCGACCAGTTCCCGACCAGGGCGAGGTAGCGCGCCGTGGCCTGGCCCACCGGGCCGGGGCGGCCGACCAGAGCGGCCAGGACCTCGTCGGACCCAGAGCTCCCCAGCGCGCCCAGGTTCGAGGCACTGGACGGGTCGGCGCGTATGGCGGCGGCGGCCCAGGCAAGCTCGTCGGACGCCCCCACCGCGAGCGGCCCCGCTCCTCGCAACAGGCCCAGGACGTCGACGGCGGAGGCGTCGGTCCAGTCTCGACAGCGGGCCAGGAGCTCACCCACGGGGAGCACCGGCGTCACGTTGAACCGGTGGTGGGTCCAGATGGCGGTCCGCAGGTTCTCGCGGCACTGGGCGAGGTGGGCCACCAGGTCGGCGTCGGACAGGCTACCTGGGTCCACCTCCTGCACCCGGAGGTGCCGGGCCACCAGGGCCGGCTTGAGCTCGTCGTCCCACAGGGCCAGGTCGTGGCGCCAGGCCCTGTCCTCGAAGACCCGGGCGCTGACGGCAAGCCGCGCCCGCAGCTCGGGTGACGACCCCACCAGGTCGTCCCAAGCCGCCCGGGTCAGCCGGCCGACATCGCGCAGGGCGGGGACCGGGCGTGGCGACAGGTACCCCCAACCGGCGACGAAGGCCCATTCCAGGTGATCGAGCAGCAGGCCGAAGGGGGCGGTGCCGTCGGCGAAGCCCACTTTCGACGGCTGGGGGAACAACTCGGCGGTGAAGCGGGTGGCGGGCCGGGGGAAGTGGCCGGTGTCGAGGGCCCACTGCCCGGGCCCGGGCGCAGCATCGGTCTGGTCGCTGATCGTCGTCTCCTCCCGCTCCTTCGCCGGAAAGCGACCGTAGTACCCCTCCACGCCCATCCGAAGGCTGTAGAGAGCACCAAGCGGGGTAGACAAGTGCCATGCGCCGCTGGTGGATCGCTCTCGTGCCCGTCCTGCTCTTCGTTGCTGCCGTACCCGCCACCGCCCAGACGTCGATCGATCAGGCGGCCCAGGCCCTGCGCAGCGATCCGGTGTACGTCGACAGCGGGGCGGAGCTGGCGATCACCGCGGGGGCGGCCGACGACCTGCGCACCCGCATCCGCAACGGCGGGAGCCCCATCTTCGTGGCCGTGCTACCCGCGTCTGCCGGCTCCGCCGACCAGGTGAAGGATGCTCTGGCCCGGCAGGTGGGGCTGCAGGGGACCTATGGGGTGGTGGTGGGCAAGAGCTTCCGGGCCGGCAGCACGGTGTTGCCCACGGGTACCGCCGGCGCCCTGGCCACCACCGCGTTCCAGGCCAAGTCGTCCCAGGGAGCTGCGGCCGTCCTCGCCGACTTCGTCGACCGGGTCGACCAGACCCAGGCAGGACGGAGCACCAACACCGCCGCCCAGTCCACGACGGGGACCACTCCGGCCAAGAGCTCCGACAGCGGGGTGAGCAGTGGCTCGGTGGTCATCATCGCCCTGCTCGCTCTAGGGGGCGGTTACCTGTTCTATCGGTCGCGCAAGCTGCGCCAGGTCAGGGAGAAGGAGGCCCGGGAGAACGAGGCGGCCGAGCGCCGGCAACTCGAGGCCGAGCTGTCGGTGCTGTCCGACGACGTGCTGGCCCTCGAGCCCCAGGTCACCCTGCATCCCGACGCCCGAGCCGACTACGACGCCGGGGTGACCCGCCACCAGGCCGCCCAGGCGGCCATGGGCCATACCGGCGACCGGGTCGACCTGGTGCGGGTGGGCCGGGTCATCGAGGAGGGCCGTTACGCCATGAGCCGGGCCCGCGCCGTGATCGACGGTCGTGAACCGCCGCCTCCGCCCCCACAGCTGGCCCAGCCCGGACGGCGCAACGAGCCCGCCGTGGGTGTCGACGACAGGGGCTCGGTCACCTACGTGAACTACGGAGGCCCCTTCTACGGCGGCGGCGGGTGGTTCGGCGGCGGTGGGGGCCTGTTCACCGGCCTCCTGCTCGGCCAGATGATGGGTGGAGGCTGGGGGTACGGCGGCTACGGCGGCTACGGCGGTGGCTACTACGGCGGTGGTGACGGCGACGACGACAACGATGGCGGCTCCGGCGGAGACGACGGCGGCGGGGGTGACTTCGGCGGAGGCGACTTCGGCGGAGGTGGCGACTGGGGCGGGGGCGGCGACTTCGGTGGTGGTGACTTCGGCGGTGGAGGCGGCGACTTCGGCGGTGGCGGCGACTTCGGTTAGTCGTCCGGCTCCGTCGCCGGCGCCGGTGGGGACGTGGGCGCGGCCCAGGACGACACCACCGGGACCGACGCCGACGGGGGTGCTGCCGGTGGCGCCAGTGGCGCCACAGCCGCCTCCGGCACCGGGTCGGGGGGGGAAGACCCGGTCGTCGGCGAGAAGTCGGCGGGCTCTGCTCGCGGCGCGGGGCGGTGACCGGTGGGCAGGCTGACCCGGAAGCAGGCGCCTGTCCCCGGAGTGGAATCCACGGTGGCGCGACCGCCGTGGGCTTCGGCGATGGCGGCGACGATCGACAACCCCAGACCGCTGCCGCCGCCGGAGCGGGCCCGCGACGGATCGGCCCGGTAGAACCGCTCGAACACCTTCTGGGCGGCCTCGGGGTCGAGCCCCGGCCCGCGGTCGGCCACCTCGAGCACGGCCTCGCCCTCACCCGTCGTCACCCGAACCACGACCGGCGTCTCCGCGGGCGTGTGCTGGTAGGCATTGGCCACCAGGTTGGCTGCGACCTGGCGCAGGCGAAGATCGTCGCCTTCGATCACCAGGCGATCGGGGGCCTCCAGGCTGATCGAGCGCTCGGGTGCGGCGGCACGGGCATCGTCGACGGCGTCAGCCGCCACCCGGACCAGATCGACGGGCGAGCGGTCGAGGGGCCGACCCTGGTCGAGGCGCGCCAGGAGCAGCAGGTCGTCCACCAGCAGGCCCATGCGGACCGACTCCTCCTCGATGCGGCGCATGGCCTTCTCCAGGTCGGCGGGGCGTTCGGCGGCGCCTCGCCGGAACAGCTCGGCGTACCCGCGGATGGAGGTCAGAGGGGTGCGCAGCTCGTGGGACGCATCGGCCACAAAGCGCCGGAGGCGGTCCTCCGATGCCTGGCGGGCCTCGAAGGCTGACTGGATCTGGCCCAACATGGCGTTGAGCGACAGCCCCAGGCGCCCGACCTCGGTGCGCTCCTCCGCCCTCGGCACCCGCTGGCTCAGGTCGCCCTCAGCGATGGCCCCCGCTACGTCGCCGATGTCCTCGAGGGGGCGCAGGCCGGTGCGGACGAGCACCAGGGCCGCTCCTCCCACCAGGAGCACGATGAGGCCGCTGGCCAGGGCCTCGATGAACAGCAGGCGGTGCAGGGTCTGGGTCACGT
>JBBWZS010000105.1:0-21926 GCA_039649175.1 Acidimicrobiaceae bacterium
TCTCGATGATATTGGCCATGGGCCCGTCGGAGTCCGCTTTTCGGAAGGCGTCGTTGACCTCGTCGACGGTGACGTCGCGGCCGAGGACTGCGGTGAAGTCGGTGATCGAACCGACAGGAACCGGAACCCGCAGGGCGGTGCCGTCGAGCTTCCCCTTCATCGCCTCGAGCACGAGGCTGGTGGCCCGGGCCGCGCCGGTCGACGCGGGGACGATGTTGGCCGCCGCCGCCCGGGCCCGGCGCAGGTCCTTGTGGGCCAGGTCGAGCAGGCTCTGGTCGTTGGTGTAGGCGTGGACCGTCGTCATCAGGCCCCGCTCGATCCCGAAGGCGTCGTCGAGGACCTTGATCATCGGCACGAAGCAGTTGGTCGTGCAGGAGGCGTTGGAGACGATCGTGTGCTGCGCCGGGTCGAAGGTGTCGTCGTTGACGCCGACCACGAAGGTGGCGTCGGCCCCGCTGGCCGGGGCCGACACGACGACCCTGGGGGCGCCGGCGTCGATGTGCTGGGCCGCCTTGTCTCGATCGGTGAACAGGCCGGTCGACTCGATCACCACGTCGACACCCAGCTCGCCCCACGGCAGGGCCTTGGGGTCGCGTTCGGAGATGACCCGGAAGCTCTGCTTGCCGGCCTGGATGCCGTCGTCGGTGGTGGCCACGTCCTCGCCGAGGCGTCCGAGCACCGAGTCGAACTTCATGAGGTGCGCCAGGGTGGCCGGTGAGGTGAGGTCGTTGACGGCCACGATCTCGATGTCGGAGCCCCGCTGCAACACCGCCCTGGTGAAGTTGCGGCCGATCCGCCCGAACCCGTTGATGCCCACCCTGACTGTCATGTGTCCTCCCTTGTTTCGTCTCTGTTTACCCGACCTGATCCACCAGATCCACTAGCGCCGCCGCCAGGCGCTCGGGGTCGTGTGCCGTGTTGCCCTGACGGGCGACGGGCCGCTCGACGCACATCACTCCCGGTCTGCCGAGGGGTAGGGCGCCCGGATGGTACAGGACGACGTCCACCTCGAGCCCGTGGGCGGCCAGGGCCGCGACGTGGGCGGCCACGTCGTAGCCGGCCGTCTCGGGCTTCTGCTCGCGCAGGTTGCAGACATAGACCTTGCGCCCCGGCGTGCAGGCGAGGGCGTCGCGCAGGGCGGGAACCGCGACCACGGCCAGCACACTGGTGAACAGCGACCCCGGCCCGATGACCACCTGGTCGGCCCGGGCCAGGGCCTCCAGGGCCGCCTCCGGCGGTTCCGGGTCGGTGGGCACGAGGGAGACCCCCACGATGCGCCCGGCATTGGCCACCGCCACCTGACCCTGGACGGAGCCTTCGCCACCGTCGGCGTCGGTGCCGACCACGGCCTTGAGCACGACGGGCTCACGGGTGGCGGGAACGACCCGGCCCACCGAGCCGAGAAGGCGGCCGGCCTCGGCCAGAGCCGCGGCGAAGTCGCCGGTGGCGTCGGCCAGCCCGGCGATCACCAGGTTCCCGAAGGCGTGGCCCTCCAGCTCACCGCCGGCAAAGCGGTGCTCGAAGGCCCGGGTCCATAGCGCCTGGGGCTCGGCCAGGGCCACCAGGCACTTGCGCAGGTCGCCGGGCGGCGGGATGTTGAAGTCGGCCCGCAGGCGGCCGCTCGACCCCCCGTCGTCGGCCACCGAGACGATGGCGCAGATGTCGTGGGCGTAGCGACGGACGGCCTGCAGGCTCGACGCCAGGCCGTGGCCACCGCCGAGGGCGACGACCCTGGTCACGTCAGGCGCCCGAACGCCCGGCCCACTCGGCCCGGTGCTTGTGGATGTCGCGGTGCGACACGGTCGGATCGAAGCCCCGTTCCCGGAGGAGCCGACCGAGCTCCTCGGCGATCACGACCGACCGGTGGGTGCCCCCCGTGCAACCCACGCCGACCGACAGGTACGACTTGCCCTCCTTGACGTAGGCGGGGAGGAGGAGCTCGAGCAGGGCGTCGAGGCGGGCGAGGAACTCGGGGGTGTCAGGCTGCTCGCACACGTACTGGCGCACCGGGGCCTCGAGGCCGGTGAGGGGGCGCAGCTCGGGCACCCAGTGGGGGTTGGGCAGGAACCGGCAGTCGAAGACCAGGTCGACGTCGAGGGGCAGGCCGTGCTTGTACCCGAACGACACCACGCTGGTCTGCAGGCCGCTCTCGGCCTCGCCCGCGAACAGGTCGAGCAGTCGGTCACGCAACTGGTGCACGTTGAGGTCGCTGGTGTCGACGACCACGTCGGCCTGGGACTTCACCGGGTCGAGCAGCTGGCGCTCGCGCTCGATGCCATCGGAGACGCGGTCGCTCTCGGCCATGGGGTGGCGGCGCCTGGTGTTCTCGTACCGGCGCACGAGCACCTCGGTGGTGGCCTCGAGGAACAGGACCCGGACGCGGTCGGCCGTCTTGGCCAGGTGGTCGAGCGCAGGCGACAGCTCGTCGAGGTAGGCGGTGGTGCCCACCACCAGGGCCACCCGCTCGATGGTGGACCCGGGCGCCTGCACCAGCTCGGTGACCTTGGAGAGGAGGGCGGGCGGCATGTTGTCGATGACGAACCAGCCCAGGTCCTCGAAGCAGTCGGCCGCCTGCGACCGTCCCGCCCCCGACAGCCCGGTGATGATGAGGAACTCGCTCACGTCGGACCGAACGCTAGCCCCACCGGTTCTCGCTCTTTCTCGGCGACGAGGAGCAGGAGGCGGGGGATGGTGGCGGCGTCGCGGTACTCGGTGGCCCGGGCCATGAACCCGGGGGGCGGGGGCGGCTCCTCCATGCGGCGGATGACGAGGCCGGCGGCGGCCATGGCGTTGACGTAGCGCGACAACGGCCGGTGCACGAACGGCACGAACACGCCCTTCTCCACCTCCTCGAGCGAGGAGTCCTCGTGCAGGTAGGGGCCGATCCGCCAGTACTGCTCGTCGAGGATGTGGTCGTCGATCCAGCCCGACCCCGGGGCCTGGAGGAGGGGGTGGTTCAAGAAGAACAGGAAGCGGCCGCCCGGGCGCAGGACCCGTCCCACCTCGCCCAGGGCGGCGTCGGTGTCGGTGATGTGCTCGAACACCAGGCAGGCGATGACGGCGTCGAAGGCCGCCGCCGGGAAGGGCAGGGCGCCCGCCTCGCCCCGGCCGTAGAGGACTCCCCCACCCCGGCGCCGGCCCACCGAGACCTGGTCGGCCACCGGGTCGATGCCCACGACGCGCCGGGCGCCGGCCGCGGCCGCCACCCGCGCCACCTGGCCCTCCCCGGCGCCGACATCGAGCACGTCGGTGGCTCCGGCCACGTGGGCGGCGGCCAGGGGCAGGATCTGCTCGTCGTACTCGGCGTCGGCGCCGTCGGTGAAGTGCTCCTGCCACCACCCGGCGTGCGCCTCCCACAACGCCGCCGCCGATCTTGCCGGCGATGCCCGCTCGGGCTCAGCCACGGCCGGGACCGGTCGTCGAGGTGGTTGCCGCGGTCGGGGAATGGAAGGCGGCATACGTCGCCTCGGCCACCGCGTCGGGAAGCCAGGGAAGGGCCTTCAGGTCATCCAGCGATGCCGTCTTCACCGCCCGGATGCCCCCCAGTTCGGTGAGCAGGCGCCGGCGGCGGGTCGGGCCCAGACCGGGGACGTCGTCGAGGGAGCTGCGGGTCATCCGCTTGCCCCGCAACTGGCGGTGGTACGAGACGGCGAAGCGGTGGGCCTCGTCGCGCACCCGCTGCAGCAGGTAGAGCGCCTCGGACTGTCGGGGGATGCGCACGGGGTCGGCCAGACCGGGAACGTAGACCTCCTCGAAGCGCTTGGCCAGCGCCGCCACCGAGATCTCGTCCTCCAGGCCCAGCTCGGCGACCACGTCGATGGCCACGCCCAGCTGCCCCTTGCCACCGTCGACCAGCAGGAGGTTGGGCTGGTAGGCGAAGCGTCGCCGGCCCCGTTCGGCGGGCGGGCGCTCCCTGTCGGCGAGCATGGCCTTCAACCTGCGGGTGAGCACCTCGCGCATGGCCCCGAAGTCGTCGTTGCCGGGCACGTCGCGGATGCGGAAGCGCCGATAGTCGCTCTTCTTGGGCAGGCCGTCCTCCACCACCACCATGGAGCCCACGTAGTCGCTGCCCTGGATGTGGCTCATGTCGTAGCACTCGATGCGCAGGGGGGCCTGAGGCAGGCCGAGCGCCTCCTGGAGGGCGTTGAGAGCCCGGGCCCGGGCGTTGTGGTCGGACGCCCGCTTGAGGCGGTGGCGAACGAACTCCTCCTTGGCGTTCTGGGTCACGGTGGCCTGCAGGGCCCTCTTGTCACCGCGCTGGGGCACGCGCACGGCCACCTTCGAACCCCTCAGCTCCGACAGCCAGCGGCTGTAGAGGTCGGGGTCGTCGGGGTCGTCGGGCACGAGCACCTCGTGGGGGATGGAGTCGCGGTCGGACTCGGCGTAGAGGCCCTCGAGCACGTGGCCCACCAACTGGGCCCGGGTGACGTCTTCGACCTTGTCGACCACGAACCCCTTGCGCCCCACCATGCGTCCCCGGCGCACGTAGAACACCTGGACGGCCGCCTCCAACTCGTCCTCGGCGATGCCGAGGACGTCGAGGTCCTCGGGGCGCTCGGTGACCATGGCCTGCTTCTCGATGACCTTGCGCACGCTGGCCAGCCGGTCGCGCATGCGGGCCGCCCGCTCGAACTCGAGGTTGGCGGCCGACTCGGCCATCTCCCGTTCGAGGCGGCTGATCACCGGCTGGGTCTCACCGTCGAGGAAGTCGACCAGCTCGCCCACCAGGGCGTCGTAGGTGGGCTTGTCGATCTCCCCCACGCACGGCCCGGTGCACTTCTCGATGTGGAACAGCAGGCAGGGCCGGCCCAGCTTGTGGTGACGCTCGAGCTTGTTGTCCGAGCAGGTGCGGATGGGGAACGTCCGCAGCAGCAGGTCGAGGGTCTCGCGGATGGCGTAGGCGTGGCCGTAGGGCCCGAAATAGCGGGTGCCTTTGCGCTTGCGCCCCCGCATGACCTGGGCCCGGGGCCACTGGTCGCTCATGGTGACGGCCAGGAAGGGGTAGCTCTTGTCGTCGCGCAGGCGGATGTTGAACCGGGGCCGGTGCTGCTTGATGAGGCTGTACTCCAGCATCAGGGCCTCGACGTCGTTGCGCACCTGGATCCACTCGACCGACGCCGCCGACGCCACCATCTGAGCGGTGCGAGGCGGCAGCGTGGCCGGATTGCCGAAGTAGTTCGACAGGCGCGACCGCAACGACTTGGCCTTGCCCACGTAGATCACCCTGCCCTCGGCGTCTTTGAACTGGTAGGAGCCGGGCACGTCAGGGATGGTGCCGGCGGCCGGTCGTTGGAGCATCACTCCCATGATACCGATAGCGAATCCGTTATCATGGCCTCATGACCAGAGTGGCCGAGTGGGTGAACGGGGCCAGGCGGTCGGCAGGCTTGACGCAGCGCCAGTTGGCAGCGCGAGCCGGCGTACCTCAGCCGACGATCGCCAGGATCGAGTCCGGTCGCCAGATGCCTCGGGCCGACACGCTCGACAGGTTGTTGAAGGCGTGCGGTTGGGAGCTGGAGCTCCAGGAGATGGTCGACCAGGCAGAGTCGCCGCCGGCGACGTAGAGTGCAGTTACGCCGGCCTGGTTTCCGGCGACATCTTCAGCTCCGAGGCCGACAACCCCGCGAGAGGCGACCAGGCTGTCTCCGCCGGCCATTATCGGGGCTCCATCAGGGGGTTTCCTCGCATGGTGCGGATACAGCCGGCACTGCCCGGGCGCTACGTGAACGCTGGCCAGGACCAACTGGCGCAGTGGATCGCCGCGGCCAAGGCCTCTCTCGGCGACCGGGTGCTCGTCCTCGGCCACCACTACCAGCGCGACGAGGTGATGGCCTTCGCCGACGCCCGCGGCGACTCGTTCGGCCTGTCTCGCCTGGCCGCGGCCAGCACGGCGTCGTACGTGGTGTTCTGCGGCGTCCACTTCATGGCCGAGTCGGCCGACGAGCTCACCGGTGACCACCAGAAGGTGTTGCTCCCCGACCTCAACTCCGGGTGCTCGATGGCCGACATGGCCGACCTCGACTCGGTGGAGGAGGCCTGGGACGACCTGGCCGCGGTCACCGACGTCGAGCGCATCGTGCCCATCACCTACATGAACTCCTCCGCCGCCCTGAAGGCCTTCGTGGCTGACCACGGCGGCGCGGTGTGCACGTCATCCAACGCCCGGGCCGTGCTGCGCTGGGCCCTCGATCGGGGTGACAAGGTCTTGTTCTTCCCCGACCAGCACCTGGGCCGCAACACCGCGTTCCAGCTCGGCTACGACGCCGCCGACATGGCCGTGTGGAACCCGAGGCTCGCGTGTGGCGGGCTGACCGAGCGGGAGGTGAAAGAAGCCACCTTCCTGCTCTGGAAGGGCCACTGCTCGGTGCACCAGCGCTTCACCGTCGACCAGGTGGATGCCTTCCGGGCCGCCCATCCCGGCGGCACGGTGATCGTGCACCCCGAGTGCGCCCACGAGGTGGTGGAACACGCCGACCAGGTGGGGTCCACCGACTTCATCATCGCCGCCGTCGATGCCGCCGAGCCGGGCTCGGTGGTGGCGGTGGCCACCGAGATCCACCTGGTCAACCGGCTGGCGTCCGAGCACCCGGACCTGACGGTGGTCTCCCTCGACCCGGTGGTGTGCCCGTGCTCGACCATGTTCCGCATCGACGCCGCCCACCTGGCCTGGGTGCTGGAGAACCTGGTCGAGGGTCGGGTCGTCAACCAGATCACGGTCGACCCGGTGACGGCGGCGTCGGCCCGGGTGGCACTGGAGCGGATGCTGGCCATCACCTGACGTCCGTCGACCGAGGGCGCCGGCTGCCCCGGCGTCGACCACCGCAGCACCGAGCGCAACAGCCAGGCGGCCAGCACGACCTGGCAGGCCAAGGTGGCCCAGGCGGCGCCGGCGGCCCCCATGGAGGGGACGAGTGCAAGGTTCAGACCGACGTCGGCGACCAGAGCCACCACCAACCCTCGCACCGTGGCCCCCCGACCCCGGAGCACGGCGAGGGGGGCCAGCACGGTGACCACGGCGCTGGGGACGGCGGCGACGAGGAGGAGCCGCAGCAGGCCCGACGCCTGGGCGTAGCGGGCGCCGAACAGGCCGCGCATGATCGGCGCCGCGCCGACCAGCCCGACCAGGGCCAGCGGCACGGTGATGACCACGCTGAGCAGCACCAGGCGCTTGACGATCCGCTGCTGGTCGGCGGGGTCCGCCCTCGCCACCGCAGGCACGCTGAGGGTCGCCACGGCCGCCGCCGCCAGCAGCACGCCGTCGAGCACGCGGTATGCGCTCCCGTAGCGGGCCACGTCGCTGGTGCCCCGCAACAGCGCCAGCAACCACAGGTCGACGCGGTAGTAGATGACGACCAGGCCGGTGGCCAGGCCGAGAGGGCCCATGCGGGCCAGGACGAAGCGCCGGGCCTCGACGGGACGGGTCGAACCGGCGGTGACGTGCCAGACCATGGCGGTCATGATCACCGCCGACCCTGCGTCGGCCAGGGCGTAGACCCCCACCGCCGCCCGTAACCCACCGCCGTGGAAGAGCCACCACCCGCCGACCACGAGCACGAACACCCGGGACAGTGCGTCGTTGGCCGCCTCTGCCCGGATGCGGCCCGCTGCCCTGAACACGGCCGAGGCCGTGGAGTAGACGGCGGTGCTGACGACCGAGATGCAGAAGATCCCGGCCGCCGTCAGGTCCGGGTGCCCCGACGCCACCACGTAGGCGCCGACCATCAGGGCGCACGACACCAGCGAGAGGGCGAGCCGCCGCACCAGGACGGCGGTATAGGCACTGCGGGCGACACCGGCGTCGGTGCTGACCGCGTCGGTGAGGGCCAGTGGCAGCCCGAAGTCGTTGACCACGAGGAAGAGCAAGCCCAGCCCGAGGAGCAACAGCAGGTCGCCGTAGGTCGCCACTGGCAGCCGGCGGGCGGCCACCATGACCCACACGCCGGCGACGGCGGCGGCGGCCAGCTTGCCGGCGGCCAGGGCGCCCACCCGCGAGACGAGCCAGCGGCGGCGCACGCTCACCGTCCCTGTCTGCCGGCCACCGAGCGGAGTGTGCGGCCGATGATGCGCAGGTCGAGGGCCAGGCCCTGGTGGCGCAGGTAATAGAACTCGTACTGGAGCTTCTCCAGTGCGTCACCGTCGGTGGCCCCGTAGTCGTACTTCACCTGGGCCCACCCCGTGAGGCCGGGGCGGACCAGGTGGCGGAGGCGGTAGAAGGCCAGCTTGGTCTCGAGGGTCTCGACGTAGCGAGGCTGCTCGGGTCGGGGGCCCACGACCGACAGGTGCCCACGGAAGATGTTGATCACCTGGGGCAGCTCGTCGAGATGGGTGCGCCGTAGCCAGGCCCCGAACGGGGTGATGCGGGGATCGTCGGTGGCGGTCCACTCGGTGCTGGGCGGCCCGGGCCGCATGGTCCGGAACTTGAAGATCTCGAAGACGCGCCCGTTCTTGCCCACACGGGGCTGGTGGTAGAGCAGTGACCCCCGGTTGCCCAACCGGTTCCCCACCATCACGACCGGTGTCACGACCAGCAGGACGACCATGCCGACTGCGCCGGCGACCACGTCGAGGATGCGCTTCATGCGACCGTACCGGGCCCGATGGACTTCGCCGATGTCGAACATCAACGACACCCTCTCGAGCTCGGCCATCGGCAGCTTGCCCAACCACTGCTCGTAGAACAGCGACAACGTGCGGACCCGGATGCCCGCCTCGTGCAGCTCTCCGGCCTGGGCCACGATCGAGTCGTCCGCCTGGGCGGCCCGATCCAGGACCACGGCGGTGGCCCCGTGGGCCGCCACCGCCTCGACCAAGGGCCGGGACCCGGGGCGACGCTGGGCGGCGGCGTCCGGCTCGAGCACGCAGGCCACGACCGCCGGTCGCTCGGGACCTGTGGCCAGGTCGTCGCCCAGCTCGGCGGCCGCGGCCAGGCCGGCCACGACCACGATGCGATCGCGCTGGCCGGCACGGGCCCACCCGTCGCGTGCCAGGTCGGCGCACAGCAGCGACCACGGGAGGAACACGACCGGCGTCACGAAGACGACGAACCGGGGCAGGAGGGCCGAGCCTGCGGCCAGTTGGAACAGCGACATGGCGGCCGCCGCCGCCGCCGTCGAGGCCAGGCTGCTGGCCACCACCGACCGGCGGGTACCGCCCAACTCGGGCAGACCGGCACCATAGGACGTCGCCGCCAAGAGGACGATGTAGGCCACGGTCCAGGCGAAGCGCGACGACTGGGTGAGGTCGTAGCCGTGTTCGACGGCATGGGCCTTACCCAGGCCCAGGACGATGACGGCGATGCCCGCGAACAGGAGGGGCCGGGCCAGGCGGCGCATCCTCAGCCTCTCCCGGCGCGACGGTCCACCTGGGGGTTATCGGCGCGCCGACGGTGGTGCTTGAGTCGACCCTGAGCGCTCAGTCGCCGATACTGGCCCCATGTCGACCGCCGAGCACCGACGTCAGGACCGGGAGCGCGCGTTCCACGACGCCCTCTTCGAAGACGACAGCGCGGCGCGCGACGAGACCCGCCGGTTCTACTCGGTGGTCGAGCGCAGCCAGGATGCCTACTGGCGGGCGGTGGAGTCCCGGGCCGCGGGCGCCGACTGCCTCGAGTACGGCACGGCCACGGGTGACGGGGCCATTCGCGTCGCCCGCCTGGCGTCGTCGGTCGTCGGCATGGACATCTCGGGCGTCGCCGTCGACAAGGCCCGTGAGGCGGCGGCGGCCGCCGCCTCGTCAGCCCGGTTCGAGGTGGCCGAGGCCGAGTCCCTTCCCTTCGCCGATTCCACCTTCGACCTGGCCTTCGGGGAATCCGTCCTGCACCACCTCGAGCTTGGGCCCGCCATCGACGAGATGGCACGGGTCCTGCGCCCGTCGGGGTCGGGAGTGTTCTTCGAGCCCCTCGGCCACAACCGCATCATCAACTGGTACCGGGACCGCACGCCACAGATGCGCACACCCGACGAGCATCCCCTCGTCCGATCCGACTTCGAGTTGTTCGAGTCGCGGTTCCGGGAGGTGAAGGCCGACTTCTTCCACCTTGCCGTGCTCGCCGCCGTCCCCCTGCTGGGCAAGCGGGGGTTCGGTCCCGTCATGGCGGTCCTCGACAAGCTCGACGACTACGCCATGGGCGCCGTCCCCCCGCTCCGCTGGCAGGCCTGGGTCTGCGTCCTCCGCCTCCAGGGGCCGCGCAAGGCCTGAGGGCCGTCGGCGACCTACCTGCCCAGGACAGGCGCCAGGAACTGGCCGGTGTGGCTGTCGGAGGTCTTGGCCACCACCTCGGGCGGCCCCTCGACCAGCACCAGTCCCCCACCGTCGCCGCCTTCGGGCCCGAGGTCGACGAGCCAGTCGGCCGACTTGATGACGTCGAGGTTGTGCTCGATGACCAGCACGGTGTTGCCGGCGTCGACCAGGCGGCCCAGCACCTGGAGCAGCTTGCGGATGTCCTCGAAGTGCAGGCCGGTGGTGGGCTCGTCGAGGATGTAGATGGTGTGGCCGGTCGACCGCTTGGACAGCTCGCTGGCCAGCTTCACCCGCTGCGCCTCCCCCCCCGACAGGGTCGGCGCGGGCTGGCCCAGGCGCACGTAGCCCAGGCCCACGTCGACCAGGGTTACGAGATGGCGGGCGATGGGAGGCTGGTTGGCGAAGAACTCGGCCGCCTCCTCGCACGACAGGTCGAGGACCTCGGCGATGCTCTTGCCCTTGAAGGAGATGTCGAGGGTGTCGCGGTTGTAGCGGGCCCCCTTGCAGACCTCGCAGGGCACGTACACGTCGGGCAGGAAGTGCATCTCGATCTTGATGGTGCCGTCGCCCGCGCAGGCCTCGCAGCGGCCACCCTTGACGTTGAAGGAGAAGCGACCGGGGAGGTAGCCGCGGACCTTGGCCTCCTGGGTCTGGCTGAACAGGCGCCGGATGTGGTCGAACACGCCCGTATAGGTGGCCGGGTTCGACCGGGGCGTGCGGCCGATGGGCGACTGGTCGATGTTGATCACCTTGTCGAGGTGCTCGTCGCCCTCGATGGTGCGGTGCCGTCCCGGGACGACCTTCGACCGGTAGATGCGCTGCATGAGGGCGCGGTAGAGGATGTCGTTCACCAGGGTCGACTTGCCCGACCCCGACACGCCGGTGACGCACACGAAGCAGCCCAGGGGTAGCTCGACGTCGATCGACTTGAGGTTGTGCTCCCGGGCGCCCCGGATGACCAGCCACTGGTCGCCCGTGTCACGGCGCATGGCCGGCACGGGGATGGTCCTGGCCCCGCTCAGGTACTGACCGGTGATCGAACGCTCCTCGGCCTCGAGGTCGGCCACCGTGCCCGAGACCACCACCTCGCCGCCGTGCTCACCCGCGCCGGGGCCGATGTCGACCACGTGGTCGGCCACCCGGATGGTCTCCTCGTCGTGCTCGACGACGATGACGGTGTTGCCCAGGTCGCGGAGGCGCACGAGGGTGTCGACCAGCTTGCGGTTGTCGCGCTGGTGCAGCCCGATCGACGGTTCGTCGAGCACGTAGAGCACGCCCACCAGGCCGCTGCCGATCTGGCTGGCCAGGCGGATGCGCTGGGCCTCGCCTCCGGCCAGGGTGCCGGCCGAGCGGTTGAGGCTGAGGTAGTCGAGGCCGACGTCGAGCAGGAACTGCATGCGGGCGTTCACCTCGCGCACCACCCGCTCGGCGATCATGCGGTCGCGCTCGGACAGCTCAAAGGTGGCCATGGCCTCGGCCGCCTTGGCGATCGACAGGTTGCACAGCTCGAAGATGTTGCGACCGCTGACGGTCACGCCCAACGACTCGGGCTTCAACCGCGCCCCTCCGCAGTCGGGGCAGGCGACCTGGCGCATGTAGCCCTCGATCTGGTCGCGCATGTAGTCGGACTCGGCCTCGGAGTGGCGGCGCTGCAGGTAGGGGACGGCCCCCTCGTACTGGGTGTGGTACGACCGGGTGCGGCCGTAGCGGTTGCGGTACTGCACGTGGATCTGACGCGTGCCGGAGCCGTAGAGCAGCACCTTCTGCTGGGACTTCTTCAGGTTGCGCCAGGGGGTGGTGCCGCGGAAGCCGTAGGACTCGGCCACCGCCGCCAGCACCCGGTGGAAGTACTCACCCCGCGCCCCGGCCCACGGCGCCACCGCCCCCTCGTCGAGGGTGAGGTCGGGGTTGGGGATGACCAGCTCGGGATCGACCTCGAAACGGGTGCCCAGGCCGTCGCAATGGGGACACGCGCCGTAGGGCGAGTTGAACGAGAAGTTGCGGGGCGCCAGCTCGTCGAACGACGTCCCGTCGTTGGGACAGGCCAGGTGCTGGCTGAAGGTGAAGACTGTGCTTGCTTGCCCGGGCGGGGCCCCAACCCCGCCCTCCTCGCCAAGGGCGGGGCCCCCTGCCCCGCCCGGCGCCGTCGGCGACTCCACGATCTCGACCTCGGCCACGCCGTCGGCCAGGCGCAGCGCCGTCTCCATGGAGTCGGTCAGGCGTCGCTCGATGCCGTCGCGGCGCACCAGGCGGTCGACGACCACCTCGATCGTGTGGTTCTCGTAGCGAGCCAGAGCCTCGGCCTTCTCGCCAGTGGCACCGGCACCGGTGAGCTCCCGCAGCACGCCGTCCACCCGGGCCCTGACGAAACCCTGGCCGGCCAGCTCCTCGAGGAGCCCCTCGTACTCGCCTTTGCGCCCCCGCACCACCGGGGCCAGCACCTGGAACCGGGTGCCTTCGGGCAGCTCCAGCACCCGGTCGACGATCTGCTGGGGGGTCTGGCGGGTGACCACGGCCCCGCACGTGGGGCAGTGGGGGATGCCGATCCGGGCGTAGAGCAGCCGGAGGTAGTCGTAGACCTCGGTGATGGTGCCCACCGTCGACCGCGGGTTCCGGGACGCCGACTTCTGGTCGATGGAGATGGCCGGCGAGAGCCCTTCGATGAAGTCGACGTCGGGCTTGTCCATCTGGCCGAGGAACTGGCGGGCGTACGACGACAGCGATTCCACATACCGTCGTTGTCCCTCGGCATAGATCGTGTCGAAGGCCAGCGACGACTTGCCCGAACCGGACAGTCCCGTGAACACGATGAGCTTGTCGCGGGGCAATTCGAGGGAGACGTTGCGCAGGTTGTGCTCTCGGGCGCCCCGAATGACAAGCGTGTCAGCCACTCCGCCGAGACTACCGGCGGGTCAGGCGTTGCGGAGCACGCTGGTCAGCACCTCGTCGCGGGAGAACACCAGGGTCGGGTCGGTGGCGGGCAGAACGGTCCGGTGGGCGTACCGGTGCTCGGCGGCGGCGATCACGCGATTGTCGGCGGCGAACCAGGGCTTGGTCGACTGCCACCAGGCGGCCACGACGACCACGTCGCAGCTGTCGAGCTGGCCGGGGTCGGTGACGACGGTGAACTGGCGGGGCGCGTCGAGGTAGCCGAGCATGGGGGGCACACCGACGTCGACCACGCACGCCCTCGCGCCGGCGGCGTCGACGGCTCGTATGACGGCGGCAGCCTGGCGGTAGGCGGTGGGGTCGGTCGTGAAGCCGGGCACCACCAGGGCCACGGCCAGCGCCGTCCACCCGGCGACCGCCAGGGCGGCGACCGGGAGACGCCCGACGGCGACCGCCACCAGGTAGGCCGCGCCGGGCACCAACCACACGAAGAACCGGTCGCTCAGGGCGGCGGACTGGAGCCCGGCCCACAAGACGACGAGGACGGCGGCCAGGGCGACGGCGCCGCCTCGTGGCCCAGGGCGGCGGAGGACGATGATGGCGCCGGCGACGACGAGCGGGGCCAGCGCCACCGACGCCCAACCGCCCCCTGTGACCATGGTGGCCACCCGCCAGGGCATGTCGGCCTGGAAGGTGCGGGCGTGGGCCGCGGTGGCGTCGACCATGGCACGGGCCATGCCGGCATAGGCGACGGCCGCCACCGCCATCGCCCCCAGGAACCGCAGGCGCCAGCGCTCGTCGAGCTGGCGGCGGGCGATGACCACGCCGGCGTGGGCGGCCAGCACCGGGGCCATGTAGAGGTGGGTGGCCAGGCCCACCCCGGCCACGACCACATAGGCGGCGTCGTGCCAGCGGGAGCGACCGGGACGGTCGTCGGCCACCAGTACGGTCGACACGACGGCGCACAGGGTCAGCAGGCTGTAGCCGCGCACCGAGCGGGAGAGGCCGGCGAACGTCGGGTTGGCGGCGAGCACGACCCCGGCGGTGATCCCGGCCACCAGACCGTGGCGGCGGGCGGCGAACCAGGTGAGCACGCCCACCGCCAGCGCGCCGCAGGCGATGGGCAGCAGGCGCATGGTCGCCGCCCCGGTCGTCCCCGTGGTCATGCGCACCAACTGCTCGAGGAACGAGAAGAAGGGGTGGTTGTTGAACACCGCCTGGCGCTGGAAGGCGGCCCAGGGTGGTCCCGTCTTGACGAACAACCCCACCGTCTCGGCACTGTCGAAGTCGAGGGAGCGGCCGAGCCCCGGCAGGTAGGCCACGAACGTGATCACCGCGGTGGTGGCGCCCGCCCAGCGGGGAACCCATCCTCGACTGGTCTTGGACGACGGGGCGGCTCGCTCGCCCCCGCCGGCCGGCGCCCGGTCCAGGACGAGCGGTCCAGGGCGCAGATGGCTCACGACACGGTCGCCGCACCGGGAACCGAGATGGCCGGGGCAGGGGCGGCGGCCGGCGGCAGCGGTCCGGCCTCCCCCTCCACCGTCCCCGGCGGGTGGGAACGGGGGGCGCTGTCGACGATCCGGCGTCCGAGCAGGCAGGCCCCCACCACCGTCACCGGGAGCAGAGGGCGGGCGAAATCCCACGACCGGAGGACGGCGGGGCTGAAGGTGGCGGCGAAGAGGGCCGAGAGCACAACCAGCAGGCGGACGTCGCGGCAAGGGGCCCGTCGCCAGGCGACGATGGCGAGTACGGCGATGATCGCGGCGCTCGCCACCTCGACCCAGCTCCACGACCCGACCACCGCCATGTAGTTACCCGGGGGCACGCTGATCCGGCCCTGGGGGGCGTCGTTGGGCAGCGCCCCGACCCGCAGCCACACCACGCCGATCCACCCCACGTAGGCGGCGAAGGGGATGAGCAGGCGCATGGCCCGGCGACGGTCCCCGGCGACGAACAGCGACAGGAACAGGGCCAGCGTCACCAACAGGGTGGTCTCCCGGCACAGCGCGGCCAGGCACAGCACGACGATCGCCAACCGGTCCCGGCCCTTCAGCCACCAGGCCAGGCCGAACAGGGCCAAGCCCGTCGCCAGGGCGTCGGAGAGGCCCCCGAACATGATCTGGCCCACGACGCCCGGGAGCAGGAGCAGCAGCGGCACCCAGTCCCCCTGCCGGCCCCAGTGGTCGGCCAGCACCAGGGCGCCGGCCGCCATGACGCCGATGCCGATCGCCGTCCACGCCAGCAGGCCCCAACCGGCGGCGGTGGCCGACCCGAACGAGGTGAGCATCACCAGCCACCCGAGCAGCGGCCGCGCCGCCCGGTAAGCCATCTCCGCCCGCCCGCCACCCCACTCCGTGGGCCGGCTCAGCAGCGGGTCGAGGGCCAGTGAGCCGAAGGCCTGGCCGTCGTGGGCGTTCAGCATCGCCCCCGGGCCCGACCCCACGCCCCGGAAGCCCGGGCTGTAGGGAACGCCCTGTTGTGACGGATCGGTCGACACGGTCGTCGCCCGGTAGGCGAGGCCGGCGAAAGCCAGCATGGCCGTGAGCAGGCCGGCGGCCACGGCCGTCTTCACCAGCCCGCGACCGGGCCTCGACAGCACCGACGCCGGGAGCGCTGTGGTCGTCGTGGGCGTCGTGGGCGTCATGGGCGTCGTGGGCGTCATGGCTGCACCTCCACCTCCACCACCGCCACCTGCCAGCCGTGCCGGTTGCCGGGGGCGTCGGTGGACACCACCCGGACGCCTGGTCCCATGCGGTCGAGGTCGCGCTGCAGGTCGTTGCTGACGAGGACCACCTCGGTGACACCGGCGTCGACCAATCGGCCCCGGAGCCCGCCGAGGTCGTCGGGCTCGGACAGGAGCCAGCGCTGGCGGTCGAAGGTCGCCCAGGCGAGCCGGGGAATGGCGCCCGTCGTGGCCAGCATGACCGGTCGTCCGCCGGGAGACACCGTGCGGCCGGCGCGGTCGGCGGTGGCCATGAGGCGGGCGGTGAACCGGTGGGTCTCACCCAGGCTGGTGACGCCCATGACCGCGGTGGCCGCCGCGCACACGGCCAGGGCACCGGCCGCGACCTGGCGGGTGGGCCGGTCGAGGCGGGCGCCGGCGTCGGCCAGGGCGAGGAGGACGACGGGGATGACCAGGGGCAGGCCGAGGGCGAAGTAGCGCCCGCCCCACTCGCCCGACCCGCCCGTCGAGTACTGCGTGGCCGCCACCATGACGGCGAAGGCGGCGCACGTCCCCAGGGCGAAGCGGGCGGCGAGAGTTTCGATGGTCGAGCGGCGCAGCAGGCACAGGCCGGCGGCCAGGACCGGGCAGGCCACCAGCAGGCCGGGCACCAGGTTGGCCGGCGCCACCAGCAGGGCGACGAGCGCCGAGACGGCCGCCACCCCACCGAGCAACGAGATGGCGCGGCGGTCTCCGGGGTGGCGCCGCACGGCGAGGGCGCCGACCACCAGCACGCCGGACATCACCGACAGGGCGAGCTCGGCGCGAGGGGCGTCGCCGTACCCCGGGCGCAGCCAGGTGAGCACGAAGGCATGGATCTTGGCCAGGCCCAGCCCCGTCTCGACGCCACCGCCCAGGGCCACCACGTGGCCGCCCAGGATCCCGCCGATCCACGCCTGCTCGCCGACATGGGCGGCCACGGCCACGGCCACCGCCCCGAAGGCCAGGACGGCCAGGACCCGGCTGCGCCGGCTGATCGCCAGCGCGGCGGTCACGACACCCAGGCCGAGCGCCCAGAACACCGCCTCGTTGCGGAGAAGGACGGCGACGGCGAGGCAGCCGGCGGCGCCGGCGGCGGCCAACCACCTCGGGCCCCGTCCCTCGGCGGCCCGCAGGGCCAACAGTGCGGCCCCGGCGGCGAAGGCTGCCCCCAGGGTGTGGGCGATGACGAGGTAGCCATCGAACAGCAGAGGTGTGGCCAGACCGACGACCCACAGCGAGGGTCGGGCCAGTGTCGGCCGCAGGCGGATGGCCAGCGCGGCGGCCAGCGCCGCGGCGGTGACGGTGCCGGCCAGCGACAGGAGCACCATCGCCGTCGTGCCGCCGATGCGGTCGGCGCCGGCCAACAACAGTGCGTAGAGCGGGTGCTTCACGAACGGTGCCGTCCCCTTGTCACCCCGGGACGACAGCTCCAGCGGGTAGGCCTTCTGCCCGGGGTCGACCTGGGGGAGGGGGTGGTCGACCACCCAGCCCTGCCCGCGAGCCAGGTGCCGGGCCTGCACCAGGGCCGCGCCCTCGTCGGCGGAGAACGAGGCTCCGGTCCCCCCCAGTACGGGAATCAGAGCGAGGAGCACCACCGCCAGGGCGGCGGCGTGGGCCCACAACCGCGCCGCCCACAGGCGGGCCAGCGGCGAGGTCGGCGGTGCGTCCTCAGGTTGCGGGCGATCACCGGCGGGATGGCGTCGGCCGGGCGCTGTCGGCAGTAGCGTCGTCACGCCGTTCCCCCCGATCCCGCGTGCGTCGAAACCACATCGTGGTGATCGGCACGTTGGGGACCTCACCTGAGGCGGATCCGTGCGCCAGTAGCGCTGGCCGGCAACCGCTCAGGGCCGGAGATGCACGACGACGACGTCCCAGTTGGCGCCGATCGGTGGCTCGCCGGCGGGCGCGGGGGCGGGCGTGACGTCGGCGGCGCCGCCGAGCGCGAGCCGGTCACGGGCCAGGTCTCTGCTCACGAGCACGATGTCGGCGACGCCGGCGACCCGAAGGCGGCCGACGAGGGCGCCGAGGTCAGCGGGCCGGGCGATCAGCCAGCGCTGTCGATCGAAGGTGGCCCATGCCAGCCGGGGCACCGAGCTGGTGGTGGCCACCATGACGGGTCGGCCCCCAGGAGCCACCTGGCGCCCGGCCCGATCAGCGGCGGTGGTGAGCCGGTCGGTCCGGCGGTGAATGGCGCCCAGGCTGCCCATGGCCATCACGCCCATGGCCACCGCACACACGACCAGGGCCGCCATCACCCGTCGCCGGGTCGCCCGGTCGAGGCGCCTGCCGGCGCGACTCAGGGCCAGCACGGTGACAGGAACCAGCACGGGAACCCCCAGGGCGAAGTAGCGGCCGCCCCATTCGACCGACCCCCCACCGGTGTACTGGGTGGCGGCCACGGCCGCTGCGAACAGGACGAAGGTGGCCAGGGCCACGCGTGCCCCGGTTCCGGTCAGCGTCGACCGGCGTAGCGCAATCACTCCGGCGGCCAGCACCGGGGAGGTGACGAGCAGGCCCGGCACCAGGTTGGAGGGCGCGACCACCACTGCCGCCACCGCTGCCACCGCCGCGGTGGCGGCGAGCAGGAGGATGATCCTCCGATCGTCGGGCACCCGTCGGACGGCGACGGCGCCCACGACCACGGCGCCGAGCATGATCACCAGGGCCAGGGCGCCCCCTGCTGAGCGGCCGTACCCCGGTGCCAGCCAGGTGAGCTGCAACGTCGCCAGACGATCCCCGACGAACCCGGCACCGGCACGGGGCACATCGCCGGTCGCCACCACCGGGTCACCGACGATGCGGGTGATCCAGCTGTGCTCGCCGAGCCGGGCCCCGTAGGCGGCCACCACCGATGCCACCGCCGCTGCGGCCACCAGGGCGCTCCGGCGGCCGACAGCGACGGCTCCGAGGACGACGCCCAGGGCGAGGCCCCAGAACAGCGCCTCGCTACGCAGGAGCACGCCGAGGGCCACACAGGTGGCGATGCCGGCGAGGGTGACCACCGGCCGCCGGTCCCGGCCCGCGCCGTCGAGGAGGCGGAGGGTGAGAACGACGGCGCCGGCAGCGAAGGCCGCCGCCAGCGTGTGGGCGATGACGACATAGCCGTCGAAGAACAGGGGCGTGGCCAGGCCCGCGACCCACAGCGAGGGGCGGCGCAGAGCGGGGTCGAGGTGGCCACCGATGACGGCGGCGAGCGCGGCGGCGGCCACAGTGCCGGCGATGGAGAGCAACACCATCGCCGTGGCTCCGCCCACCCGGTCGGCACCGGCCAGGAGCAGGGCGTACAGCGGATGCTTGGCGAAGGGCGCGCTCCCCCGGGCGCCGCGCTCGGACAGCTCCAGTGGGTAGGCCCGCCCATCGGGGTCGACGGTGGGAAGCGGATGATCGACGATCCAGCCGTCACCTCGGGACAGGTGGCGGGCCTGGACCATGGCCGCTCCCTCGTCGGCCGACAACGACCCGGGGCCGAGCAGGGGCAGGAGGGCGACCAGCACCACGGCCAGGGCCACGGCGTGGGCCCACAGCGGGAGCTCCCAGACCCTCCCCATGCCGCCTGTCGCAGGCGGCGAGGACTGAACGACGCCGCCGTGCTCGCCGGCGGGCGTCGCCGGCGTGAGCGTCAACTGCGTCGAGTCCACCAGGAGGTGATCGGCATCGCCGGGGACGAACTGACCCGTTTCCTGGGTCCGGCCCGGAGCGAGAGGGCGCGAGTGCGGGTTCAGCCGCGCCTCTCAGCCGCTGTACCTCTGGCGGCTCAGCCGACCTGGCGCAGCTCCCGCTTCAGGTCGTGGACCTCGTCGCGCAGGCGGGCGGCGTACTCGAAGCGCAGGTCGGTGGCGGCGGTGTGCATCTCCTCTTCCAAGGTGCGGATGAGGCGCTCGAGCTCGTCGTGGGGAAGCTCGGCGAAGTCGCTGCGGACCCGGTCACGCTTCCGTGACCGGCGGTCGCGCCCGGGTGCGGGGGACTTGCCGTCGCCCTCGGGACGCAGGGTGGCAAGGATGTCGGTGACCGCCTTACGGATGGTCTGGGGGTCGATGCCGTGCTCGATGTTGTAGGCCTGCTGCACCCCCCGGCGCCGGGTCGTCTCGGAGATGGCGCGCTGCATGCTGTCGGTGACCTTGTCGGCGTACATCACCACCTGGCCGTCGACGTTGCGGGCGGCCCTGCCCATCGTCTGGATGAGCGACGTCTCCGACCGCAGGAACCCCTCCTTGTCGGCGTCGAGGATGGCGACCAGCGAGACCTCGGGAAGGTCGAGCCCCTCACGCAGGAGGTTGATGCCCACCAGCACGTCGAACTCGCCCAGGCGCAGGTCGCGCAGGATCTCGATGCGCTGGATGGTGTCGACCTCGCTGTGCAGGTAGCGCACCCGCACGCCCAGCTCGAGCAGGTAGTCGGTGAGGTCCTCGGCCATCTTCTTGGTGAGGGTGGTGACCAGCACCCTGTCGCCCCTGCCCACGGTGGCGGTGATCTGCTCCATGAGGTCGTCGATCTGGCCCTTGGTGGGCTTGATGACGACCTCGGGGTCGACCAGGCCGGTGGGGCGCACGATCTGCTCCACGACCTGGGTCGACTGGTCGATCTCGTAGGCCGCCGGGGTGGCCGACAGGAAGATGCACTGTCCGACCCGCTCGTACCATTCGTCGAAGCGGAGGGGCCGGTTGTCGGCGGCCGACGGCAGGCGGAAGCCGTGGTCGACGAGCGTCTCCTTGCGCGAGCGGTCGCCTTCGTACTGGCCGTGGAGCTGGGGCACGGTGACGTGGGACTCGTCGATCACCATGAGGTAGTCGCGGGGGAAGAAGCTCAGGAGGGAGTGCGGTGGCTCACCGGGCGCCCGACCGTCGATGTGGCGGGAGTAGTTCTCGATGCCCGAGCAGAACCCCACCTCCTGCATCATCTCCAGGTCGTAGGCGGTGCGCATGCGCAGTCGCTGGGCCTCGAGGAGCTTGCCCTCCTTCTCGAACCACTGGAGGCGCTCCCGCAACTCGACCTCGATGCCGGCGATGGCCCGCTTCATGTTCTCCTCGCCGGCCACGTAGTGGGTTGCGGGGAAGATCTCGAGCTCGTCGACGACGCCCAGGTGCTCGCCGGTGAGGGGGTCGACCCGGCTGATGCGCTCGACGTCGTCTCCGAAGAGCTCGATGCGCACGCCCATCTCCTCGTAGGCGGGGAACACCTCGATGGTGTCGCCCCTGACCCGGAACTTGCCCCGGACGAAGTTGAGGTCGTTGCGCTCGTACTGCATGTCGACCAGCTGGGTGATGATCGACCGCTGGTCGGTCTGCTGCCCGGGGTGCAGGGACAGCACCTGCTTGCGGTACTCGTCGGGCGAGCCCAGGCCGTAGATGCACGACACCGAGGCCACGACGATCACGTCGCGCCGGGCCAGGAGGGCGGCGGTGGTCGAGTGGCGGAGGCGGTCGATCTCGTCGTTGATGGACGAGTCCTTCTCGATGTAGGTGTCGCTCGAGGGGATGTAGGCCTCGGGCTGGTAGTAGTCGTAGTAGGAGACGAAGTACTCGACCCGGTTGTCGGGAAAGAACTCCCGGAACTCGTTGGCCAACTGGGCGGCCAGCGACTTGTTGGGCGCGATGACCAGCGTGGGACGCTGCACCTTCTCGATGGTCCAGGCGATGGTGGCGCTCTTGCCGCTGCCGGTGATGCCCAGGAGGGTCTGGAAACGATCGCCCCGCTCGACGCCCCTCGCCAGGGCGTCGATGGCCGCCGGCTGGTCCCCCGCCGGCTCAAACGTGCTGACGACCTTGAACGGCGGCATCCCCCGATCGTACCGGCGGCCTACGACATCGTCCCCCCCCGTTCTGGGCAGGGTTTCGGTCGCCAGGACCGCCCCGACGCTGCCCAGAACGATGACTGTCCGACCCCGCTGGTTCAATTCGAGCATGGAGCTTGACGAGATGGTGTCGAAGGATGCCGAAAGGCAGCATGGTGTCTTCACGTTGGACCAGGCGAGAGAGCACGGTGCCACCCCGGCATCCGTGAAACACCGTCTGCAGACGGGGGCGTGGAGGGCGTTTCCCTACGTCGGCGTGTACCGCGCCGCCGGTTGTCCTCCGTCCTGGGAGCAGGATCTGCA
>JBBWZS010000165.1:0-12061 GCA_039649175.1 Acidimicrobiaceae bacterium
TTGGCGAACGCCGGCTACGACGCCACCCGCTTGGCGCCCGAGGCCGCCGCCCGGCTGACCCAGCCCGACGTCACCGATGCGTCCCGGCGCGTGCAGGAGTACGAGACCACCACCTGCGGAGCCCGCCCGTAGTCCCGGTCCGGTCGCAACAAGGTGCCCGTGCTCACCTACGCTCGGCGGGTGGACGGAGACGGCATTCGTCAGCTGCTGAAGGCAGGCCCGGTGCTGATGCCCGGCGTGTGGGACGCGCTGTCGGCCCGGTTGGCGGCCGGCGCCGGCCACCCGGTGGTCTTCCTGTCCGGCTACGCCACCGCCGCCACCCTGCTGGGCCTGCCCGACTTCGGGTACCTCACCCAGACCGAGATCGCCGAGGTGGCCCGCCGGGTGTGCGGGCGGGTGCCCGAGACGGCCGTGGTGGTCGACGGCGACACCGGGCACGGCAACGCCCTCAACACCATCCGCACCGTCGGGCTGTTCGAGGCGGCGGGAGCGGCGGGCATGTTCCTCGAGGACCAGGTGTGGCCCAAGAAGTGCGGCCACATGGCGGGCAAGGAGGTGGTTCCCCGCCAGGACTGGCTGGCCAAGCTGGCTGCTGCCGTGGAGCACCGCGACAAGTTGTTCGTCGTGGCCCGCACCGACGCCAGGGCGGCGGTCGACCTGGACGAGGCCGTCGAGCGGGCCCGGGCCGCCGTCGATGTCGGCGTCGACGCCATCTTCGTCGAGGCGCCCGAGTCGGTGGCCGAGCTCGAGGAGGTGGCGGCGGCCACTCCCGGGGTGGTGCGCGTCGCCAACATGATCGAGGCCGGGCGCACGCCCCTGCTCACGCCCGGCGAGCTGTCGGAGCTGGGCTACGACCTCATCGTCTCCCCTCTGACCGGGCTCTTCGCCGCCGCCCGGGCCCTGAGCCGGGCCTACGGCATCCTGGCCGAGGAGGGCACGCTGCGCGACCACCTCGACCTGGTCACCAGCTTCGACCAGTTCAACGCCGTCGTCGACCTCGACGCCCACTACGAGCTGGAGGCCCGGTACCGCACCGGCGGGAGCCCGACCGGCGGGTGAGCGGCACGCCGCAGCGAGGCCCGAGCGGCCCCCCGAGCGGGAGACCCAGGCGCATCCTGGCGATGTCGTCGCTGCGCCCCCTGCACCACCGTGACTTCGCCCTGGTCTGGAGCGCGGCCCTCTTCTCCAACATCGGCTCGTGGATGCAGACGGTGGCCGTCGGCGTCCTGGTGACGGCCAGGACGCATCAGGCGGGGTGGACGGGGCTGGCCGCGGCGGCGGCCTTCCTGCCCATCGGCCTGCTCTCGCCCGTCGGGGGAGCCATGGCCGACCGGGTCGACCGCCGGCGCTGGCTCCTGGTCACGACGATCGGCGAGACCGCCTTCGCCACCGTCCTGGCCCTGCTGGCGGCGAGCGGCCACGCCACGCCGTTGGACGTCATCCTCGTCGTTCTGGGTGGAGGGACCATGGCCGCCCTCGGGTTCCCCGCCTACCAGGCGATCCTGCCCGACCTCGTCCCCCGCGACGACCTGCTGGCCGCCATCTCGTTGTCATCGACCCAGTACAACCTGGGCCGGGTCGTGGGCCCCGCCCTCGCCGGGATCGTGCTGGCCATCGGCTCCTACACCTTGGCCTTCGCACTCAACGCCGCGTCGTTCGGCGCCGTCATGGTGGCGCTGGTCTTCGTCCGGATCCCGCCGCCGGCGCCCGACACCGAGGGCGGAACCCTGCGGACTCGCATCGCCACCGGTGTCCGAGCGGCAGCCGCCGAGCCCGGGTGCCGCCTGGCCATCATCGCCATTGCCGTGACCGCCTTCCTGGTGTCGCCGTTCATCGCCCTCATCCCCGCAGTGGCCCTGAAGCTGTTCCATCACGAGGACACGGGCACGGCCATCCTGGTGACCGCCCAGGGAGTGGGCGCAGTGGTCGGCGCCCTCGCCCTCGCCCCGTTGGCCCGCCGCTTCGGTCGCCGCCGGGCTCTGCAGGCCAGCCTCCTGGCCGCCCCCGCCGCGGTGGTGGCCTACGCCATGGCCCCGTCCCTGGCGCTGGCCACGGTGGCGCTGGTGATGGTCGGGGCCGTCTACATCAGCGTGCTGTCGGGCCTTGGGACGGTGGTCCAGCTGCGCGCCCCCAAGGCCTATCGGGCCCGCATCCTGAGCCTCTACATGGTGGCCCTGGGCACGATCTACCCGGTGGGCGCCATCTTCCAAGGTGTGCTCGACGACCGCTTCGGGATTCGCGCCGTCACCGCCGGGTGCGCGCTGGTGTTCGCCGCCATTGTCCTGGCCGTGCGGTTGTTTCGTCCCGAGCTGTCGTCGGCCTTCGATGACCCCGCCCGCCTTCCCGAGGGCCCCCCCGACGACGCCGGCACCGTGCCCCCGGCGCCCGCCGGCAGCGCCGTCTGACCGACAATGGGCGGCCGGCGAGCAGCATCGGGTGTGCGATGCTCGGTCAATGGACCAGCGCGTCTCCCTCGTCACCCTCGGTGTGGCCGATGTGGGCCGGGCCCGGACCTTCTACGAGGCCCTCGGCTGGACGGGTGAGTCGCCCGACGGCGACGTGGTGTTCTTCCAGGTCGGCGGCATGGTCTTCGCCCTCTGGGCACGGACCAAGCTGGCCGCCGACAGCGCCGTCGACGACCCCGGGGGGTGGGGCGGCGTCACGCTCGCCCACTGCGTCGCATCACCGGCCGCCGTCGACGAGATCCTGGCCACCGCGGAGGGCGCGGGGGCGACGATCGGGCGTCCGGGCGAGGCCACCTTCTGGGGCGGCTACTCCGGCATCTTCATCGACCCCGACGGCCACCCGTGGGAGGTCGCCCACAACCCCGGCTGGGTGCTGAACGACGACGGGACGATCCGCCTCCACTGAGCCTCCGGTGCCACCGCCGCACGCTCCGGTAGAACGTGTGGGCATGGAACATTCCGACGACCAGCTCGACGCCTTCGCCCGATGGGAACTCGAGGTCTGGGAGACGCGCGCCGCGCCCTACGCCCAGGGCATGGTCGGCCTCACCGCCGGCGCCGCCGATGCGCTCCTCGACGCTGCCGCGGTGGGAGAGGGCACGCAGGTGCTCGACGTGGCCACCGGGCCCGGGGTCGTCGCCCTGGCCGCCCAGCGCCGCGGGGACTCGGTCGTGGCCGTCGACCAGGCCGAGGCCATGGTGAGCCTGGCCCGGGCCGCCGGTGTCGATGCCCGCCGGGCCGGCGCCGAACACCTTCCCTTCGCCGACGGTGCCTTCGACGCCGTGGTCGCCGGGTTCCTGCTCAATCACCTGGCTCGCCCGGCCGACGCCATCGCCGAGCTGGCCCGGGTCTGCCGGGGGCGCCTCGCTCTCAGCGTGTGGGACGTGCCTGCCGCCAACCCCGTGCTCGGCCTGTTCGGCTCGGTGGCGTCATCGGTCGCCTCGTCGGCGGTGGTGCCACCGGGGCCGGAGAGCGACCGCTTCGCCGACGATGAGCGCTTCACCACCCTGCTCACCGGCGCCGGCCTCGACGACGTCACCATCGAACGGGTGACCTGGACGGTCACCGTCGATCCCGGTGACTGGTTCGATGCCATCGCCGCCGGGACCCCCCGTACCGGCGCCGTGCTGGCCGCCGCCCCGGCCGCGCAGCTGGCGGCGCTCCGCCGGCGCTACGTCGAGGTCGCCACCACCTCCTACGGCGGAGCGGATGGCCTGGTCACGCTGCCGGCGGGCGCGGTGGTGGGCAGCGGCCGGCCGAGGCGGTGACCGGGTGGCGACGACCGAGAGGAGAAACTTGTCCGGCTGACCCGACCGGGTCAGTGGGAGTTGCGACTGCCTCAGCCGGGGCGGAAGACGGGCAGCCCGTCGCCGGGCTCGGAGATGGCCGGGGCGCCGAAGGCGGCGGCCACCGCGTTCCAGCGGTCGCGGTCCCAGCCACCCACGGCGTCGGCCACGGTGCCGTCCGCCTCCACCAGGAACAGGGTGGGCACCGTGGTGATCCCGTAGGCGTCCGACACCGGGTAGGGGGCGGCCTCGCTCACGGTGGGGACGCCCTGGCCCTCCTCGACGGCGTAGCGCGCCAGGGCGGCGGGTGGGTCCTCACCGACGGCGACCACCCGGGCGCCGCCGTCGGCCAGGGCGGCGAGTTTGGGGGCCACCATCTTGCACACCGGGCAGGTGACCTTGAAGAACGCCACCACGGTACGACCGTGCTGCCACGGGTCGCTGACGGCCTCGCCGCTGTGGGCATCGGGCAGCGTGAACGAGGGCGCAGGCGTGCCCGGAGCGATCACGGGCGACACCGGCCGACGGCGGCGACGGGGACGGTCATGACGTCGATGGTACGCGGCCCCATGGTCGACAGGGGCCGGTGGCCACGCAGTTCGACCGGGGCCGAGCCGGGCTACTTCTCCCGGCGCACGAGCCAGCGCAGGCGCTTGGCTCCTTCGAAGGCCGCCTCGGCGGCCAGTTGGCCGATGCTGGTCGACAGGGTCGGGTACACATGGATCAACCCGGCCACGTCGCCGAAGCTCATGCCCCGGCTGATGGCCAGAGCCAGCTCGTGGATCATCTCGCCGGCGGCCGGCGACAGGATGTGGGCACCCACGACCTTCTTGTCGTGGGTGACGATGATGATGGCGCCCTCGCTGGCACCGTCGGCCCGGGCCCGGTCGGAGTGGGCCAGCTCCATGCGCCAGACGTCGACGCCGTCACCCCAGCGCTGCCTGGCCTCGGCCACGGTGAGCCCGGCGTGGGCCAGCTCGGGGTCGGTGAACGTGCACCAGGGGACGAAGTCGGTGACCGTGCCCTTCCCGGGGAAGAACATGTCGCGCACCGCCCGCACCCCTTCGTAGGCCGCCGAGTGGGTGAACAAGAAGCGTCCGGCCAGGTCGCCGGAGGCGTAGATCGACGAGACGCTGGTGCGCATGCGCTGGTCGACGACCACGCCCTTGGGGCCCACCTCCACGCCCACCGCCTCCAGGCCCAGGCCCTCGGTGTTCGGCCGCCGCCCGGCCGCCACCATCAGCTCCTCGGCGTCCCATCGGGCGTCCACGCCGTCCTCGGCTCCGTGCACGACCTTGCGCCCGTCCTCGACGGTGACCCGTCGGGTCTCCACGTTCAACCGCAGGTCGACGCCCTCCTCGCGCAACATGGCGGTGAGGGTGGCGGCCAGGTCGGGCTCGTCGCGCGGCAGGATCCGCCCAGCTCTCTGCAGGACGGTCACGCCGATGCCCAGACGGCAGAACCCCTGGGCCATCTCGATGGCGATGGGCCCACCGCCGATCATCACGACGCTGGCCGGCCCCCGCTCCAGTTCGAACACGTTCTCACTGGTGAGATACCCGGCCTCGACCAGACCCTCGATCGGGGGCACGCTCGGGCGGCTCCCGGTGCAGAGCAGGACGAAACGGGTGTCCAGGTCGCTCACCGAGCCGTCGCCGGCGGTGACCCGCACGCCGTGGGGACCGGTGAGGGTGGCCGACCCGGCAATGATCTCGATGCCCATCGACCGGTAGCGGTCGGGGTTGTCGTCGGTGGTGGCAACCTCCTGCTGCACGGCCCGGATCCGCTTCCACACCAGCGCCGTGTCGATCTCGGGGACCACCGACGGCAGGCCCCACTTGTCGGCCACCCGCATGGTGTGAGCGGCCTTGGCCGACGCCAGGAGGGCTTTGCTGGGGACACACCCCGTCCACAGGCAGTCGCCGCCGACCCGGCCCCGCTCGATCACCGCGACTCGCAGGTCGAGGCTGGCGGCGAACTCCGCGGCCACCATGCCTCCCGAGCCCATTCCGACGATGACGACGTCGTAGCGAGCCATCGTGATTCCCCCTTCTCCGTCCGGCAACGACTGTAGATCCCGACAACCGGAGTTGCCCGGTGGCCCTTACCATCGGGTCCATGGGCATCGACCCCAACAACGGTGCCACCGACCTCATCCTCGGGATCGGGGCGCTTCTGGCCCTCATCAGCCTGGTCCGCTCGTGGCGGTCGTTGGTCGACGACGACTTCACGTCGGCCGACCGTCACGTGGCCATGCAGGTCTCGGTCTTCCTCATCCCCCCCGTCGTGGTGCTGCTCCACGAGTTGGCCCACGCCGCGGCGACGGTGTCCGCCGGGGGGACGGTGACGAACTTCCACTACGGGCTGTTCGAGGGGGCGGTGAGCTTCACCGGCCAGCTGACCAACGGACAGGTCTGGTTCATCGCCCTGGCCGGCAACCTCGTCAGCATCGGCATGGGGCTGGCCATGGTGGCAGCCGGCGGCCTGGCCGGGCGGCTGCGCCGGCCACTGCGGTACATCCTCATCGTGGGCGGGCTCATCGAGGCCGTCTTCGGGCTCATCGGGTACCCCTTGCTCTCCGAGTCGGGCCGGTTCGGCGACTGGCTGCTCATCTACGACTTCGGCGCCAACCCCGGCCTGAGCTGGGCCACCCTGGTCGTGCACGTGGCCGTGGTGGTCGGCCTGTGGCAGTGGTGGAGGACCAGCCTGCGCCGGACGCTGTTCGCCGTCACCTACGGCGAGGAGGACAGGCTGCGCCGCCTGTCGGCCGCCGTGACCAGCGCCCCCGCCGAGCTGGAGCCGAGGCTGGCGCTGGCCAACCTCTTCGCCGGCCACGGCGACCTCAAGCTGGCCGACGCCACCCTGCGCGACGCCGTGCCCACCACCGCCGACCCGGCCCGGTTGCAGCTGGCCCGGGCCCGGCTGGCGATCCACGAGTCCAAGTGGACCCAGGCCCTGCTGGCCACCCAGGCGGGACTGTCGGCGATCGATGCCGCCGGGGCCGAGCTCACCGGGGGCTACGCCATCGCTCAGCAGCTGTGGGCCAACCAGGGCGTGGCCCTGACCCAGCTGGGGCGGTCGGCGCTGGCCCTGGCCGCCTTCGCCCATGTGGACGAGCCCCTCATGGCCGACGCCCGGGTCCGCTACTGCCGGGGCCTGGCCCGCCTCGACTCGGGCGACGTGGCCGGCGGCCGCGGTGACTTGGCCGCGGTGGTGGGAGGGGTTCGGGGAGCGGGAGGGGTTCCCGACAACCTGCTGGCCCGGTGGGCCGAGGCTCGACTGGCCGGTCGTGACCCCGAGCCTCCCGACGACAGCGACCGCCCGGCGTGGGCCCGCCGCCGCCAGTCACCGCCGGCACCGATCACCGGCGTGTGAGCCGGGGCGGGCCCTCGGTCAGGCGGCGGGGCCGATCACCGGGAGGGCCTTGACGAGGGGCTCGAGCTCGCCCGCCGTGGTGACGTTGTCGAAGCGGGCGGTGATGCGACCGTCGGCGCCGATGACGAACACCCAGGGCTCGGTGAGGTCGTTGTCACGGAACAGCCAGTCGGCGGCCGCCTTGTTGACGGTGTTCGCCTGGAAGTCCCGCCAGATCTCCACGTGGATGAAGCTGGCCCGATCGGCGTTGGCCTTGGCCAGTTCGTCGACCAGATCGGTGACCGGGCCACAGAACCGGCTCACGCAGTAGACGGGCGTGGCGAACACCACCACCGCCGGCCGCTTGGCGGCCAGGGCGGCGGCGATGGTGGTGCTGTGCAGCTCGGGGTCGGGGATGTCGCCGCCGGTGCCGGCCCGCGAGTCGATGGCCACCTTGGGCACGTCCGGGGACGTCACCGTGAGGTTGTCGGTGGCCAGGGCGGCATCGCCGGGAGCGGGGATCTTGTGGTGGTCGACGACGGAGAAGGCGCCCGTGCCCCGCCGCTGCGCCCCGTCCACCCGGGCGGTGACCTCCACCTGCCAGAAACCGGGACGGTCGAAGCCGAACTGGGTGCCGTAGACGCCCCGGTCGGTGCCCGAGACGATGACGGGATCAGCCGGCGCGGGCGACGGCGTGGTCGTGCCGGGGATGGGCAGGAAGGCGGCGGTGGCCGGGGCGCCGACGGGCGTGGGGGCCCCCGAGGCCTTGTCGGTGCCCAGGAAGTCGAACCTCATGGAGACGGTGCCGAAGCCGATGAGTTTCTGGTCGCCGGTGAGCAGACCGGCGATGAACCGGGCCGGGGGCCCGACGGCCAGGTCGTAGCTTGCCACCTCCACCGAGAGGGCATCCTTTCCGGCGGCCGTCGACGTGGTCGACCCTCCCGACGAGCACGCGACCAACGCCATCAGCAGCCCCACACCCACGGCCACGGCCGCCCGCCGGGTCCGCGGCCGGGCGGGGGCACGGCGCCGGGCGGCCGGCATGGTCACCGGCAGGTCCCGACGGGAACGGACAGCCGGGCCAGGCCCTGGTCGGCCACATCGATGAGGCGGCCGAGATCGGCGGCCGACGAGGCGGCCGGGGACTGGGTGCTCAGGTCGGCCTCGACGGCCTGCATGGACTCCAGCAGGCGCGCCGCCAGGGCGCGGTCGACGGCTTCGAGCTGGCGGGCGATGGTGTGCATGGCGTCGTGGGAGCGATCGTAGAAGGTGCCACGTGCCGCCGGTGGGTCGCCGGCCGCCTGCGACCGGGCCAGGCACAGGCCCTCGACCCCTGACGCCAGGGACGCGGCGACCGCGGTCGACGTGGTGGAGCGGGCCGTGGTCGACGTGCCGCCGCTGCCGCCGCAGGCCGACACGGCCAAGATCACGGACGCGGCCACGGTGGCCCGGGCGACCACGAGGTGGCGCCTCACCACCCCGCACCGACCCGGCGCAGCACCCGCAGCGAGCCCGTCCCCAGGCCGGGCTCGTCGACGAACGCTCCCGAAGCCAGGGCCAGGCGGAACACGTCGTACGGCGCCTGGCCACCGTCGGCCGGGTCGGCGAACACGTCGTGGATGGCCAGCACGCCACCGGGGGCCACATGGGGCGCCCACCCCAGGTAGTCGGCATGGGCAGGGTCGGCGCCGTGGCCACCGTCGATGAACACCATGCCGAGGGGCGTCCCCCAGTGGGCGGCCACCGTCGCCGAGGCGCCCACGACGATCACGACGGTGTCCTCCAGGCCCGCCTGTTCGACGGTGCGGCGCAGGAACGGCAGCGTGTCGGTGCGCCCCGTCCGGGGGTCGACCACCGCCGGGTCGTGATGCTCCCAGCCGGGCTGGCACTCCTCGGAGCCCCGATGGTGGTCAACGGTGAACACCACCGTCGACGCCTCCCGGGCGGCGGCGCCCAACCAGACCGTGGACCGGCCGCAGTAGGAGCCGATCTCCACGATGGGGCCCATGGCGGCACCGGCGCGGGCCGCCCGGTGGAGGGCGCGGGCTTCGTCGTCGGGCATGAAGCCACGGGTGCCGTCGGCCACCGACACCAGGTGCGCGTCCAGCGATCAGGCCTTGTCGGTGACGCCGGCGCCGTCGAAGGTGGCCATCTCCCGCAGCAACCGGGCCGAGGCCTGGAGCAGGGGGAGGGCCAAGCACGCTCCCGTGCCCTCGCCCAGGCGCAGGCCGAGGTCGAGGAGGGGCTCGAGGCCCAGGTGGGCCAGTGCCGCCGTCGCCCCCGGCTCGGTGGAACGGTGCCCGGCCACGCAGTAGGCCACCGCACCGGGGGCCAGGGCCTCGGCCACCAGGGCCCCGGCCAGGGCGATCACGCCGTCGACCACCACCGGCACCCGCGCCGCCGCGCCCCCCACGACGAACCCGGCCAGGGCGGCGATCTCCAACCCCCCGATCGACGCCAGCACCGCCAGCGGGTCGAGCACGCCGCCGCCGAGCGGGCCGTCGGCGAGGGTGCCGTCGGCTCGCGCCCGGGCCAACCCCGCCTCGACCACCGCCACTTTGTGGGCCAGGGTGGCATCGTCGAGGCCCGTGCCCCGACCGGTGACCTCGACCGCCGCCCGGCCGGTGAGGGCGGCGATGAGGGCGGCCGACGGGGTGGTGTTGGCGATGCCCATGTCGCCGGTGAGCAGGCACCGGGCTCCCGCCTCGACTGCCTCGGCGGCCACCTGGGCCCCCACGTCGAGGGCCAGGCGGGCCTCGGCCACCGACATGGCCGGTTCCCGGGCCAGGTTGGCGCTGCCCGGGCGCACCTTGCGGTCGACCAGTCCCGGTGCAGGGTCGAGGTGACCGGCCACGCCGACGTCGACGACGACGACCCGGGCCCCGGCCTGGCGGGCCAGGACGTTGATGGCCGCACCCCCGGCACAGAGGTTGGCCACCATCTGGGCGGTGACCTCCTGGGGCCAGGGGGTGACGCCCTCGGCGTGCACCCCGTGGTCGGCGGCGAACACGGCGACGGTCGCCGGCTCGGGAAGCGGGGGCGGGCAGGTCCCGGCCATGGCCGCCAGGCTGACCCCGGCGTCCTCGAGGCGGCCCAGCGAGCCCCTGGGCTTGGTGAGACGCCGGTGATGGGCGGCGGCCTCGGCGGCGGTGACCTGGTCGGGGGGGCCGATGGCGGCGGCGGCCCGGTCGAAGTGGCCTCGGCCCTCCGCAGCGCTCGGGCTCACCCGGCGACGCTCAGGTGGGAAGGCCGGTGCGGCCGTCGAGCGCCGGGGGCAAGGCCTCGGCCTTGTGGGCGAACAGCACCTTGTTGAGCACCACGAACTTGGCCACCCACAGCACACCGAAGGCGGCCAGTCCGGCCATCATGACGATGAACGTCCGCACCAGGTGGATGGTGGTGACCTGGTCGGCCTGGGTCTTGGCGAAGTCGGTGGCCCACGTGGAAAAGACCAGGCCGAGCAGGGCCATGGCCCAGAACGGGACCACCTCTTTCATGAAGTGCGACCGCCCGCTCTTGCCCCACGCCCACACCCGGTTGAGGTAGTAGGACGGGATGGCCGACACGGCGACGGCGAAGACGTTGGCACTCCGGGCCGTCCTCCAGTGGAGGAGCCCCAGGGTGACGAACAACAGGATCTCGTAGACGATCACCGAGACCACCGAGACCATGCTGTAGCGGATGAACTTCTTGCCCTCCGGGGCGCGCGCCCAGCTGAGCAGCCCTTTGGGCGTCAGTTGCATCCTCCGATGCTAACCGGGCCGAGGGCGGGGACACGGTAGGCGGGGGTACGGTCAGGGGATGTCACAGGGGAGCACGGTCGAGGCCCTCACCCTGGCGGTGGCGGCGCAGGTGCCCGTCCTGCTCTGGGGAGCGCCCGGCACCGGGAAGACGTCGGCCATCACCGCCATGGCCGACGCCATGGGCTGGCCCATCGAGACGGTCATCGCCGCCATCCGCGAGCCCTCCGACTTCGCCGGGTTGCCCATCGTGCGCGAGTCCGAGGTGGAGATGGCCCCGCCCCGCTGGGCCCAGCGCCTGGCCGCCGCCGGCCACGGCCTGCTGTTCCTCGACGAGATCTCCACCGCCCCCCCGGCCGTGCAGGCGGCGCTGCTGCGGGTCGTGCTCGAGCGGGTGGTGGGCGACCTCCCCCTTCCCCCCGGCGTGGTGGTGGTCGCCGCCGCCAACCCCCCCGAGCAGGCCGCCGACGGCTGGGACCTGGCTGCGCCCCTCGCCAACCGGTTCTGCCACCTCGACTGGGTCGTCGACCCCTCCGTCCTGGCCCAGGGCCTGGCCGGGGGCTGGGATGCACCCGAGGTCCCCAGCCTGCCCGCGGCATGGGAAGCCGGGATCCCCGCCACCCGGGGGGTGATCTCGGCGTTCATCACCGTGCGCCCCGGCCTGGCCCTCGACCTGCCCACCGACGCCGCCCGCTCGGGGCGGGGCTGGCCCAGCCCCCGCACCTGGGACATGGTGGCCCGCCTGTGGACGGCGGCGCGCGCCGCCGGGGCCTCCACCGAGGCCGAGACCGCCCTCATCACCGGCGCCGTCGGCGACGGGGCCGGCATCGAGCTGCTGATGTGGGAGATGGAGATGGACCTCCCGAATCCCGAGGAGGTGCTGGCCGACCCCGACTCCTTCCAGGTGCCCGAGCGCGGCGACCGGGCCTACGCCGTGCTGTCGTCGGTGGCGGCGGCGGTGGCCGCCGACCCCACCGTCGAGCGCTGGCTGGCCGGGTGGCGGGTGCTGGGCAAGGCGGGCGAGGACGCCCCCGACGTGGCCGCCGTGCCGGCGCGGGTGCTGGCCCAGTGCCGCCCCCAGGGTGCCCCCGCTCCCCCCGAGGCCAAGCTGTTCGCTCCCCTCTTCAAAGGCGCCGGCTGGGTGTGAGGGTGAACCGGGGCTGATGGCGGCCGAGGTCGACAGCGGGAAGCTGGTGCTGGCCCGGCTGTGGGCGGT
>JBBWZS010000181.1:0-12499 GCA_039649175.1 Acidimicrobiaceae bacterium
CTCGGGCCAGCACCAGGGCACCGTTCAGTCCGGCAGCACCGCCGCCGATCACCACCACGTCGTAGGTCTGTGCCATCTCATCGGTGTGTGTCATCGGACCACCTCCCAGCGCCACCATGCACCTACCCTCGCGGTTTTGACAAGCGCGCTTGCCGGTATGGCAACATGGCGAGGTGGACGACGGCTCGAGCGTGGACGGCGAGTGGGGCGAGGTGCTCTCCGCCGTGGGACCTCGCCTGCGCGCTCTGCGCCAGGAGCGCGACGTCACCTTGGCGTCGCTTTCAACCGTGACCGGCATCTCGGTGAGCACGTTGTCGCGGCTCGAGTCGGGGCAACGCCGTCCGAACCTCGAACTGCTGCTGCCTCTGGCCAAGGCTCACCAGGTGCCCCTCGACGAGCTCGTCGGGGCCCCGCCGACCGGTGACCCCCGGATCCGTCCTCGACCGATCGCCGCCAACGGCATGACCATCGTGCCTCTCACCCGCCGGGCCGGCGGCATCCAGGCCTTCAAGCACGTCATCCCCGCGTCCCGCCAGCGCCAACGGCCCAAGCTCAAGACCCATGAGGGCTACGAATGGCTCTACGTCCTGACCGGGCGCCTCCGGCTGGTGCTCGGGGAGCACGACCTGGTGTTGCCGGCCGGTGAGGCGGCGGAGTTCGACACCTGGGTGCCGCACTGGTTCGGCAGCGCCGGGACCGAGCCCGTCGAGTTCCTCTCCCTGTTCGGTCGCCAGGGCGAGCGCATGCACGTCCGGGTGCGGGGGCCCAGCCGAAAACCGGTTGTGTGAACGCCGTCGACCTGGTTCCCGTTCCGGCCGCTTCCTCGCGGGGCGACGTAGGTAGGCTGAGCCAGAGAGAAGGGTCGCACATGGATCTCGTGGGCATCGACATCGGAGGGACGGGAATCAAGGGAGCGCCCGCCGACGTCGGGCGGGGGACGCTGACGGCCGACCGGGTGCGCATACCGACGCCGCAGCCGGCGACCCCCGACGCGGTGGCTGCGGTGGTGGCCGAGGTGGTGTCCAAGTTCGACACGAACGGCGTGGTGGGGGCCACCTTTCCTGCCGTCATCCAGGGAGGTGTGGCCCGCACCGCCGCCAACGTCGACAAGTCCTGGATCGGTGAGAACGTGGCCGCCCGGCTGGGTGCGGCGAGCGGGCGCACCTTCGTCGTGCTCAACGACGCCGACGCCGCCGGCCTGGCCGAGGTGCGATTCGGAGCCGGCGCCGGGCGCAGTGGCGTCGTCATCGTGATCACCCTCGGCACCGGTATCGGGTCGGCCCTGTTCATCGACGGCACCCTCGTGCCCAACACCGAGCTCGGTCATCTCCAGTTCCACAAGGGCGATGCGGAGCAGTACGCCGCCGACTCGGTGCGGGAGCGCAAGGAGATGTCCTGGAAGAAGTGGGGCAAGCGGGTCGGTGCCTACCTCAGCTACGTCGAGACGCTGTTCTCTCCGGACCTGTTCATCATCGGTGGCGGGGTGAGCAAGAAGTCGGACCGCTACTTCGAGTACTTCGAGACCACGGCCGAGGTCGTACCGGCCCAGCTGCTCAACGAGGCCGGCATCGTGGGCGCCGCCCTGGCGGCGGCCGGCACCCAGGTCCCGTCCACCGTCGGCTCGTAGCCGGGTACGGGGGCCATTCAAGAATTTTTCAGCGCCCGCCGATACGGCGGCATGACCAAATCAGAGATCGGCAGGGCAGGGGTGGGCGTGACAGACGAAGCCCCCACCCACCCGGCCGCAGGCCGAAGCCGCCTCGGGCTCCGCGCCTCCGCCGCCGTGGCAATCGCCCTCATTCCCCTCGTCATGCACGCCGGGCCCGCCACCGCCGTCACCGGCTCCACCGGGCCCCAGACGGCCTGGCTGACGACCAACGTGTCGACCAACACCACCCTGGGCCTGAGCATCATGGCCAACGCCAATCTGACCGGCGCCGGCGGCGCTCCTACGGGAACTGTCACGTTCCAGGCCTTCGGCCCCGGGGACGACTCCTGCTCATCACCGGTCTTCACCTCCACCGCGGCCGTGGCGGGGAACCCGGTGAGCTCGCCCCGATTCGTCCCCCCGCATGCCGGGACCTACCGCTGGCGGAGCAGCTACAGCGGCGACCAGACCTACGCTCCCGCCGGGCCGACGCCCTGCGACCCCGGCGTTGCGGTCACGGTGGGCAAGGCCTCGGCCTACCTGACCGCCGCCGCCGGGCCGACGACACCTGCGGGCATCCACGGCACCGCCACGGTCAACGGGACCCAGCCAACCGGATCAGTGACCTTCACCCTGACCGGCCCCGATGACATGTTCTGTTCCGGCCCGCCGGCGTTCACCTCGACGGTGGCAGTGAACGGAACCGGCAGCTACGACTCGGCCACGTTCACACCCACACGCGCGGGTAACTACACCTGGCGGGCGATCTACAGCGGGGACACCGACAACCTCGGCACGGCGGTCACGCCCTGCCAGAACCCCAACGCCGTGCAAACCGTCACCGTGGCTCCCCCGTCGAACGGGTTCAGCGCCACCGGCAACGACCAGCTCTCGGTGTTCCGTCCCGACACCGGCACCTGGTACATCCAGGACACGGTCGGCGGCACGGTGTCACAACTGTCCTGGGGCCAGGACGGAGACATCCCCGTCCCTGCTGACTACAACGGTGACGGCAAGATCGATGCCGCCGTCTACCGGCCCTCGACCGGCCTCTGGCTGGTGCAGGGCATGCCCGCCATCCAGTGGGGTTTGTCCTCGGACATCCCGGTGCCCGGCGACTACAACGGTGACGGTCGCACCGACATCGCCGTGTACCGGCCGTCCAGCAGTGGATGGTTCGTGCGCGGCATCCTCACGACGTGGTACGGCGTCGCCGACGGCACCCCCGTACCCGGCGACTACAACGGTGACGGCCGCACCGACGTCGCCGTATACCGGGCGTCCACCGGCGACTGGTTCGTCAAGGACATTCTCATCACCCGGTATGGCGTGCCCGGTGACATCCCAGTACCCGGCGACTACAACGGTGACGGCCACACCGACGTCGCCGTCTGGCGGTCATCGACCGGCCAGTGGTTGGTGAGGGGGATCCTCATCACCGCCTTGGGTCGAGCAGGCGACATCCCCCAGCCCGGCGACTACGACAACGACGGCAGGACCGACCTCACCGTGTTCCGGCCCGGCACCGGGACGTTCTACCTCCTCCAGACGACCGCCGGCAGCGCCGTCTCGAACCTGGGTGTCGTCGGTGACGTGGCCACGTCATTGGTCGGCACCCTCTCCTCCCTCACCGGCCTCCTCGGGTAGTCACCGTCCCGGGGCTCAGGGGCTGTCGGGCTCGCCGGAGGGATAGCCGGGCTCCTGCCCGCGACGACCCTCCTGGACGGCGCCGATCATCGAGATCACCATGACCAGCAGGCCGGGCAGCGCCAGCCATATCCCGAAGACCAGCCCCAGCGCTCCGAGCGAGGCGCCTCCCGCGAACGCCAGCGGCCACACGCTCGACTCCGGGAACGAACCGATGCGCCCGGCGCCCTCGGCGATGGTGGCGTCATCGCGGTCTTCCAGCCGGGGCGGGTGGCGCCGGGAGATCCAGATGAGCCAGGCACCGGGGATGGCGCCGAGGCCGATGGTGGTGACCAGCAGCACGCTGCCGGCATCCTCGTAGCTCGAGAACCAGTACAGCCCGGCGATCACCGCGAAGAACGCGGCCACGCCGGCGAAGATGGACCCCTCGATTTTCACGGGCTGTGCACCTCCTCGGCCTGGCCCCGTTCCGGGGCACCGTGGCGCACGTCCCACACCGGGCGGTCGGAGCGGATGGGAGGCAGCGACGTGAAGTTGTGGGTCACCGGCGGCGACGACGACCACCACTCGAGGGTGTGGCCGCCCCAGGGGTCGTCACCTGCGAGAACGGGCTTGCGCCACGAGATCCACATGTTGACGATGAACACCAGCGTGGAGATGCCGATCAGGAACGAGCCGATGGTCGACAGCAGGTTCAGGAACGTCAGGTGCTCGCCGGCGCCGTAGGTCTGGATGCGTCGGGGCATGCCCCGCTCGCCGAGGATGTGCTGGGGGAAGAAGGTCAGGTTGAAGCCGATGAACAGGATCCAGAAGTGCAGCTTCCCCCAGCCCTCTCGCAACATGCGCCCCGTCATCTTCGGGTACCAGAAGTAGGCGGCGGAGAACCCGGCGAAGACGGCACTGCCGAACAGGACGTAGTGCATGTGGGCGACGACGAAGTAGGTGTCGTGGACCTGGAAGTCGATGGGCGGGGAGGCCAGCAGCACCCCCGAGAGGCCGCCCAGGAGGAAGACCACCATGAACCCGAGCGAGAACAGCATGGGTGTCGGGAACGAGATCTTGCCGCCCCACATGGTGCCGATCCAGTTGAAGAACTTGACCCCGGTCGGGACGGCGATGAGGAAGGACATGGCCGAGAAGTACGGCAGCAGCACGGCGCCGGTGGTGAACATGTGGTGGGCCCACACGCCGACGGAGAGCCCGGCGATGGCGAGGGTGGCGAACACGATGCCGGTGTACCCGAAGATGGGGCGGCGCGAGAACACCGGTAAGACCTGGGTCACAACCCCGAAGAACGGCAACACGATGATGTACACCTCGGGATGGCCGAAGAACCAGAAGAGGTGTTGCCAGAGGATGGGCACGCCCCCTCGATCGACGTCGAAGATGCGCATGCCGAAGTGGCGGTCACAGAACAGCAGGGCCAGGGCGGCGGTGAGCACGGGGAACGCCATGAGCGCCAGCACCGATGTCACGAGCATGTTCCAGGTGAAGATGGGCATCCGGAACATGGTCATGCCCGGCGCCCGTAGGCAGAACACCGTCGTCACGATGTTGACGGCGGTGGCGATGGTGGCCAGGCCGGTGAGGGCGAGGCCGACGATCCACAGGTCGGCGCCCGCCCCCGGTGTGTGCACGGCGTCGGAGAGGGGGGCGTAGGACACCCATCCGAACGAGGCGGCGCCACCCGAGGTCAAGAAGCCGGAGACCACGATGATGCCGCCCCCCAGGAACAACCAGTACGAGAGGGCGTTGAGGCGGGGGAACGCCATGTCGGGGGCGCCGATGTGGAGGGGGACGAAGTAGTTGGCCAGCCCGAAGCCGAAGGGCGTGGCGAACAGGTACATCATGATCGTGCCGTGCATGGTGAAGACCTGGTTGTAGTCCTGCTGGTCGAGCAGGGTGTTGTTGGGCTGGGCCAGTTGGGTGCGCAGCAACAGGGCGAGGACCCCACCGACGCAGAAGAAGACGAAGGCGGTGACCATGTAGCTCTTGCCGATGACCTTGTGGTCGGTGGTGGTGAACCACTTGAGCAGGCCGGTGGCCTCGGGGTGTTCGGGCGGCTCGGCTTCAGGGGCGGCCTCCCTGTCTTCGACGAGTGTCATGGGTCCACCCGCATCACGAAGTCCCCTTGGCCTGCTGGTCGGACAGCCAGCGCCCGTAGTCGGCGCGGCTGAGCACGGACACGTCGAAGAGCATGTCGGCATGGCGCAGCCCGCAGAACACCGAGCAGTGGCCGAGGAACGTCCCGGTGCGCACGGGATGGAAGTCGAAGGTGTTGACCAGGCCGGGGACGGCGTCGCGCTTGAAGAGGAACTCCGGGACGTAGAAGCCGTGGATGACGTCGACGGCCCGCAGGGTGATGCGCGTCGTCTGGTCGACGGGCAACACCAGGACGGGCTTGGAGTCGCCCTGGGAGGCGACGGTGATGGGCGTGCCGGTGTACTGGAACTTCCATCCCCACTGGAAGCCGGTCACATCGATCTGCACCGCCGGATGGGCGGCCACTTTGTTGATGCGGTCCTGGGTGGTGACGGTGAAATAGAAGAGCCCGGCCACGATGATGACGGGCACGATGGTGTAGGCGATCTCGAGGGGGATGTTCTTGTCGCGCTGCGACGGGATCTCGTCGTCGCGCCGGCGGTAGCGGATGATCACGTAGAAGATGAGGCCCCACACGATGACGCCGACGACCAGGGCGGCCACCACTGCGCCCTGCCACAGGTGGAACGTGTCCTTGCCCTGGGTGGTGGCACCGTGGGGGGCGCCGAAGTCGGGAACCTCGCAGCCCGTCAGGGCCAGCAGGCCGATTGCGGAGGCAGCGGCTCGCGCCCAGGGCGATCGCGGGAGTGGGCGCAGTCGATGTGTCGGGGCGATCACGCTCACCGCGGGCTCGGCTCGGCCTGGGGTCGCTCCACCGGGGCCTCGGGCAGTGGCTCGGGCTCCAACTCGCCGGCCGGGGCGCCTACCGGCCTTGGGGCGGGGCGGGACTCGTAGCCGCCCTCGGGTGAACGGTCGTACAGCCCGGGCGGCTTGCGCCGGCCTCCGCCCGCAGCCGACAGCTCACGGCAGACGCGATGGGTCATCACCGCCACGATCACGGGCACCACGAACACCGCGACCCGGAAACTGAAAACGATCGAGTTGACCGACAGGCCGAAGTACACGGCCAGCACGTCGGTGGCGCCGGCGAGGAACAACACCAGGTAGAACGACAGCGTGGCCGCACCGAGGGCGGTGCGCACGGGACGGTCGCGCGGGCGGTCGAGCACGTTGTGGGGCTCACGGTCCTTGGTGAAACGGGCCTCGAGGAACGGCCAGGCGTAGAGGGCGCCGAAGGTGATCCCGGCGAGGAGGACTCCCGGGAAGAACGGGTTGGGGATCGTGTGCCCCCACCCCCGGAACTCCCAGGCGGGCATGAGGCGCAGCGCTCCTTCCAGCCACCCCATGTACCAGTCGGGCTGGGACGCCGAGCTCACCTTCTCGGTCACGAACGGCCCGTAGAGCCAGATGGGGTTGATCTGGGCCAACCCCCCCAGGGCGGCCAGGACGGCGCTGACGATGAACAGCAGGCCGACGCTCTTGCTGGCATAGGTGGGCCACAACGGCGAGCCCACCACGTTGTCCTCGGTGGCGCCGACGATCTTGAACTGGGTGTGCTTCTGGTGCCACATGATCGCCAGGTGGGCGCCCAACACGATGGCGATGGCGGCCGGGACCATGAGGATGTGGATGCCGTACAGGCGCGAGACGATCTGGTCGGAGGGGAACTCACCGCCGAACAACAAGAACGCGGCCCAGTTCCCGATCACGGGGATCGACAACAGGATCGAGTACATGATGCGCAAGCCCGTCCCCGAGAGTTGGTCGTCGGGCAGCGAGTAGCCGGCGAAGCCGTTGAGGATGGCCAGCAGGAGCAGCGTCACCCCCACGATCCAGTTGAGCTCGCGCGGCCGCCGGAAGGCGCCGGTGAAGAACACCCGGCACAGGTGCACCACGATGGACGCCAAGAAGACGATGGCGGCCCAGTGGTGCATCTGGCGCATCACCATCCCGGCCCGCACGTCGAAGCTGATCTTCAGCGTCGACTCGTAGGCCACCGACATCTTGACGCCACGCAGCGGCGCGTACGAGCCGTTGTACACGGTCTCTTTCAGGCTGGGGTTGAAGAAGAAGGTCAGGTAGATGCCCGTGACGATCAGCACCACGAAGGCGTAGAGGGCGATCTCGCCCAGCATGAACGACCAGTGGTCGGGGAAGATCTTGTTCAGGGCGGTGCGCACGAAGCGCGAGGCGGCCAACCGATCGTCGAACCACCCGGCGGTGCGGCCGACGATCCCCTTCTTCTTCGTCTTCTTCTTCTCCGTCTTCCCAGCGCTCACGAGCGGTTCCAGAAGCCGGGCCCGACGGGCTCGGTGTAGTCGCTCTGGGCCCGGAGGAAGCCCTCGCCGTCGGCCATGATCGGCAACTGGGGCAGCGAGCGGGTGGCGGGGCCGAAGACGGGACGGCATCCCCGCAGGACGTCGAAGGTCGACTGGTGGCAGGGACAGAGCATCTGCTGGCGGTCGTGCTCGTAGAGGCCCACCGGGCAACCGGCGTGGGTGCACAGCTTGGAGAAGGCCAGGTAGCCGTCGGGCGACCAGGTCTCGCGGCCCTTGCGGGTGGTGATCGGCGAGCTGTCGGCCCGGATCAACAGGGTCTGGGCGTCATCGGAGCCGATGTGGCCCTCCGGGAACACGGTGGAGATCCCTCCCACCTCGAGGTCGGTGAGGCGGACGAACTTGCCGTCGGGCGTCACCAGGCGGGAGCCCGCCTTCCAGGGGGTCTCGAACAGCGACCGCCCCGGGCTGGGGCCGAGGGAGCGGATGGGGAAGACGAGGGCTGCGCCCAGGCCGGCGAAGCCGGCGCCCAGGAACGTGAGGAGGAGCTTGCGGCGGCCGAAGGCCTGCTCGCCCCGCACGAAGGCGGCGGTGAACTCGGCCCTGTCCTCTTCACTGCCGATGAGGTTCTCGCGCTGCTGTTCGAAAGGGCCGTGGGGCATCAACTGCTTGCCCCACAGGGTCATGCCGAAGCCCAGGCCGCCCAGGCAGAAGAAGAGGAGCACGCCTTCGACCTGGGTCTGGCCACCGAGGGCGTAGGTGACGGCCAGGCCGATGCCGGCGAAGGTGGCCACGATGAAGGCGACACCGACGCCCGTCTCGGTGCGCCGGGGATTCCGGCTGGCGATGGCCAGATGCCCGTCATCGGGCGTAGCGTCGTTCCTCTGGTCGCTGTGGTCCTCCGCTCCGCTTCGGTCCTCGCTCCCGTCGCTCATGCCCGGGTTCCGAGCCAGGCGGTGTAGGCCATCAGGGTGCCGAGGCCGAACAACAGGCCGATGAGACCCTCGGTGACGGGACCGAGGTGACCCAGGGGGTTGCCGCCGGCGTCGTCGGGATGCTGGAGGTAACGGACGTAGCGCACCACGTCGTTGAGCTCGTCGTCGGAGAGCGTCTCGTTGCCGAACACGGGCATGTTGCCGGGCCCGACCCTCGCCGCCTCGGCGATCTGCAGGGCGGTGGCCTTGTGCAGGGCAGGGGCGTAGGAGCCGTAGCTCAAGGCGCCACCGATGGCCGCCGCGTTGTGGCAGGCGCCGCAGTTGAGCAGGTAGAGCTCGCCTCCCCGGCTCAGCGACGCCCTGGCCTGGTCGAGTAGGGGGATGGCTGGTCCTCCCGGACCGAACGTCCCCACGTAGGCGACGATGGCGGCGATCTGAGTCGAGTCGTACGCCGGGGGCTTACGGATGGCCTGGGACTCGTTGGTGTTGGCCAGGGGCATGCGCCCGGTGGAGAGGTAGAAGTCGACGTCGGCGGCCCCCACACCAATCAGCGGAGGCGCCACCATGCCGCCCGACAGCCTCGATCCCTCCCCGCGCGGGCCGTGGCAACTCGTGCACGACTGGTTGTAGAGATCGGCGCCTTCGGCCAGTTGGGACTGGGGGACGGCCGGTGCCGGGGAGGACCCTACGGGAGAGGCTGCGGCGCTTGCCAGTGTCATCGCCATGGCGATCCCGACTGCCGTGAGGACAAGTGCGACAACTGGGACGACGCCTTTCCGCATCCGGGTCCGATGTCCTACTGAAGGAGGAAGATGATGGCGAACAGAGCCAACCACACCACGTCGACGAAGTGCCAGTAATAGGTGATCACCTCGGCGGCGGCGTGGTCGCCGGGGTCGGGCCCGGGCCCGATGATGCGCCCGAGCAGGGCCACCATCACCACCAGCCCGAGGGCGACGTGCAGGCCGTGGAAGCCGGTCATGGAGAAGAACAGCGATCCGTAGGCGTGGGTGGTGGCGGTGAAATCGAGCGTGTACCACTCCACCATCTGGTTGGCGAGGAACACCAGGCCGAGGACGAGGGTGAGCACGATCCAGCGCCGGGCGAGGGGACGGTTCCCCCGCTCGAGGTGACGCGTGCCGATCTGCATGGTGAAGCTCGATGCCACCAAGACGATGGTGAACAGGCCGTCGCGCACGACCTCGAGATGCACGCCCGGCGGTGGCCACACGGGCGTCTGGGCCCGGATGGTGAAGTAGGACGCGAAGAGGCCGCCGAAGAACATCAGCTCGGAGGCCAGCCAGACCATGGTGCCCACCGCCAGGGGCGACGGGCGCCGGAACTCGGACTGAGTGGACACCACCCCCGTCACGGGTCGGGATCGTAACAGCGCATCAGGCGGTACCTTGTGCCGGTGGTGCCCCCGGTGGGCCTCGCGGCCGCATCTCCGACGCTTCGCCAATTGTTGCTCGGCTGGTCGTTGGCGCCCGTCCCGTTGCTGGGTGTGGCCGCCTTGGTGTGCGCCTACGGGGTGGGGATCCGGCGGCTGCGCGACATGGGCCGCCACTGGCCGCGGGCGAGGACGGTGGCGTTCATGGCCGGCTGCGGCGTGGTGACCGTGGCCCTGGAATCAGGCCTGGCTGCCTACGACGACAGGTACTTCAGCTTCCACGTGGGCGAGCACCTCCTGCTGTCCATGGTCGGTCCGCCCTTGCTGGCCCTGGGCGCTCCCGTCACCCTGGCCCTCCAGGCCGGGTCGCGCCGCACCCAGCGACGGCTGCTGCGTGTGCTCCATTCGCGGCCGATGACGATCCTCACCCATCCTCTCGTCGCGTGGGTGCTGTTCGCCGGTTCCATGTTCGCTCTGTACTTCAGCAACCTCTATGCCCTCTCCCTGCGCAACCCCGCCGTGCACGATCTGGTCCACGTGCACTTCCTGGTGGTGGGCGTGCTGTTCTTCTGGCCCGTCGTCGGCCTCGACCCCACCGCCTGGCGCCTGAACCACGGCCTGCGCCTGCTCTACGTGTTCGTGGCCCTGCCCTTCCACGCCTTCCTCGGCATCGCCCTGCTCAGTGGCAACGAGCCGTTGTTTGCCGCCCACACCCTCAGCGACCAGCATGCCGGCGCAGGGATCCTGTGGGCCGTCGGTGACCTGTTGAGCCTGGCCACCGTCGCCGTGGTGTTGACGCAGTGGAAGGCGCACGAGGACCGCGAGTCGATTCGCGAGGACCGTCGCCTCGACGCCGCCCGTCTGGAGCACCGGCCGGTGGGTTGAAGCGAGAGACTGAGCCGGTGGTCGTCCTCGCTGCCCTCGGTGACCCTCCTCCGGCAGCGGCCGTGGCCGAGGCGTCGCGGGTGCTGTCCGATGGGTGGCCCGTCGCCATACCCACCGACACCGTCTACGGCCTGGCCGTCGACCCCTTCCGTCCCGGTGCCACCGACCGGCTGTTCGAGGCCAAGCGTCGTCCCAGGGGGGTGACCCTGCCGGTGCTGGTGGCCGGGCTCGACCAAGCCCTGTCCCTGGCTGGCCCGGTGTCGCAGGGCGCCCTCGCCCTCATGCGCCGGTTCTGGCCCGGGCCCCTCACCGTGGTCGTCGCCCGTCGTGACGGCCTGGGTGTCGATCTGGGCGACGACCACGCCACCATCGGGGTCCGCTGCCCGGCTCATCCCGTGGCCCGGGCCCTGTGCGCGGCGGCCGGACCGCTGGCGACCACCAGTGCCAACCTGCACGGCGAGGCGCCCCTCGTCGCCGCCGACGACGTGGCGTCAGCCTTCGGGGCCACGGTGCCGTTGGTGTTGGATGGCGGCCCTTGCACAGGGCTGCCGTCGACCGTCGTCGACTGCACCGGTGGCGAGGCGAAGCTCCTCCGTCAGGGAGGGACGGCCTGGGACGAGGTGCTGGCGGTGTTCTCGGGCCGCTAGCCCGAGCGTTGTGCCCTGGGCCGGGCGGAGGCGCCCGGGCCCCTGTATCGTCTGACCGACATCTCACACGCGGAGGTTCGAGATGGTTGGGGGAGCTCGTCGTATGCGCACGGCCCGGTTGGGCCTGGTTCTGGTGTCCGCCATCGTGGGCTCCACGTTGCTGGCCATGTCTCCCGCTTCGGCGGACGTCAGTGCAGGGGTGTCGTTGACCGTTCCCACCGGCGCCTCGGTGGGGGCCACCAATCTCGCCGCCTCCCTCACCGTCACGAACAACAACACGGCCCCGAACCAGGCCGAGGGCAACACCCTCACCGAGATCCGCCTGGCCCCCTCCTGCGGCGCCATGGGCACTGCGGCCAACCCGTGTCCCACGCCCGACCCGGGGGCCTTCTCGATCAGCCCGACGGCGACGGGAGCGGCCGGCACTGCGTGCGCGGGCCGTACGTTCAACGTCTCCGGTCCCGATGCCAGTGGGGTCTTCACCTTCACGGTGTCGGGCGCCGCTGTCGTGGTGGCTCCTCCGGGAGGTGCGGCCGGGACCGACCGCTGCACGATCAACTTCACCATGAACGTGGTCAAGGTTCCCCAGATCGACGTCAGCCCCAGCCCGGGAGTGCAGACCTGGGTCAACCTGCGGGTGCGCGCCACCAGCGCGAGTGGGCTCATGCCCGTGCCCTTCGTGTCGCAGATGGTCACGGTCGGCAGGGGCGTGCTCGACCTGGCCACCCAGGCGTCTTCGTCGGTCGCCGCAGGTGGCACCGTTTCCGACACGGCCACCCTGACCAAGACGCCGGGCACGGCGGCGCCGACGGGGACGGTCACCTTCTCGGTGTACGGCCCCAGTGACACGACGTGTTCGGCCACCCCCGTCGGCCAGTCCACCAACGGGGTCGGGGCCAACGGAACGGCCACCTCGTCGCCGTTCCCGGTGAACCAGGCGGGCGTCTACCGGTTCGTGGTCGTCTACA
>JBBWZS010000204.1:0-15944 GCA_039649175.1 Acidimicrobiaceae bacterium
TGCTCCCCACCACAAGCACCCCACCGAGGGCCAGTACGTCCTCATCGCCCTGTTCCTCGCCGCCATCACCGCCATCGAGGTGGCGGTGTACTACATCGACGCCCTCAAGGACACGCTCGTCCCGATCCTGCTGACGTTCGCCGTCATCAAGTTCACCGTGGTGGTGGCCTTCTTCATGCACCTGCGCTTCGACAGCCGCCTGTTCCGCCGGCTCTTCGTCCTCGGCATCATCCTGGCCCTGTTCGTGTACACGATCGTGCTCACCACCTTCCACTTCTGGTCGCGGTGACATGACCGGCGCCCTGGCCGCCGTGAGCTTTCCCGAGTGGCACCTCCACCCCGACGCCTGGGCGCTGCTCGGGGCGATCCTGGCCGTGTACCTCGTCGCCGTCCGGCGGGGCCGTGCCGCCGGGGAGGTCACCAGCTCCAGGCAGGTCACGCTGTTCTGCTCCGGCATGGCCGTGCTCCTGATGGCGTCGGACTGGCCGGTCCACGACCTGGCCGAGGAGTTCCTCTACAGCTTCCACATGGTGCAGCACCTCCTGTTCACGCTGGTGGCCGCCCCGCTGCTGTTGCTGGGGACGCCGGCGTGGATGGGGCGGCGGCTTCTCGGCGTGGGAGCGGCGGGGCAGCCGCCCGCCCGCCGCCTCCCGGTGGTGAGGTGGCTGGCCCGGCCGGTGCCCGGGCTCATCCAGTTCAACCTGGTGCTGGTGCTGAGCCACTGGCCGGCGGTGGTCGAAGCCACCCTGCTCCACCACCCGCTGCACTTCGTGGCCCACGCCGTGCTCCTGGTGTCGGCCCTGCTCATGTGGATGCCAGTGGCCAGCAACGTTCCCGAGGTCCCCCGGGCCCGCCCGCCCACCCAGATGCTCTACCTGTTCCTCCAGACCATCATCCCGACGGTCCCGGCATCGTTCCTGACCTTCGGAGCCAAACCGCTCTACCACATCTACGAGACGTTCCCCCGCCTGTGGGGCGTGGGAGCTCTCACCGATCAGCAGGTGGCGGGGCTGATCATGAAGATCGCCGGTGGCTTCTACCTGTGGACGGTCATCGCCGTGATCTTCTTCCGCTGGTACCAACGCGAGGAAGGCGCCAACGCCTCCCCGCCCGGACCTCGCGGTCGCCCGGTCGAGCCACCGGCCCAGCCCGATGACGATGTCCTGCTGTGGGCCGACGTCGAACAGGAGTTGCGCCGGCTCGACGCACCCTCGGGAGGCTCTGCCCCCCGAGTCCCTCCCGAAGCCAACTGACCCACGGGGGCTCGACCCCCCGGGTGTGCGGCTACCGTGCCCCAATGCTCGACCCCAGGCGTCTCCGCACAGACCTGGACGCGGTCAAGGCCGGGTTGGCCCGCCGGGGCATCGACCTCACCGACATCGAACTGGCGGCCGCCCTCGAAGCCGATCACCGCCGGTTGGCGACCCGGGCCAACGAGCTGCGGGCGGCGGTGCGGGTCCTGTCGGGCGAGGTGGGCAAGGCGAGGAAGGCGGGCGACGTCGCCGGGGCTGAGGCCAAGGCGGCGGAGAGCCGGGCCCTGGGAACCGAGGAGAAGACGGTGTCGGCGGAGGCCGACGCGGTGGCCGAAGAGCTCCGCCAGGTCCTGCTGCTCACCCCGAACCTGCCAGCCGACGACTGCCCGGACGGCGCCGGGGCCGACGACAACGTGGTGGTCCGGGTGGAGGGCTTCGACGCCGGCGCCTACGGCGACCACCAGCGGGTGCCCCACTGGGACGTGGGGTCGGCCCTGGGCATCCTCGACCTGGAGCGGGGAGCCAAGATGTCGGGCTCGATGTTCCCGATGTACCGGGGGGCGGGGGCCACGCTGGCCAGGGCCCTGTGCCAGCTGGGCCTCGACCTCAACGCGGATGCCTTCGAGGAGATTCGGCCGCCCACCCTGGTGCGCACGGAGACGATGGTGTCCACCGGCCACCTCCCCAAGTTCGCCGACGACGCCTACCACCTCGAGCGCGACGACCTGTGGGCCATCCCCACCGCTGAGGTGCCGCTGACCTCGCTCGGTCGCGACGAGCTGTTCGACCAGGCCGACCTGCCCGTGCGGCTCATGGCCCACACCTCGTGCTTCCGCCGGGAGGCCGGTTCGGCCGGCCGCGACACGAGGGGGTTGCTACGGGTCCACGAGTTCGACAAGGTCGAGATCCTCGCCTATGCCACTCCCGACCAGGCGGCCGCCGTCCACGCCGACCTCCTGCGCCGGGCCGAGGCTCCCCTGCGGGCCCTCGGGCTGGCCTACCGGGTGGTCGACCTGTGCGCCGGTGACCTGGGGGCGTCCGCGGCCAGGACGTTCGACCTGGAGGTGTACGCACCGGGCTGCGACCTGTGGCTGGAGGCGTCGTCGGTGTCGTGGTTCACCGACTACCAGGCCCGCCGGGCCAACATCCGCTACCGCCGGAGTGGCGGCACCAGCCACGTCCACACGTTGAACGGGTCGGCGCTGGCCGTGCCCCGGGTGTGGGCGGCGGTGGTCGAGACCGGGCGCCGGCCCGACGGGACGGTCGAGGTCCCCGAGGTGCTGCGGCCCTACCTGCGGGGCGCCACCGTCATCGAGGGGCGGTAGGTTCGGGCGGGTGACCGGGGCCCAGTCGGTGTTCGTGATCGCCCTGAGCGTCATCGCCGTGATCATCGGGGCCTTCGCCGTCTACGTGGCCAGCTCCACCATGTGGGCCGACCGGTGGTACGACCGGCGGGAGCGCCGCCGGTGAGCGTCACCGAGGGGCGGCCCGACGCCCGACCGGTCGGGCCCGAGCGGCTTTCCGAGCGCAATGACTCTGAGCGCAAGCCCGGGCGCCGGCCCTACCGGGGACGGACGGGCCAGTGGGCCTTCGTCGGCCACCGGGTCAGTGGGTTCCTGGTCTTCTTCTTCCTCCTGCTGCACATCGTCGACGTCTCCCTGGTGCGCTGGCCGGCGACCTATGACGACGTCCACGCCGTGTACGGCAACGTGGTCCTGCGCCTGTTCGAGGTGGGCCTGCTGTTCGCCCTGGTGTTCCACTCCCTCAACGGGCTGCGCATCGTGGCCGTCGACTTCTTCCCCGGCGCCGTCAGGAACGAGCGCCGGCTGCTGAGCGCGGTGGTGGTCATGACCCTGCTGGCCGGCATCCCCGGAGCCTGGGTGATCATGCTCCCGTTCGTGCGAGGTCACTTTTGAGCTCCGTCGGCTCCGACCGGGCGGACGTCGGCCAGGCGCGGGCCACACCGCCCCGGCGCCCGCGCAGCTTCGAGACGTGGTCGTGGTTCTTCATGCGCCTGTCGGGGCTGGCCCTGGTGTTCCTGGCCCTGATCCACTTCACCATCACCCACATCGCCAACGACGTGGTGACCACCAACCACGCCTTCGTGGCCGAGCGTTGGGACAACCCGCTGTGGCGCCTCTTCGACTGGTCGCTGCTGGCCCTGGCTCTGGCCCACGGGCTCACCGGCCTGCGCCGCATCATCCACGACTACGTGCGGCGCCCGGCGACGCGACGGATCGCCCTGGTCGCCATGGTGGGCGTGAGCGGGGCCCTGTTCGCCTGGGGCACGTTCACCATCGTCACGTTCTGAGCCGCCCTCGGCGCCCTGCTTGGCCTCCGCCCGGGCCGGGGTTCAGCGCCCGCGGGGGGACTGGAGGCGCAGCAGCACCTCGGAGTCGTCCTCGGACGCCTCCGGGCCGTAGCCGAGGACCGCAGTCGCCCGGGTGCCGCACAGGGGACAGGTGAGGGCCACGACGGCCAGCATGTCGTCGGGGTCCGACGCACCCTCGGTACGGCGGAGGAACTCCACCTCGACGCCGGACACGTCGCTCTCGCGGTGGCAGGTGAAGCACAACAGGCACCCCCCGGGCCGGGCGGCCATCTGGCCGGTGTACCCGTCGGCCTCCAGCAGGGCCATGACGTCGGCCAGCTCGGGGGCGTTCTCGTTGGCAGCGGCAGTGTCGATGGGGCCGACCTTAGGGTGAGTCCGGTGCCCGGAGCCACCTGCGGCCCGTTTCCCGGCACCGGTTGGCGGGTAGCGATCGAGGGCTCAGCAAAGGAGGCCCCCGACGTGAAACATCTGGCCGAGCACAACGTGGTGGCGACGTTCCCCGACATGGAGACGGCCCGCAGCGCAGTCGACGCCTTGACCACGGCGGGCATCGAGGCCGAGGACATCTCGCTGCTCGGCCGGGCCGTGGAAGAGGCCCGCAACGACAGCGACACGCGCCTGCGCGACATGGAGGCCACCGGCGAGATCGCCAAGCGGGCGGGCACCGGTATCGCTGCCGGGGGCGCCCTCGGCGCCCTGGCCGGCGTGGCCGCCTTCGCCATCCCCGGCGTGGGCCCGGTGGTCGGTTCGGGGATCCTGGCGGCCGTCGTGGGCGGCTCGGTCGCGGGGGCCAGCGTGGGAGGGATGGTCGGCGGGGTCGCGGGGGTCAGCCTGGAGGAGGACTGGGACCTCACCTTCCACGACTCGATCCGAGCCGGCCGGGTGTTGGTGGCCGTGCACGCGGCGGCCAAGGACGACGTCGACACGGCGGCCAAGGTCCTCGAGGGCGAGCACCCCGACCGGCTGGACTGGCTCGGTGCCGACGGCAAGAAGCTGTCCGACGACCCGGGCGACGGGGGAGCGGGCGGCGACACGCAGGCCTGAGCCGGCGTCGCCGGCACCCCGGTGATGCGTCTGTTGACCTCTACCGCTCCGCCGCCGGGCCCTCGGCTGCCGACCGCTCGTTGACGACCTCCTCCACGGTGGGAGCCAGGACGTCGGCGTGGGGCTGGGCGTCGCCTGACGGTGTGCCCAGCCCGTCGCCGAGGATCGCGGCCTCGGCGCCGGCCGCCAGCTCGGCCTGGATGGCGGCGATCTGGGACTCGAGGCGGGCGGCTTCGTCGGGGCGGTACTGGGTCTGGGCCCGGTGCTGTTGCTCGACCAGCTCGACGAGCTGCAGCTCGAGGCCCACGACGTGGTCTTCGAGGCGAGGATCGGACATGTCCGAGTTCTCCCCCTTCCGACCAGCGGCTAAGCGTGGGTGCCGGGTCAGGCCTAATGTGGCCCGGGCGGCAGGGGACCGCCCGGCGAGGAGGCAGCGATGAAGTTCCTGGTGGTGTGGAAGATGGAGATTTCCCGGCTGTCGACCGAGATGATGAAGACCGTCCTGCGAATGCCCGACTACGCCAAACCGCTGGAGGAGAGCGGCAAGGTGGTGGGCCGCTACCACATCGTCGGCTATCACGGCGGCGCGTGGATCTTCGACGTGGGGTCCAACGACGAGCTGGAGATGCTGCTGGCCCAGATGCCGGTCTACAACCTCTCGCACTTCGACGTGTACCCGTTGGCCGACATGTCCTCGCCACCGGTGGTTCCCCCCGGTGAGGCGAACGCCTCGGGCGGGTAGGCACACCCACGAGCAGACCTTCACCTTGGTCTGCCCGTGAGACGGGAGGACATGCCATGGCTCTGCAGCTCGTCGAGGACCTGCTCGAGCGTCTCCACCAGGCCGAGGCGCTCGACCGGGTGGCCAAGCCCGTGTCGAGCTTCGTGGCCGGCGTCATCCCTCACGGCGTGGTCAAAGACGCCCTGTCGGGGACGTGGCTCGGCCATCCGCTGCACCCCCTGCTCACCGACGTGGCCATCGGCTCATGGACCAGCGCCTTCGTCATCGACGCCCTCGGGCGAGACGGCAGCGAGGCGGCGGCCGACACCCTGGTGGGCATCGGCGTGGTCAGCGCCCTCCCTACGGCCGCCGCCGGGCTGGCCGACTGGTCGGACCTGCTGGGCGCCGAGCGTCGGGTGGGCCTCGTCCACGCCAGCGCCAACATCGTGGCCGTCGGCCTCTACGGGTGGTCGTGGCTGGCCCGGCGCAGGGGCGACCGCGGCCGCGGGGTGGCTCTGAGCCTGCTGGGGGCCACGGTGGCCACCGTCGGCGGGTACCTGGGCGGCCACCTGTCCTACCGCCAGGGGGTGAACGTCGACCGCAACGCCTGGGAGGAGGGTCCCGGCGATTGGGTCGACACCGTCGACGCCGCCGACCTGGCCGAGGGTGCCCCGGCCGTCGCCTCCGCCGGTGGCGTCGACGTCATGCTCGTGCGCCGGGGCGACGACATCCTTGCCATCGCCGACGTGTGCGGCCATGCCGGAGGGCCGCTGCACGAAGGCGAGGTCGACGGCGACTGCGTCACCTGCCCCTGGCACGCCAGCACCTTCCGGCTCTCCGACGGCGCGGCGATCCACGGCCCCGCCACCGCTCCCCAACCCGCCTTCGACACCCAGGTGGCGGGCGGCCGCGTCCAGGTCCGGCGCCGAGCCTGACGCCGACGGACCGGCTCGGAAGGCTGCCCCGCCGCTTCGCCGACCGGGCCGAGGCGGGAAGGGCACTGGCCGTCGCTCTGAGCCACTGGGCCGGGCGGGACGACGTGGTGGTGCTCGGGCTCCCGAGAGGAGGCGTGCCCGTGGCTCGCGAGGTGGCGGTGGCCCTCGGCGCGCCGCTCGATGTGTTCGTGGTTCGCAAGCTGGGGGTACCCGGCCACGCCGAGCTGGCCATGGGCGCCATCGCCACCGGTGGCGTGCGGGTGCTGAACCCCGGAGTGGTCTCGTCGCTCGCCATCTCCGCCGAGGCCATCGAGGAGGTGGTGGCCCGCGAGACGGAGGAGCTCGACCGCCGCCAACGGCTCTACCGGGGCGACCGTCGGTTCCCGGACATGGCCGCCAGAGTGGTGATCGTGGTCGACGACGGCCTGGCCACCGGCGCCACCATGCGCGCCGCCGTGCAGGCTGTGCGCGCCCTCGGCTCCGCGGGGCCCCCTGAGCGGGTGGCTGGGCCCGAGCGGCCCCCTGAGCGGGTGGTGGCAGCTGTGCCCGTCGGGGCGGCGTCGACGTGCCGCGAGTTGGCAGGCGTGGCCGACGAGGTGGTCTGCGTCCGGTCGCCGGTCCCCTTCGAGGCGGTCGGTCGGTGGTTCGTCGACTTCACCCCCCCCACCGACGCCGAGGTTCGTCGCCTGCTCGACCGCGGGTGAGCCCCGGTAACTCGGCGAGGGATGCCACGATGGCCCGAACGCGACCGCGAGGAGGACGCCGATGGCGCACGAGGTGCAGGGAGTCGTGGCTCGCTCAGCCGGCGCGGCGGTGAGCCTGGAGACGGTGCTGGTGCCCGATCCCGGTCCCGGCGAGGCGCTGGTGCGCGTGCAGGCATGTGGCGTGTGCCACACCGATCTGCACTACCGCCAGGGGGCCATCAACGACGAGTTCCCCTTCCTGCTCGGCCACGAGGCGGCAGGGGTGGTCGAATCCGTCGGTGACGGCGTGAGCGGGGTGGCTCCGGGCGACTTCGTCGTCATCGCCTGGCGGGCCCCGTGCGGCGTCTGCCGCTCGTGCCGCCGGGGTCGCCCCTGGTATTGCTTCGACAGCCGCAACGCCTCGCAGAAGATGACGGTGGCCGACGGCACCCCCCTGAGCCCGGCGCTGGGCATCGGCGCCTTCGCCGAGCTGACCCTGGTGGCGGCCGGACAGGCGGTGAAGGTGCCGGCGGCGCGGCCCGAGGCGGCCGGCCTCGTCGGGTGCGGGATCATGGCCGGCATCGGCGCCGCCCTGCACACCGGGGCCGTCCAACGGGGTGACACCGTCGCCGTGTTCGGCTGCGGCGGCGTGGGCAACGCCGCCATCGCCGCGTCCGCCCTGGCCGGGGCCCGCCGGGTCGTCGCCGTCGACATCGACGACCGCAAGCTGGCCGCCGCCCGCCAGTTCGGGGCCACCGACACGGTGAACTCGACCCAGGGTGACGCGGTGGAGGCGATCAGGGCCCTCACCGGGGGCTTCGGTGTCGACGTCGCCATCGAGGCGGTGGGGCTCCCCGAGACCATGCTCCAGGCGTTCTACGCCCGTGACCTGGCGGGGACGCTCGTGCAGGTCGGCGTCCCCTCGCCGACCATGACCGTCGAGCTCCCCATGCTCGAGTTCTTCGGGCGGGGTGGCGCGTTGAAGCCCTCGTGGTACGGCGACTGCCTGCCGAGCCGCGACTTCCCCATGTTGATCGACGCCTACCTGGCCGGGCGCCTCGACCTCGACCGGTTCGTGTCCGAGACCATCGCCGTCGACCAGGTGGAGGAGGCCTTCGGGCGGATGCAACGGGGCGAGGTCCTGCGCTCGGTCGTCGTGTTCGGCGCTTGACTCTCAGCGAGGACGTCGAGCGCCACGACGTGATCGTGGTGGGGGCGCGCTGCGCGGGAGCGCCGCTGGCCGCCCACCTGGCCCGGGCCGGGCTGTCGGTGGCTCTGGTCGACCGCGCCAACTTCCCGAGCGACACCGCCTCGACGCACATCTTCCAGGCCGGGGGCATCGCCGTGCTCGGTCGCCTCGGGCTCACCGAACGCCTGGTGGCCACCGGCGCCCCGTGGCTGGAAGTCGCCGACTTCCACCTGGGTGACTTCTCGGCTCGGGAGCCGTGGCCGACGGAGCCCTCCGATCCGGGACCGGCACTGTGCATACGGCGCCACGTGCTCGACGCCATCCTGGTCGACGCCGCCACCGAGGCCGGCGCCGCCGTGCATACGGGGACGCGCGTCACCGCCCTCATCCGGGAGGGTGGTCGTGTCGCCGGCGTGGTGGCCGAGGGCGAAGGTGGTGAGCGCCGCCTCCTGGCCCCGCTGGTCGTGGGCGCCGACGGACGATCGTCCAAGGTCGCCCGCCTGGTGGGCGCCCGCACCTACAACGTGGCGCCCAACGAGCGCTTCGGGTTCTGGGCGTACTACGAGGGGGCGACGTGGGAGGCACCGGCGGCGATCCTGCTCGTGCGCGACGAGCGCTTCGTCATCGCCTGTCCCACCGACGCCGGCCTCTACATGGTGGGCGTGCTCGCCCCCCTGGCCGAGCTGGACTCGTTCACGGTCGACGTGGAGGCCTCCTACGACGACTACGTGGCCCGGTGCCCGCAGCTGACCGACATCCTCGCCGGCGCCCGCCGGGTGGGCAGGCCCCGCGGCATCTCGTCGTTCACCGGCTTCTTCCGGGAGTCGGCCGGTCCGGGCTGGGCCCTGGTCGGCGACGCCGGTCACTTCAAGGACCCGGCGCCGGGCCAGGGCATCTCCGACGCCCTGCGCCATGGTGAGGCCCTGGCCGCCGCCATCGTCGGCGCCGGTGGCGTGGCCACCGCAACCGACGCCGTTCTGGCCGGGTGGTGGCGTTGGCGGGACCGCGACGCCGCGGGGATGCACTGGTTCGCCCACGACCTGGGCGCGGCGGGGCCCGTCCCCATCGTGTTCGGCGGGATCGTGCGCGGCCTGGCCGCCGAGCCCGACGGCCTGCGCCGGGCCGTCGACGTGTTCAATCACCGGGTGGAGCCCAAGGAGCTGCTCACGCCCCGCCGGTTGGCGGTTGCCGCGGTGAAGGCCATCGCCTCCCGCCGCCACCCGCCCGCCGCCGTGCTGGGCGAGGTGCGGGAGGTGGCCGGCCGCGAGGTACGGCGCAGGTGGCACGACCGCTACCCGCTCTACGTCACCGCCCCGCCGGTGCCCGCCGCCGACCCCGCTACCGCGGCGGGCGGCTGAGCCCGTCGGGGTCGATCTCGACGGGCTTCTCGATGAGGTGGGGCTGCGGGTCAGGGCCGGCGGGCGCGAACCACGGGGCGTCGGGGGCGGCCTCGGGGCTCAACGTCCATTTGCGGCCCACGCGGTCGATGCCGACCGGGTAGAGCGTGAGGCCGCCGTCAGCGTCGAAGTGCAGGCGGAGGAAGTGCTTCTGGTCCATGTGATGCAGTGGCGCGTAGGCCTCGTTGCCGTGGAAGCCGAAACAGTTGGTGGCCCAGAAGTACCCCGACATGCCGAAGGTGCCGCCGATGCCGCCGAGCACGCCCACCAGCGCGAGGAAGGCCACCATCGACGTGGTCCCCCGTGACCCGACCAGCTCGGACGTCAACCACGACGCGGCGATCATCACCCCGCCGACGCTGGCCAGTTGCAGCCCGGCGTGGACCAGGCCGAGCACCACCTTGGGCACACCCTTGGCGTCGTGGGCGAAGCGCACCATCCCGGCCAGGAGCACGACCATGAACAGGATCAGCACGAATGCGGTCGGGCTCTCCCAGACCGCCCGGGTCAGCTCGACGGGGTCGAGTGACGCGTAGCGGTTGTGGAGTTGCAGGCCCATCATGAACGCCAGCAGCACCTGGACGGTGCCGAAGGCGGCGGCCAGGGGGAGGTTGTAGAACGGGAGCAGCCACACCCGCTTCCGCAGCTTCCTCGACACCTCCGGAGCCGGATAGACGCCTGCCCTCCGGTACGGCCCGTCGCTCTCGCGGCCGGGGATGACGAGCTCCTCGGGCAGGCGGTGGGTGGGGTGCAGGAAGGCCCCGCCCCCACCCGAGGTGATGTGCTGGCGGCGACCGGCCTCCTCCACGTTGCGGCAGTAATGGTGCCGTCCGCTCTTGAGATGCAGGACCACCCGGGCGCCCGCCGGTTCGATGACCTCGTGCTCGAGGTACTCCAGGTTGCGGTCGGAGAAGACCTCGTCGGTGCTGCGGCCGCTCTGGACCTCCTTGGCCGTGCACACGATGATGCGATCGCCCTCGGCGACCTGGTCGGCGGCGACGGTGGAGAAGTACTCGAGCTGGGCGTCGTCGAGGTGGGCCCCGAACTGCACGTCGATGCCCCAGAGCCACCAGCCGCTGGGGAGCTTGAGGGCGAAGTAGCTGCGGTGCTGGCGGGTCTTCCACCCGCCGATCCAGCGGCCGTGGCAGAAGATGCTGGTGAAGTTGACCAGACCGTCGTACCAGTCGTGGCTGCCGGGGATGGCGAACAGCTCGGGTCCGTCCTCGGTGGCGCACGGCAGGGCCGAACGGTAGGGGCCCAGCATGCGGTTCTCGTACTCGGCCCGCTTGGGCACGGGGTACACCTGGTCGCCGCCCATGACCAGGATCCGGCCCCGCTCGGTGGCGTGGGTCTCGCCGTCGCACTCGAGCTCGAGGCCCTGCGCAGCCAGGAGCCTGGCCACGGTGTAGGTGGAGTTCCAGCCGTCGCCCAGATCGGCCACGTAGTCGAGCCAGAGCCCCGACGGTCCCGGCTCCGAGCGGTCGGTGACCTCGGTGGGCGTCAGCGCCTGCAGCTGCCGGTTGTCGGCATAGGAGCTGAAGATCCCCGACAACAGGACCCGCGCCGCGGTGTCGGCCAGCTGGTGGGGGTCGAGCCAGCGCACCATCGGCCGGCGCACGAAGCCCAGGGCCGACTCCTCCGTCGACGAGGGACGACCAGGACAGGGCGGGAGGGCGGAGGAACGCCCCGCGGCTGACTCGGCCATCTGCGCCCATTCTTACAGTGGGCCGCCTGCCCCTCTTCTCACCGGCGACGGAGGCGATCGGCCAGCCAGCGCGCGTCCTCCACGGCGTAGCCCGAGTCGTCGTTGTTGAAATAGGCGTAGACGTCGCAACCCTCGTCCAGCCAGTGGCTGAGGCGGTCGGCCATCCAGAAAAGGCCGTCCTCGCCGTAGCGGCCCTGGTAGGCGTGCTCGGTGGCGTTGGGCCCGTGGAACCGGACGTAGGCCCAGTCGGTGGTCCGCTCCCAGGGGTGGCCGGCGAGGAGGTCGTGGATGCACAGGGCGGCGCGGTGGCGACGCAGCACCTCGTACACGTCCTCGTGCAGCCACGACGGCTCGCGCAGCTCCACCGCCCAGCGCGTCGTGCGGGGGGCCACCGACAGGAACTCGTCGAGGCGCTCGGCGTTGCGCCGCCAGCGCGGCGGCAGCTGCACCAGTGTCGGGCCCGCGGTGGAACCCAATCGGGCCACGCGGTCCATGTGGTTCCCGAGCCACGATTGCGCGTCGCGCAGCTTCATGCGGTGCGATCCGAAAGCTCCCAGCTTGAGGGCGTAGACGAACCCCGGGGGCGCCTGGGCCGCCCATCCCTCCACTGCCGACTCCGTGGGCAACCGGTAGAACGTGTTGTTGATCTCCACCGTGTCGAGCAGCGTTGCGTAGTGCTCGAACCACAGGCGTTGCGGGAGCTTGTCGGGGTACACCGGCCCCCGCCAGTGCTTGTACATCCACCCCGAGCACCCGACGCGGGCGATCCCCGTCGTGGGCTGACCGCTGGTCATGGTTTGACACTAGGAGCCGGGGGGCGGATCCTGGATGCACGGTGACGACGAACGCAGCCACACCCTTCGTGCGCATCGTCGCCGGCCTGCAGACCTACCTGCGCGCGCTCGACATCCGCTCCACCGACTCGGGCTGAGCACGACGGCCGTGACTGGCATCCGCGACCTGGTGGTCGAGCGGAACCTGGTGCGGGCCGCCTTCGACCACCTCACCGTCGACGCCTTCATGGCGCTGCCGTTCGAGGCGTTGGGCCCGACCAAGCAGTTGCTGAAGCGGTACTTCTCGTCCGAGCCGTGGACGGCGGCTGACGACTCCGCCCTGGCCGAGGTGGTGGGACCGGGCGAGGGGTGGTGGCGACGTGACCTCGACGCCGACGTGACCCTCGAGTACGGCTGGGTCGACGGCCACTTCCGTGTCGGGCTGGTCGCCTCTGGCGCCGACACGGGCGCGGCCGGCCCGGCGGGCCCCGTCGCCGGTGACGCCGGCGGTGCCGGTACCGGCAACGGGCTGGAGGGCAGCTTCGACGGTCCGGTGGTGCCCGAGGCCACCCCCAACCCCCGCACCATCAGGTTCCAGGTGGGGCCGATCCACGACGGGCCCAGCCGGTGGTACGTCGGCCCGAGCCAGCCGGAGCCCGGCGGAGGCGAGACCGCCGACGACCCGGGCGTCAACCGCCTCTTCGCCGAGGTCGCCGAGGTCGCCAACGTGTTGGTCGGCCCCGAGTTCGTGGCCGTGGGGCTGCGTCGGGCCGACGACTGGGAGCGGCTGCTCCAGCCGGTGCTGGCCATCGTGACCGACGAGTTCGCTCCGTTCGAACGGGTGAGCGCCGGAGCCGGCGAGCCGAGGGTGATGGGAGGCCCTGCGGGCGCCGGCTCGGTCGGCGGCACGGGTGGCGAAGTCCCGCCCGGACGCAAGGCCGGTGGCGCGCCCGGTCGCCGGGTCAGCCGGCTGGAGCAGGCGTGGCACGATCTCGGTCCGTTGCGGCCCGCCGTGGCCGCCGACCTTGCTCGCGTCCGGGCGGCGGCCGGTGACGACGACCCGTCCCGCCGGCAGGTGGCGGCCAACCTGCTGCGCGAGGCCGATCCCGACACGGCTGCCGCCGAGTGGGCCCGATTGGTGGGCGACCCGGTCCGCTCGGTGCGGCGGGCGGCCGTCGATGCCATGGTCGACGTGGATCGTGAGGGCCTGCGCCCCCTGCTGGAACGGGCGCTGGCCGACGCCGACCCGTGGGTCCGGTGGAAGGCCTTGCGTGGCCTGGCCCAGCTCGGTGCCGCCCCCAGCCGTCACCTCGTCGCCGTCCGGGCCGACGACCCCGACTTCCGGGTGCGGCTGGAGGCGGCCTCGATCCTGCGCGCCATCGGGTAGGCCGGGGGATCCCCGAACCGGACCGGGCAGGGCGGCGGTTACCGGGTCGAGCGCACCAGCTTGGCCGCCTCGGCGATCCTGGCCTTGGCCGCCGCTTTCCTGGCCGCGGCGTCCGACACCGGCGCCGAGGTCTCCGGCGCCTCGGTCGCGCCGCTCCGGGGGGACGAGGCCCTGGTGGCGGGCCTGGTGGCGGCCTTGGCGGGCGACTTTCGCGACGCCGCCTTCGTGGCCGCCGCCTTCGGAGTTGCCGCCTTCGGAGTTGCCGCCTTCGGAGTTGCCGCCTTCGGAGTTGCCGCCTTCGTTGCCGCCTTGCCCACCGCCGCCCTTCGGGCCGTCTCCTTTCCAGCGGGTGCCTTGGCTGCGGGTGCCTTGGTGGCGGAGGCCTTGGCTGCCGACCCCTTCGACACGGACCCCTTGGACACTCGCTTGGCCGTCTTCTTGGTGGCCATTGTCTTGGTGGCCGTCGTCGTCGTTACCTTGGGCGCCGGTGTGGTCGGCACCGTGGCGGGCGCCGCCCGGCCTCCGGTGGAGCGCGCCCGGGTCTTGGGTGACGCCTTCGCCGGGGCCGCCGACGGCGTGGCCTTGGTCTTCTGTGCCACCGGCGAGGACCGGGGCGAGCGGGTGGCAGCCGCCTTCTGACGCTTCGTCGTCGGGGCCGGCTTCGGGGTGATCCTGCGGGACATGTTGGCCACGACGTCCGAGAAGTCAGCCGCCGCCGGCGCCTCGAGCTCGTCCTCCTCGTCCTCCTCGTCGTACAGATCGTCCTGGTCGACCGCCAGGGCGTCCTCGTCGACCTCGTCCTCGTCGTACGGCTCGGACTGGTCGACCTCCAGCTCGTCCCGGTCGTCGTCGAGCTCGTCCAGGTCGTCGGGGTCGAGCTCGGTGCCGGGAAGGGCAACCACGCGTCGGGACGGCTTGGGACGCGGCGGGCGGCGCGCCTCGGCCCGGGCCCGCATGACGGCCAGGGCGGATGCTTCGGCGTCCTCGTCGTCTCCCTCGTCGACGGTGGCCGTCCGGGGCCGGCCTCGGTCGCGAACGGATCGGGGGCCGCCCCGCAGCGGGCTCGGCGGAGGCGGCTCCACCTCGGCGACCAGGGCCTCCCGCCGGGCACGGATGCGTTCGAGCACGGTCTGGCCCGACCCGTCGTCGCCCTGGGCCAGGATCTCCTCCTCGGCCTTCTTGCGAGCGGCGAGGCGGTTCAAGACGCTGGTGACCGGATCAGCGGGGGGTTTGCGCGAGGTCTTCTGCTGCTTCGCCTCCTGCTGCTCGAAGAACTGGCGCATGGCCTGGTCGCGCATCATCTCGGCGGCGAAGGGGTCCTGGCGGATGACCAGGTCTTCGGGGTCGGTCCCGAACCGGGCGGCGTGGTCACGAAGGGCGAGCTCGGTGATCGAGGCAGCCTCGTCAGCCGCCTCCTCGTCGTCGTCGTAGAAGGGAGCGTCGGGTCCCAGCGTGGGTGGGGGCGCCCCTCGCCCGCCCGGGACGCCACCGAAGGCGGGAGCTCCGCGCGGGGCGCCGCCGCCGAGGTCGGGGACGGGCGGGCGGAAGGGCTGCGACGGTGCGGCTGACCTCCCGCGCATCGAGTCGGCCACCTCGTCCAGCGCCGTCGGGGGCCCGCTCGGCGGCGAATACGTGGGCCGTGGCCCCGCCGCGCGCGACAGGCGTTCGAGCTCCCGCTGGGCCTCGCGCTCGATCTCCGCCTTCGAGAGAGGACCCTTGGATTTGCCGAAGAGGTCCTTTTTCACCAGCCACCTCAGGTCGGGGGACGAGTCGACAACGATCCTAAGCGAGGTGCCGGGCATCGTCCACAGCGCGCCGGCGGGCGTGGCAGCCGGTGGGGGCGGGGAGGATCGAACTCCCGACGCGCAGCTTAAAAGGCTGCCGGTCTACCACTGACCTACGCCCCCCTGAGGCTCGTCCCGTGACGCCGGGACTGCCCCATCCCCCGATGGTAGGGCGGGGGAGGACTTCCTGATGGCTGGCGGACCCCGCCGCCCGTCATCGACCGGGGGAGGAGAGTTAGCGTCCTCCCAGTTCCGGAGCGTCCGGACGGGGAGGGGCGAGCAAATGGCCGGATTCGTGCAGATCATCGAGATCAAGACCTCGCGCATCGACGAGATCGACGCGCTCATCGAGGACACGCGTTCTCGGGGCGGACCCATGCCCATGACGCGGGCCACCATGACGGCCGATCGTGACCGTCCCGGCTACTACCTCTCCATCCTGGAGTTCGACTCCTACGAACAGGCGATGGAGAACTCCAACAGCCCGGAGACCACCGAGATGTCCGGGAAGATGGCGTCCCTCTGTGACGGGCCGCCGACGTTCTACAACCTCGACGTCCTCGACGACCGCCTCTGAGCGGTCCGCCAGCGCGGGGCAGCGGCGACAGCCGGGGGACAGGCGCGCCCCCGGCGGGACAGGCGGACAGGCGGGACACCTCAAAGAACCCTTATGGATGGGGTCGGAACTTCGCGTAGACGCCACGACATCCGCGGCGGAGGATCAAGGGAGAACGCCAACCG
>JBBWZS010000144.1:0-10887 GCA_039649175.1 Acidimicrobiaceae bacterium
GCACCGTCGAGACGGGCGACCACGTCGCCGCTGCGCGGGGCCGAGGCCACCGAGAACCGGAGGTCCCACGCCTCCCACGGCTTGTCGACCGGGGCCAGTCGCTTGAGGGCCTTCTCGCTGACCCGCACCTTGGCCGCCTGCTTCTCGGTGCGGTTGGTGAAGAACCCCCGCTGGGCCTTGTCGTGGTCCTTGGGCCGCTTCTTGATGGCGCTCACACCCTGGACGGCCCACTGGCGCTGGGTGCGGACGCGTTCGGTGAGCTCGCGAGTGGTGGTGCGGTACTCCTCGAAGTCCTCCTCGGCGTGGCGGCGCTGGATCGCCCGTCCTTCCAGGTATGCCGCCCACCCACCCTCGAACATCGAGGCGGTGTGGTCGTTCTCGGCGATCTCGAGCACGGAGGTGATGGTGCGCTCCAGGAAGGCCCGGTCGTGGGACACGATCACCACGCCGACGGCCAGCTGCTCGAGGAAGCGCTCCAGGCGGTCGAGGCCGTCGAAGTCCAAGTCGTTGGTGGGCTCGTCGAGCAGGAAGACGTCGAACTGCGACAACAGGACCCCGGCCATCGATGCCCTCGCCGCTTCGCCGCCCGACAGCGTGGTCGTGTCCTGGTCGAGAAGTTCCGGCGCCAGGCCCAGGTCGGCCCAGAGGGGGCCGATCCGGTTGTCGAGGTCGGCGCCACCGAGGGCCATCCACCGCTCGAGGGCGGCGGCGTACCGGACGTCACCGCCGGCCTCCCCACCGGCCAGCGCGGCGGTGGCGGCATCCAGCTCGGCGTCGGCCGCCTCCACCCCCGTCCGGCGGCCCAGGAAGGCCCGCACCGTCTCCCCGGCTCGCCGCTCGGGCTCCTGGGGGAGGTAGCCGATTGTGGCAGTGGGCGGCGCCAGGGTCACCGATCCGCCCTCGACGGGCTGCAGGCCGGCCAGCGCCCGCAACAGCGTGGTCTTGCCGCTGCCGTTGACGGCGACGACGCCGATGCGGGCGCCCGGCGGGACGGTCAGGCTCACCCGGTCGAGCACCAGGTGGTCGCCGAACGCCACGGTGACCTCACGGGCGACGAGGGTGGCGGGCATCGGGCTTCAGGCGGTGGTCGCCGGGGCGACCACCCACACCTCGGTCTCGCCCAGGCTGTCGCTCAACGATCGGACGAGGCGGCCCACGTCGGTGCCGGTGCCGTCCCAGACGACGACGGCCTCGGCGGCGTGGCGCGCCAGCCACGCGTCACGCCGGCGCAGGCCGGCCCCGGCCAGTTGACGGGTGGCCGGCGTCCTGGCCTCGAGGACGACGGTGGCGGCGGCTCCGGCCAGCAGCTCCCGGAAGCGGGCCCTCGACGGCGCCGGCCAGATCGTGTCCGGGTCCGGGTAGGCGAGCACGGCCACGTAGGGCACACCGGCAGCGGCTGCCGCCTCGGCCCCGAGTTGCTCGGCGCCCAGTCCCAGGCCGGTGAGCACCACCAGGTCGGGATGGAGTTGCCGCTTGGCGGCGAGGATCTCGCTCAGGCGGTCGCGCGTGCGGTCGGCCACCGGGTTGGGGTCGTAGCCGCCCAGGGCCGGTGGTTTGTCGCCGCCGACGACGACGGCGTGACCGGCGGGCAGCCGCGGGTCGGCCACGCCCGACGTAGCGGTCCGCGCCGGGCCGCCGCCCGAGCGGGGGTCGTCGGCCTCACCCAGATCGACGGGTGGTTCGTCGCCGGCACGTCCTTGCTGGGTGCGCGCCGCCTCCACGGCCAACCGGTCGACCAGGTCGTTGAAGAGGTCGCTGCCGTGCCCCTTGACCCAGCGGAAGCTCACCCGGTCGGGCTCCAGCCGGTAGGCCTCGATGAGCGGCTCCCACAGGTCACGGTTGGCCACCGGCTGCTTGGCCTTGGTGCGCCACCCCCGGGCGATCCAGTTCTCCCACCATCGGTCACGGAAGCAGTTGACGACGTAGGTCGAGTCGCTCACCACCTCGAGGGGACCGGTCAGCGTCCGCACCGCCTCCAGGGCGGCGGTCAGCTCCATGCGCTGGTTGGTCGTGGCCGCCGCCGCTCCACTGGCGAACCGCCCGCCGGGCACCGCCCACGCCCACCCGCCCGGCCCCGGGTTCCCCAGACAGGCCCCGTCGGTGTAGGCGACCGTAGGCTCTGCTTGCCGGGACCTCCGCTCCGCCGCTTCGCTTCGGTGCTCGCTCACCTGCGCATCTTGGCCCGTGGCGGGGCGCCCGACGCGATTCGGCGGTCAGCCGTGGAACGATGTGGGGGTGATCTTCGACGGCTTCTCCCAGCAGCTCCCCGACATCGACGCCGCCGAAACGGCCGAGTGGATCGACTCGCTCAACGACGTGGCCGATGTCAGAGGCAAGAGCCGCGCCCGGTTCCTGCTCATGAGGCTGGCCGAGCGGGGCCGGGAGCTCCAGGTGGGCACACCCGCCACGGTCTCCACGCCCTACATCAACTCCATCCCACCCGAGCGCGAGCCGTGGTTCCCCGGCGACGAAGACCTCGAGCGGCGCATCCGGGCCTTCGTCCGCTGGAACGCCGCCGTCATGGTGCTGCGGGCCAACACTGTGGCTCCCGGCATCGGTGGCCACCTGGCCACCTACGCCTCGTCGGCCTCTCTCTACGAGGTGGGGTTCAACCACTTCTTCCGGGGCAAGGACGACGGCCGGGCCGGCGACCAGGTGCTGTTCCAGGGCCACGCCGCCCCCGGCATCTACGCCCGGGCGTTCCTCGAGGGCCGCCTGAACGAGGACGACCTCGACCACTTCCGCCAGGAGATCGGTCGTGACGGCCGCGGCCTGTCGTCGTACCCCCACCCCCGGCTCATGCCCGAGTTCTGGGAGTACCCGTCGGTGTCGATGGGACTGGCTCCCATCACCGCCATCTACCAGGCCCGGTTCAACCGCTACCTCCTCAACCGCCGGGTGACCGACACCAGCCACTCCAAGGTGTGGTGCTTCCTGGGCGACGGCGAGTGCGACGAGCCCGAGAGCCTGGGGTCGTTGTCGCTGGCCGCTCGCGAGGGACTCGACAACCTGATCTTCGTGGTCAACTGCAACCTCCAGCGCCTCGACGGGCCCGTGCGGGGCAACGGGAAGATCATCCAGGAGCTCGAAGCCGTCTTCCGGGGGGCGGGCTGGAACGTCATAAAGGTCATCTGGGGCTCGAGGTGGGACGACTTGCTGGCGCGCGACGTCGACGGTGTCCTGCTCAACAAGATGATGACCACCCTCGACGGTGAGTACCAGAAGTACTCGGTGGAGTCCGGGGCCTACATCCGCGAGCACTTCTTCGGCCCCGACCCTCGGCTGCGGGCCATGGTGGAGCACCTGTCCGACGACGAGCTGCTCACCCTGCCCCGCGGTGGCCACGACTACCGCAAGCTCTACGCCGCCTACCGGGCGGCCGTCGAGCACGAGGGAGCGCCCACCGTCATCCTGGCCAAGACGATCAAGGGCTGGACGCTCGGCCCCGAGTTCGAGGCTCGCAACACCACCCATCAGATCAAGAAGATGTCCAAGGCCGTCCTGCGCACGTTCCGGGCCCGCCTCCACCTCGAGGACCAGATCCCCGACGAGGCCCTCGACGCCGACTTGCCGCCGTACTACCGCCCCGCCGCGGGTTCGCCCGAGTACGAGTACATGATGGCCCGCCGCCAGGCCCTGGCCGGTTCGCTGCCCAAGCGCACGGTGAAGACGGCGACCCTGCCGGCGCCCGACCCCGCGGTGTTCGAGGGCTTCGCTGCCGGCTCGGCCGGCCAGGAGGCGTCGACCACCATGGTCTTCGCCCGCTTGCTGCGCAGCCTCCTGCGCGACAAGGCCATGGGCGCCCGCGTCGTGCCCATCATCCCCGACGAGGCCCGCACCTTCGGGATGGACGGCTTGTTCTCCGAGGTCAAGATCTACGCCGCCTTCGGCCAGCAGTACGAGCCCGTCGACGCCCAGTTCGCCCTGTCCTACATGGAGGCCAAGGACGGTCAGATCCTCGAGGAGGGCATCACCGAAGCGGGCTCCATGGCCAGCTTCACCGCCGCCGGCACCGCCTACGCCACCCACGGCACGCCCATGGTGCCGTTCTTCATCTTCTATTCGATGTTCGGGTTCCAGCGGGTGGGTGACCTCATCTGGGCGTTCGCCGACATCCGCGGCCGCGGCTTTTTGTGTGGCGCCACCGCCGGTCGCACCACCCTCCAGGGCGAGGGCCTCCAACACGCCGACGGTCACAGCCTGGTCCTGGCCACGACCGTGCCCAACGTGATGGCCTACGACCCCGCCTTCGCCTACGAGCTGGCGGTGATCATCGACGACGGCCTGCGCCGCATGTACGGCCCCGAGCCCGAGGACATCTTCTACTACCTCACCCTGTACAACGAGAACTACGCCATGCCCCCGAAGCCGCCGGGCGCCCAGGTCGACGAAGGCATCCTGCGGGGGCTGTACCAGTTCGCGCCGGCGCCCAAAGGCCCGACCCGCCGGGCCACCATCGTCTTTTCCGGCACCGCCCAGGGAGCCGCCCGCGAGGCCCAGGCCCTGCTGGCCGAGCGCCACGACGTGGGCGTCGAGCTGTGGAGCGCCACGTCGTACAAGGCCCTGCGCGAAGACGCCCTCTCCGTCGAGCGCTGGAACCGGCTGCACCCCACCGACACGCCACGCACGCCCTTCGTCACCGAGGCATTGTCGGGGGCCGAGGGACCGGTGATCGCCGTCACCGACTACATGAAGGCCGTCCCCGACCAGGTCGCCCGTTGGGTGCCGGCCATGTTCACCCCCCTCGGCACCGACGGCTTCGGCCGCTCCGACACCAAGGCCAACCTGCGTCGCCACTTCGAGACCGACACGGCCAACGTGATCGTCACCGTCCTCGCCTCCCTGGCCCGGGCCGACGCGGCCAAGCCCGAGGAGGTGGTCGACGCCATCGCCACCTACGGGCTCGACCCCGAGGCACCCGACCCTCGAACCGTCTGACGGCGCCTGACCGTCCGGGCCGTCTCGCTGAACAGGGCGACCGGATGGGCCTCGGCGAGAGGCCTACCCTCGTCGGGCCCGGAGATGCCCTCCGGGGCCGGGGCCGGGGCGCGGTCCGGGGTGCGGCGCGGGGCGCGGCGGCGGGCGGCGCGGGCACGGGCCACCAGCGCCGGTGGGGTCCGCATCAGCTTCCGGTGCACGCGGTTGGCCAACATCGCCAGCTGACGGTCGAGCTCGCCCGACCCGACCACCGCCTCGGGCGAGGGGGGTTCCGGGGACGCCGCCGTATCGGCGCCCACGCCAAGACCGGGCCGACGGCTGGTCGCCAGAAACTGGTCGAGGTCGGGCAGGGGCCTGGCGCCCTCCTGGCGAGGACCCTCGGGGTCATTCGGGTTCGGTCGCGGATGGGTGAGCGGCGAGTCGGTGACGACGCCGTGGAAGCCGGCGGCGGCCTGGTCCCGCTTGGTGAGGAACTTCTTGTGCGGGGCGAACAGGTCGTGGAGGGTGCGGGCGATGCTGGCATGGTCGAACGTGGTGGACAGGAGCGTCCCCTCCTTGATCCACGGCGACACCAGAACCGCCGGCACCCGCACCCCGAGACCGCTGAAGTCGTAGAACTTCTTGCGCTCCTGATGGTGGCGCCAATCGACGAGGGCCCGGACGAACCTGCCGATCCGGCGCGTCCACCCCCGGTAGACCGGATCCCCGGGGGGAACGACCTTGTCCGGCGCAGCGTGGTCGAACAGGCCCCCCTGTTCGTCGTACACGATGACCAGCAGCGTCTTGGCGAAGAGGGCGGGATGGGCGAGGAGCCCCTGGTAGATCTCCTTGATCAGCTGCTCGCCGGCGTAGAAGTCGGCGTCGTCGGCCAGGTTGTTCCCGGGGTGCTGACTATTGGTCGGGCGCTTCTCGCCCAGCGGGCTGTGCAACGTGTTGTGAGCGGGTTCGATGAACGAATAGGTCGCCAGGTCCTCGGCTTCCACGTGTTCCAAGAAGCTGTCGGCCTCGTACCAGTTCCCGATCTTGGCCGGCCGGTTGAGGAGGAAGTCGAGGATCGTCCGGGTGCGCCACAGCCGGCGGAAGCACCACACCTGGGGTGTGCCGTCGTAGTAGATGCGCCAACTCCTCCGGGGCACCGACCCGATCATCTCGAAGACCGTCGGGTCCCAGTAGAAGCCCAGCTCGATGTTGACCGTCGAGTCCGAGGTGGCGGCGTGGGCGAAGTTCCGGTTGGGCCATGTCTCGCCCGGCACGGAGCTGAACCACCGCTGGCACAGGGCGAACTCGAGAGCCAGGGTGGCGAGCACGGGGCAGGCGACCCGTGAGTCGAGGCACCGCATGACGTCCCCGGCCGAAGCCTCGCCGACCCACCCGTCGTGGTGCTTGTTGCCGGCCAGCATCGCCAATCGCTGCTCGTAGTCGCGAACGAAACCGCCGTTCTGGGCCACGTCACCGAAGGCGCCGAGCTGGCGCAGTGCGCCTTCGTGGCTGTGGTCGGGGTCGACACCCCGGGGGACCCCGTCGTTGCTGGCCGGGATGTGGTCGCCGGCGGCGTTGTCGTTGTGGTGAGACCCGGGACGCACTCCGTCGAACGCCGGGTCGGGGTGATCAAGAAACCCCACCATGTGGTCGAACGAGCGGTTCTCCAGCATCAGCACCACGACGTGTTCGATCCGCCGATGCTGGCTGGTGGCCACCTCAGCCACGATAGGCATCGGCGTCCTGTGGGTGTTGCACTGCGGGCTCTGCGGTCATGTATCGGGTGTGAAGCTGTGCGCCGCGGGCCGCAGATGAGGACCCGGGCCTTCCAACAGGTGGCGATCGCCCTCGGTTCGGCGATCGTCGTCCTGGTCGCAGCCGGCGTGGCGGTGGCGTCCGTCCGGGGGGACGACCCGGCGCGGCCCCGGCCCCCGGCGACGCCGGACAGCGCGGTGACGACGACGGTGCCGCCGGCAGAGCCCGCCACCAGCGCTCCGCCGCTGACCGCGGCGGCGCCACGGTCCACGTCAGCCCCGTCCCCGGCCCCGGCCGTGCCCGGGACCACCCCGACCACGCTGGCGTACCGGCCCTTCCAACCGCCGCCGACCACGGCTGCGCCGCCGACGACCGTCCCCACGTTCGGCGGGTCGGGCGGTTGCCACGAGTCGCTGGTTCCCATTCCCGAATGCGGCGTCGGGCCCTACGTCACCGAGCCTCCGCCGTAGCCAGTGACCAGGCGGGCGGGCCCTACACTGTCGAGTGAACATGGCTCTGTACCTCACGGGCGATCCCGACGCTGACGAGCTGCTGCAGTCCGATCCCCTCGCGCTCCTGATCGGGATGCTGTTAGACCAGCAGGTGCCGATGGAGAAGGCCTTCCACGGTCCCTTCGACCTCAAGAACCGCCTCGGTGGCCGCCTCGACGCCGCCGCCATCGCCGACGCCGACCCCGACGACATGGCGGCCACGTTCGCCGAACGGCCTGCCCTCCACCGCTTCCCGGCGTCGATGGCGGGTCGCACCCAGCAGCTGTGCCGCCATCTGGTGGAGCACCACGCCGGACAGGCGTCCGACGTCTGGACGTCGGCAGCCACCGGTCAGGAGCTGTTCGCCAACGTGAAGGCCCTGCCCGGCTTCGGCGAGCAGAAGGCCCGCATCTTCGTCGCCCTGCTGGCCAAGCGCATGGCCATCGAGCCCCAAGGGTGGGAAGTGGTGGCCGGCAGCTACGGGCAGCCCGGCTTCTTCTCGGTGGCCGACATCGACGGCCCCGACTCCCTCGCCCGGGTGCGAGAGCACAAGCGGGCCACCAAGGCTGCGGCCAAGGCCAAGGCCGGCGCCGCCACGCCGGGCGACTGAACCACCGCCTGTCCCCCGTGCCCGGCCGGCGGTCACCGATGAGGCTGGACGCCGCCCTGGTCGCCATCGTCACCAACGTCTCCTTCTCCGCGTTCGCCTTCGCCTTCGCCGGCGTGACCCTCGCCGCCGGTCCCGCGGCCGCGGCCGGCGCCGTCCAGGTGTCGGGCAACGTGCAGTACGGCTGGGCCGGCGGCCAACCTCTGCTCCTCGACGCCTACTTCCCGACGCCCGACGGCACGCCCCGGCCGGCGGTCATGCTCGTGCACGGGGGGGCGTGGCGGGTGGGGGGCAAGGCTGACTTCGCCGTCGAGGCCATGCGTTTCGCCGCCCTCGGTTGGGCGGCGTTCTCGGTCGACTACCGCCTCGTCGAACCGTCGGCGTTCCCCGCCGAGGTCGACGACGTGGCCGCCGCGGTGCGATGGGTCAGGGCCCATGCCGTCGGCTACGGCGTGGACCCGGCGCGCATCGGGGCTCTGGGTGCGTCCGCCGGGGGTCACCTGGTGGGCATGCTCGCCACCCTCGGTGCGGGGCCCCTCGACTCGGGCGCCCGGCTGCGGGCAGCGGCGTCGTGGTCGGGTCCCATGGACCTCGCGCGCCTGGCCGGGCCGGGAGGCCTCCCCGGCCTCACCGACAACCTCCTCCCGTGCACCACCGAGGAGTGTCCCGCCCGCTGGGACGACGCCTCACCCGTCAGCCACGTCGACCACAGCGACGCACCCTTGCTCCTGGCCAACAGCACCAACGAGCTCATCCCCCTCGATCAGGCCAGGGAGATGGCCGACCGCCTGCAGCGGGCCGGGGTCGACCACCGCCTCGACGTCTTCCCGGGCACGCGCCATGCCCAGGGCTTCGGTGACGACGAGTGGGCGTCGACCGTCGCCTTCCTGCGACGCTTCCTGGAGCCCTCGGGCGCCGCCGGGGCGGATCGGACGGGGCAGGGCGGGGGGGACGGCACCGCCGGCGTGTTGCAGGGGGCCGGACGCAGCACTCTCGGGGTCGTCGCCGCCGCGACGCTGGGTGCCGCCGTCATCTTCGGCCTGGCCGGGCTGGTGGTCGACCGACGCCGCCGAACAGGAGCCGGGGCGACATGAGAGTCACGGCCAACGGCGACGCCGTCGAGCTGGCCGATGGGGCGACCGTCGACGACCTGCTCGCCCACCTGGGCCTGGGCGGCAAGTGGGTGCTGGTGGAGCGCAACGGCGAGCCGTTGAACCGCCGTGACCTGGCCACGACCGTGCTCGTCGAAGGCGACCGCCTCGAGCTGGTGCGAGCGGTGGCCGGCGGATGAATGTGGCCGACGCGCTGGGCGGTCGGCGCCTCTACCTGTGCACGCCCGACCGCGACGACCTGGCCGACTTCCTCGCCGCGTGCATCGACGGCGGGGTCGACCTGGTGCAGCTGCGCGACAAGCACCTGGAGGCCCGTCCCCTGCTGGCCCGGGCCCGGGTGGCGGCCGCGGTCTGCACCGACCGGGGCGTCCCCTTCGTGCTCAACGACCGGCCCGACCTGGCCCTGGAGGCCGGGGCCGACGGGGTGCACGTGGGCCAGGACGACGCCCCCCCGGCCTTGGCCCGGCGCATTCTCGGCCCGTCCGCTCTCGTGGGGTTCTCCACCCACGCCCCCCGCGAGCTCGACCGCGCCGCCACCGAGCCCGCCGACTATCTGTCGGCCGGCCCCGTCCAGGCCACCCCGACCAAGCCGGGCCGGCCGGGGACGGGCCTGGGCTACCTGACCTACGCGGCCACGAGGGCCACGGTGCCCTGGTTCGTCACCGGCGGGGTGACGCCGGCGACGGTGCCGGCCATGGTCAGCGCCGGCGCCCGCCGCTTCGTCGTGGTGCGCTGGCTCACCGAGGCCACCGACCCTCGCGCCGCCGCCCGGGCCCTGGCCGACGCCATCGACGGCAGCGTTCTCCGCTCGATTTCCGACATCGGGGGGTAGAAATCGGGCAAGGAACGGCGATGCGCCGGGCAGGCCCGAAGGGTCACCCCGGCTGCGTCGCCATCCGTTCGAGCCAGCCCAGCAGGATGGCCACGACCCGGGGGTCGTGACGGAGGCGGTGGCCGGCCCCGGGGACCACGCGGAGGTCGGCGCTGTCGCCTGCTGCTTCGGCCAGGGCCCGGGCGGCGTCGAGGGGCACGACCTCGTCGTCGTGGCCGTGGACGATGAGCAGCGGGCGAGGCGGGATCTTGGCCACGACCGACAGGGGGTCGATCTCGGCCAGCTCCCGGGCCCATCGCTCCGGGTCGACGGGGTGGCCCGGGTCGGAGATGACACCCACCTCGCGGGCGTGGGTCAGGAACGCCTCGGGATCGGCCGCCCACTTGGCGAAGCCGGCAGGGGCGGCCAGGGTGGCCACGCCCCTGACCCGCTCGTCCTCGGCCGCCTCGCAGATGGCCAACGCACCTCCGGTGCTCGAGCCCGCCACCCAGACGCCTTCCACCCCGTCGGTCCGCTCCAGGTGGCCCACCGCCGCCCGCAGGTCGTCGAGCCACCCGCTCAGGGAGAAGTCGCCCTCGGACCCGCCCGTGCCCCGGAAGTTGAACGTGAGCACGACCCAGCCACCCTCGGCTGCCAGGTGGTCGGCCAGCTCGGAGTAGGTCTGGACGGTGGCCGCCCCGCAGCCCGGATCGGCCGGGAAGCCGTGACAGAGCACCAGCCCCGGCAGCGGACCGGTCGCCCCCGGCGGACGCGAGATGTGCGCAGCGAGGCCGAGTCCGCCCGATCCGATTGTGGTCTCCACGATGTCGCACCTCCGGAAACCGGTGCCGCCGTACGTGCGGCGGACGAGCCGGGTGTTCGAACCGTCCGTTGGGCTGTGGCTACGCCGAAGCAGGCTTCGACACACTGCGGCGCGGCGAGGGGGCGCAGAAGCGCCCCCCCGTCGAGAAACACTGGATCAGAGACCCGAGCGAGGCGGAAGCACCGGGGGGGACCAACTCCCGGTCGCTGCTCGGGCGATGGCTGGCGGTATTGCCAGCCGGTCCAGCTGCCGGCTAGCGGACAGCCACCTCCGAGGTCCCATGACAACAGTCGCTCAGTTGGACCACCTCCTTTCCTCGGTAGGGATATGAAACCACATCCCGATGCCGAAACGGAGGTTTTTTCCATCCC
>JBBWZS010000224.1:0-4467 GCA_039649175.1 Acidimicrobiaceae bacterium
TGGTGTTGGACGTGTCCGAGCCCGGCGCACCGTGGGAGGTGCCGCCATTGGCGTCACAGCCGGTGCCGATGACCACGGTGTAGAGGTTGGTCTGGCCCTGGCTGCCGGTGACGGTGCGACACCCACCTGACTGGGTGAACGTCGACGACGATGCCGACGAGTCGCCGGGAGCGTCGGAGGCATCGCTGCCGGCGGCCGCGGAGGCGTTGGCCGGCGAGCCCGCGGAAGTGTTGGAAGGCGAGGCGTAGGCGCTGGCCGGGCCGGCGGGGGTGACGGCCACGGGGCCGGCTACGACGGGGCCGGGGGTGGCGGGGCCGCCGACGGTGGTCACGCTCACCGACGGGTCGGCGGGAGCCGCAACGGGTGTCGAGGGGGCGGGGGTGCTGTCGGAGCTCGAGGAGATCTCGGTGCTGCCCGGGGACGAGGGGGCGGTGGTGATGGTGGTCGTCTCGTCGACAGTGCCCGGGGTGCCCGGCTGAGGTGCGGGCGTGGGGTCGACGGTGACCACAGGAGGCGGTGTCGGGGCGGGGGCGACGGTGGTGGGGGGCGCCTGGGTGGTGGGAGGTGCCTCGGTAGTGGGGGGCGCCGCCACGGTGGTGGGGGGCGCCTGGGCCACGGTGGTGGCGGGCGCCTCGGTGGTCGACGGAGCGTCGGCGGGGACGTCGGCCGCGGCCGGGCGGGACGTGAGCATCAGCAGGAAACACGCCGCGAGCAGGGCAAACGTGGCCCAGACGGCCCCGCTCACCATCCTCGAACGCTCGGTCCTGCCCATGATCGACTCGGTGCCCCTCGCTGCGCTGAAACGGGTACGCCAAGGGACAGTCGTCCCCAAGCCGGCGTTTGTCTACCACGGGGGCCCTCTCGAGGCAAGCATGTTCCGAGCACGAATGTGGGTCCTGACCTGCGGATTTGCGGGTGTTGGGCTGGCGTTGGAAACGCGTTGGAGCACTTCAATCGCCATGTTGGTTGAGCCGGTCGGACTGCGCTCGCCGCCCGCGCCCCCGGAAAAACTTCTCAGGGGGGTTTTCCAGCACCTCGGACCGTCGGCGGCGTGGGTGCCTCAACCCGACATCGAGGCCGTGAGGTGTGTTGGAGATGGCCACCGGTGACGGTGTCACGCGGGTCCCCCGCCACTCCATCACCCCCGCCTCGCCCATCAGCCGGTGCCGAGGGACCGTGGGCCCGGCAGGGATCGAACCTGCGACCAAAGGATTATGAGTCCCCCGCTCTGACCACTGAGCTACGGGCCCGGAACCGGCCTTCGACTCCGAGAGGCTCGCCTGTTGGAACTCGGCGCTCCGGGGGTGGGACTCGAACCCACAACAAACGGCTTAACAGGCCGGTGCTCTGCCGATTGAGCTACCCCGGAAGACACTCCGACCCTAGCAAAGGTGTTCCCCCCCGCACTGAGGGGTAGGACACCGGTCATGAGATTCCGACTCGGAGTGGTGACCGGATTCGCAGGCGGCTACTACCTTGGAACCAGGGCGGGGCGCGAGCGCTATGAACAGATCAACAAGGCTCTCCGCCGGGCACGTGGGTCCGAGACCTTTGAAGCTGTCGCCGACAAGACCAAGGCGGTGGTCGAAGAACGTGTCGAAGCCGCACGCGACACGGCACAGGAACTGATCGACAGCCGGCTCGGGAACGGACAATCGGAAGGTCCCGACGCGTCCTGACCGCTGTCGCTAGCGAGACGCCCCGCAGGACGACGGGGGGCCGCGTCGCGGTCTTTCACTATTCCTCTTCGAGGTAATCGCGGAGCTTCTGGCTGCGGATCGGGTGACGTAGTCGTGCCAGTGTCTTGGCCTCGATCTGACGAATGCGCTCGCGGGTGACGCCGAACTCGCGACCGACCTCCTCGAGAGTGCGGACCTGGCCGTCGTCGAGTCCGAAACGGAGGCGGACGACCTGGCGTTCGCGCTCGGTGAGCTCTTCCAACGCCTCGCTGACGGCCTCGGCGAGGAGGGCTCGGGCGGCGGCGTCGGCCGGCTCGACCGCTTGGCGGTCCTCGATGAAATCGCCGAGGGCGCTGCCGTCCTCCTGGCCCACCGGCATCTCCAGCGACACCGGCTCCTGGGCGATGCGCTGGATCTCGCGCACCTTGGCCGGTGGCATCTCCAACTTGGCGCCCAGCTCCTCCGGTGTCGGCTCGCGACCCAGTTCCTGGAGAAGCTGGCGCTGGACCCGCAGGACGGTGTTGATGGTCTCGACCATGTGCACGGGGATGCGGATGGTGCGGGCCTGGTCGGCGATGGCCCGGGTGATGGCCTGGCGGATCCACCAGGTCGCGTAGGTGGAGAACTTGAAGCCCTTGGTGTAGTCGAACTTCTCGACTGCCCGGATGAGACCGAGGTTGCCCTCCTGGATCAGGTCGAGGAAGAGCAGCCCCCTTCCCATGTACCGCTTGGCGATGGAGACGACCAGGCGGAGGTTGGCCTCGGTGAGCTGCTTCTTGGCATGGAACCCGGCGGCCACCACCGCCTCGAGGGGGACCAGCTCACCCTCGTCCACGGTGCCCCCGGCATCGACATCCTCGAGGGCGGCGATACGGGCGGCGGCGTGGAGCCCGGCTTCGATGCGGCGGGCCAGCATGACCTCGTCGGCTCCGCTCAGGAGCCCGATCTTGCCGATCTCGGTGAGATAGGTGCGCACGGGGTCCGACGACGCGGCCCGGTCGCTTCCCTCGCGACCGCCCGCCGGGCTGCCCTCGCGGTGGGCCCGAGCGGGAGTGTGGGTTCGACCTGCGGGGGCCCGGCGAGTCGGCGGGTCGGGGGCGGGCACCAGGGTGGGGCCGAGCTCGACGCCGGCGGGCGGCGTGAGCGGCTCCTCGGTGAGGTCGGGCTCGTCGAGGTCGATCTGCTCGGCTCGCAAGCGTCGGCGTACACCGTCGATGAGCTCGGGCGTGAGCTCGACGTGACGGAGGACCGACACCACCTCGTCAGGGGTCAGCGAGCCCTTGGCCCGGCCCCGGGCCACCAGGACCGCGAGCGCCTCAGGGGACAGGCCTTCGGGCGGGCCCGCCAGCGCGTTCGCCTCCGTCATCTCCCCCAGTCTGCCTTCCGCCGTCGAGGCACGGGACCACGCCTGTCAACCATCGCGTTCCTCGAGCCAACGCAGCAACCGTTCGGTCGCCGCCTCCCGGGTGGAAAGGTCCCGTAACTCCTCGACCGCCACCTTGAGCCATCCCACGATCGGGTTGTAGGCAGCCGGATCCGAGGCCTGGTGAGCCGCCGCCTCCAGGTCGGCGAGGGCCCGCTGGGCCGCCTCGTCGACGAGGCGGGCCAGCACATCATCGGGGTCGGACTCGGTGTCGACCTCCTCCACCGCCAGCCGCTGGAGCAGGGTGGCGGCCTCGGGCTCGGCCACGGCGATCGCCTCGTGGATGGAGGTCGTGGCCGCCAGGGCCCGCTGGGCGGACCGGATCACCGGGTCGTCGAACAGCGACACATGCAGGCGGCCGGCCATGGCGCCGGGATGGTTGAGCGCGACCCGCAGGGCCTCCAGCTCCGGGCCGCCACGGGGGCGGGCCGGGCCGGCCGGCGGGGCCCCGGCCGGCCGGCCGGAGGCAGTACCGGCCAGCCGGCCTGAGGCCGTAACGGCCTGCCGGCCGGTGGCAGTACCGGCCTGCCCGCCTGAGGCAGTACCGGCCTGCCGGCCTGAGGCAGCGCCGGCCTGCCGGCCTGAGGCAGCGCCGGCCTGGCGGTCCGGTGTCGGGCCCATGGCGAGGAGCTCGCTCAGGCGGTCGTGATGGACGTGGGTCAAAGCCGCCACCTGCATCACGTACTGATCCCGAACGACGGCGTTGGGGTGCTCGGCCACCACGGCCATGGCCAGCTCCGCGGCCCGTGCCCGGCCTTCGGGGGAACGGAGGTCGGCGCCGGCCAGCGACCGGTCGAGGCGGAAGGCCAGGAACGGCTTGGCCTCGGCGATGGCCCGACGGAGGGCCTCCGGGTCGCGCCGGGAAAGGTCACCGGGGTCGAGGCCGCCGGGCAACTCGGCCACCGCCAGGTCGAGCTCGTAGCGCTGCTCCCACTGGTAGAGGCGCTCGGCGGCGGCCTGCCCGGCAGGGTCGGCGTCGAAGGCCAGCACCACCCGGGGGGCGAAGTTCTTCAGGGTGTGGAAGTGCTGCTCGGCCAGTGCCGTCCCGCAGGTGGCGACCGCCCTCGGGACCCCCGCTCGGGCCAGGCCGATCACGTCGGTGTACCCCTCGCACACCACCACTTCGCGCTGGTTGACGATGTCGGCCTTGGCCCAGTTGAGGCCGTAGAGCACCCTCGACTTGGAGTAGAGCGGGCCCTCGGCCGAGTTCTTGTACTTGGGGGGGTCGCCACCGGGAAGCTGCCGACCGCCGAAGGCCACGGGGTCACCCCGGACGTCGAAGATCGGGAACATCACCCGGGCACGGAAGGTGTCCTGCTGGCGGTTGATGCGGTTGAGGCGGCCGAGGCCGGTGGCGGTGAGGAC
>JBBWZS010000014.1:0-13519 GCA_039649175.1 Acidimicrobiaceae bacterium
GCTTTCTCCTTCTTCTTGGGCGTGTCCTTCGTCTTGTCCGGGTCGCCCTTCACCGCGGCCAGGCTGGCTTCGAGGGCGGCCATCAGGTCGACCACCCTGGTGGGCTCCTCGGCGGCGTCCTCGACCACGATCTCCTGGCCCGCGGCCTTCTGCTCGATGAGCTTGAGCACCCGCTCGCGGTACTCGTCGCGATACCGGTCGGGCTCGAAGTCCGTGGACAGCGAGTCGATGAGCTGGCGGGCCATCTTCTCCTCGCGGGGCGAGACGTCGACCTCGTCGCGGGGCAGGTCGAGCTCGTCGTCGGCGACGACCTCGTCGGCGAACAGCATGGTCTCGAGCACCAGGGCGTCGCCCTTGGGGCGGATGGCAGCCAGGTACTGCTTGGTGCGCAGCACCACCCGGGCGATGCCCACCTTGTTGGTCTCCCGCATGGCCTCACGCAGCAGGGCGTAGGCCTTGGTGCCGCCCTTGTCGGGCACCAGGTAGTAGGGCCGCTCGTAGAACACGGGGTCGATCTGGTCGAGGTCGACGAAGTCCTCGATGTCGATGGTCTTGGTGGCCTTGGGGTCGAGGGCGTCGAGCTCGTCGGGGGTGATGGTGACGTACGTGTCGGGGCCCAGCTCGTAGCCCTTGACGATCTGGTCGAAGGGAACCTCCTCGCCGGTGGCGGCCGACACCCGCTTCTGCTTCACCCGGGCGTTCGACTTGGCGTCGAGCTGGTGGAAGCGCACGTCTTTGGAGGACACTGCGCTGAACAGCTTCACGGGCACGTTCACCAGCCCGAAGCTGATGGCGCCGCTCCAGATGGGTCGTGGCACCGGCCACCTCCTTCGACGAACGATCGTAGATGGCCGCCGGGGCGAAGGGGAGCACGGGGGACGACCGGTAGCGTGGGCGGATGGCATCCACCGACAAGCCCGACGTGTCCATCCCCGGGGGGCAACCGCCCGCCGAGCTCAACATCGAGGACCTCACCGTCGGCGACGGCCCCGAGGCCACGCCCGGCACCCAGGTCGAGGTGCACTACGTGGGGGTGGCATGGTCGAACGGCAAGCAGTTCGACGCCTCCTGGGACCGGGGGTCGACCTTCTCGTTCGGGCTCGGCGCCGGCCAGGTCATCGCCGGGTGGGACCAGGGGGTGGCCGGTATGTCGGTCGGTGGCCGCCGCCGGCTCACCATCCCTCCCCACCTGGGTTACGGCAGCCGGGGCGCGGGCGGGGCCATCGGCCCGAACGAGACCCTCGTCTTCGTGGTCGACCTCATCGGCGTGAAGTGAGTTCCGGCGATGCCGCCACCTAGGCCCGCTGGGCTTATCGGATCGCGCCGGCCAGAAGCCCGACCAAGCCGATGAGAGCGCCCAGGGCGATTGCCACCGTCGGGGGGGTGACTCGTCGGGCTGGCACCGCAGGTGACGGCTCGCCGGGAGCGCCGGCGTAGGCCTGTCCCATCCGGGCCAAGACCCGAGGACCCGGGGTCCTGACCCACACGGTGCTGTCGCCGAGCGCGATCCGATGCCATCGGTACAGTGCCCAGGAGCGCTGAAGCACCCGGGGGACCGTCGACGGCGACCGGCTGAGGATGGACCGGGGGCGGCCGAGCCGATCGAGACGGCACTCGACCACGCCGTGGGTCGTGATAGCGAACATCACCCAGCGTGATCCGGTGAGCCGACAGGAGGCGAGACCGAGAATCCCGAAGGCCGCGAACATCCACCCCAGCCTCAGCCATCCGCCGAGCGGCTGTCCATTGGTGACCCCGACAAGGGGCATGGCGATGCCCGCCAGAAGGAGGGCAAAACTCGCGTCCCGGAGCGGGGCGTGGTCGGTGACGGCGTCGAAGGTGCCGATGACCTCCTCGCCAGGTTCGAACAGGGCCAACCCCGCCTCGTCGAGGGGCTTCCGGTACAGCCCGAAGTAGTCGCGGTGCTGCATCAGCGACGACCGCCGAGCCGGGTCAATCCGCGGTGCGCTCAAGGAGCCACCGCCGTGTCTTCCGGGCGGCCAGAATGCTGACCGCCGAGAGGGTCCTTCCACGCCGGAGCGCCTTGTGAACCTGGGGATCGGGATGGAAGCCATTCGCTCCTCCTGGACCCAAACATGTGCTCTCCTTCGGTGCTCTCCTGTGGTGTGGTCTCGATCACGCAGCAGGCCTGTAAAAGCGCCGTGGTTTCACCCTCGTAGACGCCCCTGCCCCCAGATGGACGCAGTTGGCGGGCCGTGCATCCATCGGCTCTCGTCGCCGTCAACGTGGCCGACATCTAGTCGGCCGAGGAGCTCTACGCCGACCTGTTCGGTGTCGATCCGCACAAGCAGCGTCCCGGGCTATGCCAACCTGAATTCTCCTGCGAACTACTGATTCAGGACACTAGGAGGCGGTCGGGTTGGGGCCGGGAATGGCGGCGGCCAGGGCCACGACCACGGCGGCGCCGAAGGCGATCCCGCCGACCACGTCGGTGGGGTAGTGCCAGCCGAGGCGCACCACGCCGGCGCCGGTGGCCAGGGGCAGCAGGGCGACCACCGGGGACCAGTGCAGGGCCCGGCGCCAGCCGTACCAGCGGTTGAGCAGCACCAGTACCAGCGAGGCGGCCACCGCCGCGGTGGTGGCGTGCCCGGACGGGAAGGCGAGGCCGGCACCGTGGTAGCGACCGATGAGGGGCTTGGCCACGACGTCGACGAGCACGATGGCCAGGGCCGGGGCGGCCAGGCTCACCGCCGCCGCCCAGGTGTCGCGCCGTCGCCAGGCCAGCACCGCCATGAAGAGGGCCACGGCCACGGAGACGGCGATGGTGCCCCGGGCGACGACGGGTACGGCGAGGACGCGGGGCGGGGCACCCCCGAAATCGATGGTCAGCTGGCGGGGGGCGCGGATGGAATCGACGATGCCCGAGCCGATCCGGTCGACCCCGATCGGGAACCCCGTGCCGTGGACCCGCAGGGCGAGGATGACGACCATGGCGAACAGTCCGGCGGAGACGACCGACAGCTCCCCCCGGCGGAGCCGGTCGACCGGTTGAGGGCCGCGCCCGGGGCCTTGCATGACCCAAGCCTAGGTTCCCGTCGGAACGCTTCGGCCGCGCCCGCTACGTTGGCGACGATGACGTCAGCGGAGGCGGTCACCAACGCGTTTGCCTGGTTCGAGGTCAACAGCGGGTGGGCCCCGCCCGATCCCGAGACCCTGGAGGACTGGTTGGGCGACGGAGTGTGCCGCTGCCCGGACGAGTGCCTGGTGGAGCCCAACGGGTGGTGCGAGCACGGCCTGGCCAGTTGGTCGCTCATCCTCATCGCCGTGGAGGAGGCCGAGGGATCGGCCGTTCCCCGACCCGACCAAGGGAGAACCTGATGGCCACCCTCGATGCCGACGTCCGCACCGCCCTCACCGCGGGCCGTCTCGGCCATCTCGTCACCGTCAACCCCGACGGCACGCCACAGATCTCCCTGGTCTGGATCGGCATCGAGGGCGACGAGATCGTCGTCGGCCACCTCGGCCAGGGTCAGAAGATCCGCAACATCGAGCGCGATCCCCGGGTCGCGCTGTCGGTGGAGGTCGAGGGCCGCAACGAGATGGGCCTCGACCACTACCTGCTCGTGCACGGCACGGCGCGCCTCACCGAGGGGGGCGCGGCCGACCTGCTCCAACGACTGGCCGAGGTCTACCTGGGCCCCGGCGTGAAGTTCCCGCCCTTCGACAACCCGCCGCCCGGGCGGGTGGTCCGCATCACCGCCGACCGTGTCGGCGGGGTCGGGCCCTGGGCGGCCACCGCCTGAGCCCGAGGAGCCCCATGCGCGTCGACATCCACCTGATGAACTTCGCCTGGCCCGACCAGCCGGCATCCATCGCCGCCACCGTCGCCGCCACCGCCAGGGCGGCCGAGGAGGCGGGTGTGTCGTCGTTCTCGCTCATGGACCACTGGTTCCAGATGGAGAACTTCAGCCGTGCCGAGGACCCCATGCTCGAGGGCTACACGTCGCTCGGGTTCATCGCCGGCCACACCGAGGCCATGACGCTGGGGCTGATCGTCACCGGCGTCACCTACCGCCACCCCGGCCTCCTGGCCAAGATCGTGACCACCCTCGACGTGCTGTCCGGCGGCCGGGCCCAGCTCGGCATCGGCGCCGCCTGGTACGAGCGGGAGCACGCCGCCCTGGGGGTGCCGTTCCCTCCCGTCTCCGAGCGGTTCGAGCGGTTGGAGGAGACCCTGCAGATCTGCCTGCAGATGTGGAGCGACGACAACGGTCCCTTCGAGGGCCGCCACTACCGCCTGGCCGAGACGCTGTGCTCGCCCCGCCCGCTGAGCTCCCCCCACCCGCCGATCCTCATCGGCGGCGGCGGCGAGCGGAAGACGTTGCGGCTGGTGGCCCGCTACGCGGATGCCTGCAACCTGTTCGCCGCCGATGTCGACGTCGTGGCCCACAAGCTCGACGTCCTGCGGGGCCACTGCGAGGCCGAGCAGCGCGACTACGCCGACATCACCAAGACCATCATGGCCGTGGGCAACCCCCTCGACGACCCCGATGACTTCGTGACCCGGATGGCCGGGTACGCCCGCCTGGGCGTCGATACCGTGGCGGTGATGCCCGCCGGCGACCCCGTCGAGTTCGTGACCGAGCTGGGCCGCCGGGTCATCCCCCGCCTCGACGACCTCGAGGCGTCGGCGTCGGCCTGACGAGCCTCGTCGTCCGGTGTTCTCTCACGGTTCCCAGCCCAGGTCGTCGCGGGCGTGGCGTCCCCAGTCGGGTTGGGTGCCGTCCACATCGGTGAACCCGTAGTCCCCGTAGAGCTCCCAGGTGGCGGTGGCGGTGCCGGTGCGGGCCATCTTGTCGGGGTCGGCGGCCAGCGCCGCCACCGCCCGACCGAGGTAGCGAGGCGTCTCGGAGAAGGCGAAGTGCGGGTCCTTGGCGATGCCGTCTCGCCAGGTGGCCTCGGTGACGCCGAACAGGTCGAGCATGGCCTCCGAGCGCAGGAAGCCCGGGCTCACCGCCACCGCGGCGATCCCGTGGCTTCGTAGCTCCTCACCCTGGGCCAGGGCCAGGCGGATGGCCGACGCCTTGGCCAGGTCGTAGAACAGCGAGCCGCGGTAGCGGGTGCCCACCCCGTCGGTGACCTCCACGACCAGCCCTCCGGGCTTTCCGATCATGAGTGGGACGGCGTGCCAGCTCGTCACCAGATGGGTCTCGACGGCGCCGCGCAGCAGGGCGATGCCGTTGGCCAGGTCGTGGTCCCAGAAGGCCACGCCCCATTCGGCCAGAGGGTCGCCGCCCCAGATGTCGTTGACCAGGATGTCGAGGCTGCCCTGCTCGGCCGCGATCCGGTCGGTCAGGAGACGCACCTCCTCGGGGCGGGAGTGGTCGACCCGCACGGCGATGCCGGTGCCCCCGGCGGCGTCGACCAGCCGGGCCGTCTCCTCGATGGTCTCGGGCCGACCCATGGGCGAGGCCGAGGCCTCCGTGGTGCGGCCGGTGACATAGACCGTGGCCCCGGCGGCACCCAGCTCGACGGCGATGCCGCGCCCCGCACCGCGGGTGCCGCCGGCGACGAGCGCCACCCGTGTCGACAGAGGCCCGTCCATGTCAGGTGGTGAGCACGATCTTGCCGAGCTTGGCACCGGCGGCGAAGCGCTCGTAGGCCTCCTCGGCGCAGGCGAGGGGGAAGGTGGCGGCGACGAGGGGGCGGCAGCGGCCGTCGAAGAGGGGCAGCACGTGTGACTCCATGGCTCGTGCCGCCCGGGCCTTGTCCTCCAAGGGTCGGGACCGCAGGGTGGAGCCGAGGATCCGCCCCCGGCGGGACAGCAGGCCGGCGAGGTCGAGCTCGCCCTTCGACCCCCCGCCCATGCCGATGACGGCGATGCGCCCGCCGACGGCCAGGGCATCCACGTCGTCGCCCAGGTTCGGAGCGCCGATCAGCTCCAGGATGACGTCGTAGGGACCGTGGTCGGCCATTGCCCCGGGGTCGACCACCGACGCGCCCAACTGGGCCACCCCGGCCCGCATGTCCGGGTTGCGCACCGTCGCCGTCACCCGGGCGCCGGCGGCCACCGCCAGTTGGACGGCGGCGGTGCCCACCCCGCCGGCGGCCGCCGAGATGCATGTCCGCTCGCCCAGGCCCAGCCCGCACTGGGAGAACAGAGCGTCATGGGCCGTGGTCCAGACCTCGGGCACCGCCCCCGCCTCCTCCCAGCTCATTCCCGCCGGCACGGGCATGGCCAGGCGCTCGTGCACCACCGCCAGCTCGGCCTGACCGCCGCCACCGACCACCGCCATCACCCGGTCGCCCACCTCGAAGCGCGTCGCACCGGCTCCGAGGGCGGCCACCTCGCCTGCCAGTTCCAGACCGGGGATGTCGGCCGGGCTCCCCGGGGGCGCCGGGTAGTTGCCGGCGCGCTGCATGAGATCGGCGTTGTTGATCCCCGCCGCCCGCACGGCGATGAGCACCTCGCCGGCACCGGGCACCGGGTCGGCGAGATCGGCCACGACGAGACTTCCCGCTCGTATGGTCACTGCCCTCACGGCCGGCCTCCTTCACCGCAGCGCTGGATCGGGTCGGTGGAGGTGGGACAGACTACAGCCGTGACCGACCCCAGCTCCGGGGCCCAGGGGAGCACCACCCTGCGCTGCCCGGTGTGCCGGAAGATGAACCGGGTGCCGCTCCACGGCACCGGCAAGGCCCGCTGTGGCGCCTGCAAGGCGCCGCTCACCCCGCTGGCGGGTGGGCCGTCGGCGTCGCCCCGATCAGGCGACCTCGGTCGTCAGGTGATCGAGCGGTGGGACGCGCTCCTCCGGCTGGTGCCGCGGGGCATGGCCCTGGGGCGGGCCGTGGGCAGGAGCGGCGCCGACGACCCCGCCGCCGACCCCGTCGGCTTCCTCAGCAACGCCGCCCACATGCCGAGGGACGACCTCGACCAGGTTCGCCTGCTGCGCATCCACCTGGCGTCGAACAAGGTCGTGCCCGAGCATGTCCTCACCAAGGCCCTCAACACCCTCGACCGGGCTCACAGCGTCCTGGAGCGCACCCGCCTCCCCGAGTGAACGGCGGCCGGCGCCCCGGCCCGTTGGTTCAGGCCAGTTCGTCGGTCCACCCGACGGTTGCCGGATCGACGTCGTCGCGCAGTCCCTTGAGCGAGGGCTGGCGCAGGACGCCGGCCACGGTGACCTCGTTGAACATCACCTCCACCACCACGGTGGGCCTGACGTAGTGCAGCGGGGCGCCGGGGGTGTTGGCGAACGGGCTCGTCTCGGTGGCCAGCTCCTCGAACTGGGCGGACAGCTTCTGGAGGAGGAGGTCGCTGAGGCCCGAGCCCACCTGGCCCACGTAGCGCAGGGCGAAGGGGTGGCCGGGCGGGACGGGGGCGTCGGGGTCGACCCAGCCGATGGCCAGCGAGCCGATCTGGCCCGAGCGACCGCCTCCGCCCTCGCTCCAGCCACCCACCACGAACTCGCGCCGGCCGACGCACTTCACCTTGGTCCACGCCTTGGACCGCTTGCCGATGGCATAGATCGACGAGGCCTGCTTGCCCATGTAGCCCTCGAGCCCCACGTTGCGGCACGCCGCCACCAGCTCGTCATCGGCGGCATCGGGCAGCAGGGGAGAGGTCTGCCATGACGGCCCCGTCAGAGCCAGTTCCTCGAGGCGGCGGCGGCGGTCGACGAACGCCTCGTCGGTGACGTACTGGCCGTCGAGCCAGAGCACGTCGAACACCACGAACAGGGCGGGCACGTCGGCCACCAGCGCGGGGGCGGGACGGCGGACGTGCATGCGGCGCTGCAGGCGCTCGAAGCTGGGCCGGCCGTTCTCGTCGAAGGTGATGATCTCGCCGTCGAGGACGACGGCCCGATCACCGAGGGCGGCACCCAGCTCGGCCAGCTCCGGGTAGCCGGCGGTGACATCGTTGCCGAGGCGGCTGGAGATCGACACCCGGCCGCCCCACACCCGGGCCACGGCGCGCACGCCGTCCCACTTGGGCTCGAACAACCAGCCCTCGTGGTTCTCGGGCGTGCCGATGGACCCCGTGAGCATCGGCGCGATGACCGGCGGCACCGGCCCCTGGTAGGTGGGCGGCGCCGCACCAGTAGGGACCGCCGCAGCCGGCTTGGTCGTTCTGGGCTTCGCCCGTTGCGAGCCCTTCTTCGTCTTGCTCATGGCGTGATGACCACGAGGCGCTCCTCGGTCATCTCCCGCACGGCGTAGGCGGGCCCTTCCTTGGTGTTGCCGCTCTCGCGCACGCCGCCGTAGGGCATCTGGTCGGCGCGCCACGTGGGGACCTCGTTCACCATCACCGCTCCGAACCGCAGTCGGTGGGCGGCCCGCAGGGCGGTGTCGATGCGGGCGGTGAAGATGCCGGCCTGGAGGCCGTACCGGGTGTCGTCGGCCAGGTCGAGGGCCTCGTCCACGCCGTTCACCGTCTGCACGGCCACCACCGGCCCGAACACCTCGTCGCGACAGACGCGCATCTCCGGGCGCACGTCGGTGAGCACGGTGGGCGCCAGCAGGCCGTCGCTGATGTCGCCGCCGGTGGCCACCGCGGCGCCCTGGTCGACGGCCTCGTCGACCCAACTCTTGACCCGGTCGCGGTCGTCGGTGCTGATGAGGGCGGACACGTCGGTGCCGTCGTCGAGGGGGTCGCCCACCGTCAACTCGGCGACGAGGCCGGCCAGCGCGGTGCAGAAGTCATCTGCCACCTTGGCATGGACGAACACCCGCTGGGTGGACACGCACGACTGGCCGGCGTGGCTGAACCCGGCCACGGCGATGGTGCGGGCGGCCCGCTCCCAGTCGCCGTCGGCGTCGATGATCACCGGTGAGCTGTTGCCCAGCTCGAGGGCGACCTTGGTGCGTGAGGCCCGCTCGGCGATGCCCCAACCGACCTCACCGGAGCCGGTGAAGCTGATGTAGGACACGTCGGGGTTGTCGACCAGGGCGTTGCCGATCGAGCTGCCGCCGCCGGTGACCACGTTGAGGTACCCGGCCGGCAGGCCGCACTCGTTCAGCAGGAGGTCGGCCAGGGCGATGGCCGACAGTGGTGTCTGGCTGGCGGGCTTGAGCACGACCGGGCAGCCGGCGGCAATGGCCGGCGCCAGCTTGTGGGCCACCAGGTTGAGCGGGAAGTTGAACGGCGAGATGGCTCCCACCACGCCGACGGGCAGCCGCAGGGTGAAGGCCAACCGGCCCTCGCCCGTCTGGGCGGCGTCGACGGGCACCATGTCGCCGGCCAGGGTGCGCGCCGCCACGGCCGCGAACGTGATGGTGGACACCGCCCGCTGTGCCTCGATGCGGGCCGTCTTGAGGGGCTTGGCCGACTCGGCGGCGATGGTGCGGGCGAACTCCTCGATGCGACCGCCGAGAAGGCGGGCGGCGCTGTCGAGGATCTCCGCCCGTCGCCACGGTGGCAGCGGCCCGGCGTCGTGCGCCGCTTTGGCGGCCGCGACGGCCCGCTCGACCTCGGCCGGGCCGCACCGGGGCACGAGGCCCAGCTCGGCGCTGTCGAAGGGCGCACGCACGGTGATGGTCTCGCCGTCGCCGGTGAAGCGCTGGTCACCGATGGGGACGGTACGTAGATCGGCCATGGCTCAAGTCTCCCCCGTCGACGAGCGCGGCTGGGACAGGTGCTCGATCACCTTGGCTGCAGCGGCGCCCGCCTGCTGCACGCAGGCGGCGATGCCGACACCGCGGAACGAGGCGCCGGCCACGAAGACCCCGCCCAGGCCGGACAGCTCGGCCAGTTCGGCCTCGATGCGTCCGACCAGTTCGTCGTGACCGGGCTCGTACTGGGGGAAGCCGTTGTCCCACCGGTCGACGCGCCAGGCGGCGGGAGCGTCGGTGACACCCACCAGGGTGGCGAGCTCGTCGTGCAGCCGGTCGACGAGGGCATCGTCGTCGAGCCGGCTCGGGCGGTCGTCGCCGTGGCGCCCGGCCGAGGCCCGCAGCCGCACCAGGTCGTCACCCCCGAGGCCGGGCCACTTGGCGGTGGAGAACGTGCACGCCGTCATCAGCCGGTTCTCGCTCCTGGGCACGAGGAAGCCGCTTCCCGCGGGCAGCGACGGGACGTGCTCGCGGCGATAGGCCAGGGTGGCGGTCACGACCGACGCGTACCGGATGCCGGCGAGCAGGGCGGCGGCCTCGGGTGCAGCAGCGGCCACCACCGGGGCGACGGCAAAGGCCGGCGTGGTGAGGACGACGGCGTCGGCCGTCAGGTCGGGGCCGGACCGGCAGGTGAGCCGCCACCGGCCGTCCTCGGCGATGAGCCCTGTGGCCGCAGTGTGCAGCCGCATTTCGGCGGGCTCGAGTGATGCCGTCAGCCGCTCGACCAGGCGCTCCAGGCCACCGGCCACGGACAGGAACACGGGCGGGGCGCCGGCGCCGGCGGTGGCGGGGCCCGTGCCGGTGGCGGCCTCGGGACGGGTGGCCCGCAGGCCCAGGATCACGCTGCGATGGCTGGCCGCGGCGGCGGCCAGCTGGGGGGCGGCCGAACGCAGGCTGAGGGTGTCGGCCCGTCCGGCGTTGATGCCCCCCACCAGTGGTTCCACCAGGCGGTCGAGCACCTGGCGGCCCAGGCGCGACCCGATGACCTCGGCGACGGAAGGGTCGGGCCCGAGGGTCCGCCGGCGACGGGGGAGGACGAGATCGAGAGCGGCCCGGGCCTTGCCCACCGGTGACAGCTGAGCGGCGCCCAGCAGCGACCGGGCGGTGACGGGGACACCGAGGACCGTGCCCGTGGGGAAGGGCAGGAGGCGGCCATGGTGACAGACGTAAGCGACGCCCGTCGCCGGCGCCACCAGGTCGTCGCCCAGGCCGAGCCGGTGGGCCAGGTCGACCGCCCACGGCACCCGGGCGAGGAACGTGTCGGGGCCGGCTTCGACGGGCACGCCGCCCAGGTCCTCGGTGCGGATCTTGCCGCCCAGGCGCCCGGTCGCCTCGACCACGACGACATCGGCGCCGTCGGGGCCCAGCCGGTCGCGCAGGTACCAGGCGGTGGCCAATCCGGTGATCCCCCCGCCGACGACGACGACCCTCGCCCGGGCCTGGGTCGGAGCACCGGCCCCGGAAGGGTCAGGCACCCCGGACGGCGGCGGGCGTCGACCCGGAACCCCGCTCAGGGGGCCGCTGGGGCCCGGCGGTGGCGGCGGCGTGGGAGCTCACGACGTCGGCCAGGGTGGCGCAGAAGGCGGGGTCGTCGTTGAGCGAGGCGGTGCGGGCGAACGCCAGCCCGAGCCGGGCAGCGGCCTCGGTGGCCTCCACGTCGAGGTCGAACAGGACCTCCAGGTGATCGGACACGAACCCGCAGGCACACACCACCACGCCTTCGACGTCGGCCCGGCCGGCGCGGTCGTCGAGCACCTCGAGCACGTCGGGGCCCATCCACGGTTCGGAGGTCCGCCCCGCGCTCTGCCAGGCCACCGACCAGCGGGGCAGGCCGAGCCGCCCGGCGACAGCGGCGGCCGTCTCCGCCAGCTGGGCCGGGTAGGGATCGCCGGACTCGAGGATGCGGGCCGGGAGGCTGTGGGCGGTGAAGACGACCTCGACCCGCTCGGGGTGGACGTCGCCCAGGCGTGCTCGGGCCTCGGTCACCCGGTGGGTCAGGAGGTCGAGGTACCCCGGGGCCAGGTGCCACGACTCGACCATGGTCAGCTCCACCCCGTCGGCGACCACCGCGTCAGTGGCCCGGACGCGGCCGGCGTACTCGCCCACCGACAGGGCCGAGTAGTGGGGGGCCAGGACCAGGCCGATCACCTGGCGGATCCCACGGGCGGCCAGGGCGGCCATGCCGTCCTCGATGAACGGGGGGGCGTGCTTCATGCCCAGCTCCACGTGCCAACCCTCGCCCAGCACCGCGGCCAGACCGTCGGCCTGGGCCCGGGTCACCTCCAGCAGGGGTGACGTCCCGCCGATGGCGTCGTACCGGCGCCGGAGGTCGGCCAGCTGCTCGGGCGACGGCGGCCGTCCCCGCCGCACATGGGTGTAGTAGGCCTCGACGTCGTCGGGGGTGGCGGGCGTGCCGTAGGCCATGACCAGCACGCCCATCGGCGGGGAGTCGGTCAACCCGGGGCCCATTCGTGTACCTGGTCGACCACGCGGCGGAGGTTGTCGGGGTCGGTGTCGGGGAGCACGCCGTGGCCCAGGTTGAACACGTGGCCGCGCCGCCCGCCGTTGCGCTCGAGCACGTCGGTGACGGCGGCGGACATGGTTGCGGGCGGCGCCAGGCACACGGCGGGGTCGAGGTTGCCCTGCACGGCCACGTCACCCGGCAGCCGGGCGCGGGCCTCGTCGAGAGGGACCCGCCAGTCGACCCCCACCACGTCGGCGCCCGCCTCGGCGAACAGGCCCAGCAGCTCGCCGGTGCCGACACCGAAGTGGATGCGGGGCACGTCGAGGTCGGCCAGGCCGGCGAAGATGCGCCGGCTGGCGGGCAGGACGTAGCGGCGGTAGTCGGCGGGGGTCAGCGCCCCCGCCCACGAGTCGAACACCTGCACGGCAGCGGCACCCGCCCCCACCTGAGCGCGCAACGAGGCCAGCACGATGTCGGCGAGCGATTCGAGCAGGCGCGCCCACGTGGCCGGGTCGGCGTACATGAGGGCCTTGGTGCGGGCGTGGGACTTCGACGGTCCACCCTCGACCAGATAGCTGGCCAGGGTGAAGGGGGCCCCGGCGAAGCCGATGAGGGGCACCTCGCACTCCTTGGTCACCAGCCGGACGGCGTCGAGGACATGGGCGATGTCGGCGTCGGGTTCGAGGGGGCGCAGGCGGGCCAGGTCGGCGGCGGTGCGGAAGGGCCGGTCGACCACGGGGCCGACGCCGTCGCGTAGAGCGATGTCGACGCCCACGGCCACGAGGGGCACCACGATGTCGGAGAACAAGATGGCGGCGTCGACACCCAGGCGCCGGACCGGCTGCAGCGTGACCTCGGCGGCCAGCTCGGGGTCGCCCACGATCTCGAACATGGAGGCCTTGGCCCGGATGGCCCGGTACTCGGGCAGCGAACGCCCGGCCTGGCGCATGAACCACACGGGGGTCCGCTCCACGGGCCGCCGCCGGCAGGCGTCGACAAAGGTGCTGGTGGGACGTGACGGCATGGCGAGATCGACCCTACCCCCGGCCCGGTTGGTACCCCCAGGCAGGCTGGGGGTGGTCACCCTTACAGTTCCGGGACGGTGGGTTCGTCGCCCGCCAAGCGGTCCTCGAAGCCGTCACCCTCCTCCAGGCCCTGCTCCGAGCTGCCGATGAAAGCCTGCTCCGGGTCGGCGCCGTGGCCGAGCATGACGTCGAGGAGGTCGTCGTTGGGCCGACCGATGATGTGGCTCATGGCCGGGTACCTCCCCGCTAGCGGCGGTTTCTAGACCCCCAGGCAGCGAGAACGGCCCACCCCAGCTACTCAGAGGAATCGACGGCACAACAGCAACGCGCTCGGCTAGAAAGGCGGTCCTGCGCCGTCACTGCCCGGTGCTCCTCGAAGAAGGAGTTGGTATGCCCAAGATCGTCATCACCCACAACGTCTCCGACGTGGCCACGTGGCTTGGGTTCAAGTCCGAGC
>JBBWZS010000067.1:0-23735 GCA_039649175.1 Acidimicrobiaceae bacterium
CCCAGAGGTCGCCTCCGTCGAAGGTCAGCACCGCCCCGCCACCGCCCCGGAGGCGCACGTCGAAGCAGGCGCGCAGCCCGGCAGCGGCCTCCTGGTCGACCATCGACCGCCCGAGGACGCCGAGGACTGGGAACAGGAACCCGTCGAGCACCAGGGCGGCCGAGTCACGGTCGACCGGCCACGCCACCCCCTCGGCCACCGCCACGTCGCGTCCGTGCACCACCAGCTCGTTGAGCACCTCACAGGCGAGAGCCGACAGGGGCAACTCCACCCCCTGCACGAGCCACGGCCGCACCTCCTTGCCCCCCGTCCTCGGGAGCACGGCCAGCAGGTCGGCCACGGTGGCGTCGATGCGATCGGCGACCGCTGCCAGGTCGCGCGTCTCCTCGCCCATGACCAGCACGCTGCTGAGCCCCGACAGGCCCCAGATGTCGTCGAGCAGCGACCCGCCACCCCGCGCCGCGGCCAGCACGCCGTCGAGGCTGTGGGACAGGTGGACGGCCACATCGCCCAGGTCCCACTCCCCCAGCGCCGGTGCGCTCACCTTGGCGGCCGAGCGCAACAATGCGGTCACGCGGCCCGCCTCGGCCGCCACCGCGCTCCGCGCCGCACCCAGGTCGACCGTGGGAGTCAGGGACATGGCCGTCACCCTAGGGTCAGAAAAGACAACTACCTGTGGCGGCCCCGCCAGTTCATGGAGATGAAGCTGAACATGGGGTGCTCGATCGGCTGCTATCAGGGGACGCGGACCTGATTGATCCCCGACCGCCGTTCGGGACTGCAGTCATTCCGCCCGGCGCTCGCCGGACCGAAGCACTAGGTGAGGTCCCGAGACTCAGGTCCGCTTGAAGGGGCCGAACTGGCCCGGCACGACGATGTTCTCGAGGTTGAGCGAGGCCGCCTTGCCGTCTGCGTCACCGCTGAACGTCGCGGCCGCAGGCGGTCCAGCGTTCTCGCCCCGGAACTGCCACCACATCTGGTCCCCGCTGTAGGGATGCAGGTCGTAGACCTGCCCTTGCGGGCCGATGCGGAACTGTAGGCCGCTCGGGCCCACGAACACCTCGGCCGGACCGTAGATGTCGCTGGTGTAGGTCCCCACGTAATGGTCATTGGGCCCGGCGGGGGCCGCGCCGGCCGGAGGATGAGCCCAGTCCTGGGACGGGGGCGGGTAGATCAGATTCTTCATGACGTCTCGGAGCAGCCCTACCCAGTCCTGCGTCTGGTGGCCTACGAGGAGATCGTCGAAGAAGCTCGCTGCCATCGCTTCGGGTTCACCATGGGGCTGGCCGTTCGTCAGGACGACTATGCCGACCTTGTCGCCGGGGTACATCGTGACCGCGGTGCTGGCGCCCAGCGCGAACGCTCCGGAGTGTGTGAGCCTCAACCGTCCGGCGTTGTCGTAGTTGATGTTGAAGCCCATGCCGTAGAAGCCGGGCCCGCTGTCTGGTTGCTTGGGTGGCTGGAACATGATGTCCGGCAGCCACGTCCGATGCAGCGCATCAGCGTCGACGATCTGGCGGCCGTCGAGCTTGCCGTCCGCCAGCTCCATGCGCAGCCACTTCATCATGTCGTTGATGCTGCTCGAGATCCCCCCCGCTGCAGACTGGTCGTCGGGGTTGCGCTGCTGGGGCGTGTTGACCCACTTGTCTCCGTCAAGCACATGCCCCGTCGCGTGGTCCGGATGGCCCATGAAGTCGGCGAAGGTCGCGCTGGTGTTGGTCATGCCCAGAGGATCGAAGAGTTCGGTGCGGGCTGCGTCCTCAAAGCTCATGCCCCCCTTGGCTGCGCCGGCGATGGCGGCTTCGGTCAGGCCGAAGTTGGTGTAGGCGTACGTCGACCGGAACGGATCGAGCGGGAACAGGCGGAGCTTGTTCAGCACTGCGTCTTGCGGAAAGCCCAGGTCCTCTAACAGATCGCCGGCGTGGTCGGGGAGCCCACTGCGGTGGCTGTACAGGTCGGCGTAGCTGACGTTGTCGCTGACGTACTGATCCGCCAGGGCGAAGTTCGGAGCGTGCATCGGATCGTCCCAGGCGAACGCCTTCTTGCCGACCAGGGCGGACATGACCGATCCGGAGACCGACTTGGAGACCGACGCCAACTGGAACACGGTGTCCCCATCGATCGGCGCGGGCTGTCCGAGGGTGCGGACTCCGTACCCTCCGGTCGCCACCACCTTGTCCTCGAACACGACACCGAACGCCAGCCCCGGCGGACCGCCGCCCTTGAGCGTCGCGGTGATGCGGTCGCGCAGCTTTTTCACTGCGTCGTCGACTTGAGCGCGGTTGATCGTTGGCGACCCCACGGTGCCGGGCAGCGTAGTTGCGCTCGCGCCGGAGCCCTTCGTGGAATCGGTGCAAGCTGAAGCTGCGAGTGAGAGGCAGAGCGCCAGCGTCACTACAAGGCCTGCCGCGTGCGATCTCCCGGATGGTTTCGTCATGGGCGTGGACGTTACCGAATGCGCGCTCGATCACGCTGGCGCGCTTGTGCCTTTGGGAGATGTGGACGACGTCGATACGCGTCGAAAGCCGGCGGGCCTTGAAAGCGCGGATCACAAATCCGGCGCGGGGTTTAGGCCTCACCACGAAGTAATTGAGCGACGGGGTGGAGCGTGTAGTTCCAGTCGCCGTGCCAGTCGTGGCGGGTGAGGGGCAACGCAGCGATCTCGGCGTCGCTGATCTTCACGCCCACCGGGTACCACCCAGTGTCGCGTTCGGCCTTGATGCGCAGGCCCTCGGTCGTCGTCGTGGCGCCAATGAGCTCGACGATCGTCCGACACACGGTGTCGTCGGAGATGCGGAAACCCGGGGCGCACCAGGTCTTTGGCCAGGTGCGCCGTGGACTTCGATGTCCACCGCAGTAGTGACATGGGGTTGCCTCGGGTCTCGGGATTCACCAGCTCGTCGAGGGCCTCCAGGTGACCGGGCTGGATCTCCGTCAGCGGCTTCGCCCCGGCGCCCGGTTCGCGCAGGCGGGACGACGGCTCCATGCCGGCCTCCAGCCCCGGTGCCGACAGTGAGGCTCGCTGCCGGGTCAGGGCTCGAAGCGGTAGCCGATGCCCCGTACGGTGCGGACCCAGCGCGGCCGCGCCGGATCGTGCTCGATCCGGCGCCGGAGCCGGCCGATGTGCTCGGTGACCGTGCCCCCGTCGCGGTGGGCCGATCGCGGCCAGACGCGCTCCAGGAGCTGGTCGCGCGAGAAAGTCTGGCCCGGCGACGAAGCGAGAAAGGCCAGCACCTCGTACTCCCGTGCGGGGAGGTCGACGGGTGCGCCGTTCACAATCACCTCCCGCCGGTCCAGGTCGATGCGGAGCTCACCGAAGTCGAGGGGGCTCGACGACCTCATCTGGCCCGCCCTGCGAAGCACGGCGGCGATGCGCGACGTGAGCTCGGCGGTGGAGAAGGGCTTGACCACGTAGTCGTCGGCCCCGAGGCGGAAACCCAGCACACGGTCGGCCTCGTCGCCCCTGGCTGTCAACAAGATGACGGGGACGTCGCTGGTCCGGCGCAAGCCTTCGAGCACCTCGAGCCCGTCCTGGCCGCCGATCATGACATCGAGCAGGACGAGATCCGGAGCCGCCGACGCCACCTTGTCGAGGGCGCTCGGTCCGTCGGGCGCCTCGTCGACGGCGTAGCCCTCGGTCGCCAGCAGCCGGCGCAGCAGCGTGCGGGTGGGCGAGTCGTCGTCCACGACGAGGATGCGCCGGCCGCCCTCCGCTGCCACGTCCACCAACCCCAGGGTAGGCCCCGCCGTCACACAACCCCGGCACAACAGACGCGCAACTTCACACAACGAACTGCTCAAGGAGACGTGCCCGAAGTCGATACACACAACTGCCGGAGCACAGACAACCGGCGCCCCCTCCCAACGGGGAGGAGAGCACACCCATTGGAGGTCATCGTCATGCGCAAGCTCATTCCCGGCGTCGGTCCACTGCTCGCCGCCGTCGTCGCCATGGTTCCCATCGTCGGCCCCATCCTGGCCGGCATCCTCGCCTGAGCGCAGCCCTCGAACCGTGCCCACCTCGACCATCAGCGCCACGACCGAAGAGTCGCCCGCCAACCCCGACCAGGCGGTTGCGAGCGACGCGGGGCGCACGACGAGCACGTCTCCGGGCTCGGGCCTGGCCGAGGCGCTGGCGACCGGGTGTGCCCTGGTCGCCTGCGTCGTGGCCCGGCTCCCCGGCGACATCGTCGACGCCACCGGCGTTCGCGCATGGGGCCTCACCCTGATGGTCGTCGTCGCCGTGGTGGGCGGCGCCCGGGCTGTGGCCCGGGCGCCGTTCACCCTCCGGCGAGCGCTGCAAGCAGGCCCTGACCGGACGGCGTCGCTGAGCCGTTGGGCCGGGAGCGAGATCAAGATGTTCGCCGCCAACGTGGCCATCGGCACCGTAATGAGCGTGCCGCTGTACACCCTGCTACGAGCCACGCCGGCATGGTGGTTCCCGGCGTGGTTGGTTTTCGCGTCGCTCACCGTGCTCGGACAGGTGATGATGCCCTTCGCCCTCCGGGCGCGCCGACGGGGGCCGAACCCGGCCCCGGCGGCACTGGCCGAGCGCCTCCGACGACTGGCGACCACGGCCGGCGTCGACGTGGGCAGCGGCGTGGTCGTGGCCGGCAGGACCGGAGGCCGCCGCTGCAACGCCTATGTCGTGGGCCTGGGGCCGACCCGGCGGGTCGTGCTCGAACCGGCACTCGTCGACTGGCCCCCCGAGCTCGTCGATCAGGCGGTGGCCCACGAGCTCGGGCACTGGCGGCTCGGCCACACCGCCCGCCGCCTGCCCGTGGTCCTCCTGTGCCAGTTGGTCACGCTGGCCGCCGCCGGCGTGGTGCTGTCATGGCGACCGCTGCTGACCGGGGCCGGGCTCGGCAGCGCCGGCGACCCCCGCTCCTATCCCCTCCTGCTGGTCGTCGGCGCCGTGCTGGTGCTCCCTGCTCGCTGCCTGCTGGCCTGGCGCGACCGGGCCCAGGAGCGGGCCGCCGACGGCTTCGCCCTCACCCTGCTGGGCCGGCCCGACGACTTCGTCGCCATGCTCGACCGGGCCGCGGCCCAGAGCGGCGCCCCCCGGCACCTTCCCTGGTGGCGGCGCCTGACCGCCGGCCACCCACCCATCGACGAGCGGGCTGCCGCTGCCGCCTGCCGTACCGGTGCACCGACCGGATCCTCTGACACGGGAGCGTGACATGCCTTCGACCATGAACCGCAGCCAGGCCCTGCTGGGCGTCGCCATCGGGGTGACCCTGGTGATGGGGGTGGGCGCCGGCGCCGTCCCGCGCCTGGCTCACCCCGCTCACCAGCCGGCTGCCCAGCTGGCCGGCGCCGGTCCCGGCGCCGGAACCGGTGCCAATGCGACGGCGCCGCCCGCCGCGCCGCCGTCACCGGACGCGCCGCCGTCGCCCGACGTCGTCGCCGTGACCGCCCCGGCACCGGCCACCTCCGCCCCGGCGCCGCTGCCCACCGTCACCCCGTCCACCAGTGCGCCGTCCTCGCCGGATCCGGTCGGCTCCGACGGCGTCGCCGCGGCGGCGGCTGTCCCGCCCGGTCAACGGCTCGAGCCCACCAGCGCCCAGGTGCAGGCGGCGGCGAGCGCCCTGCACCAGCGCATCCCGTTGTTCGCGCCCACCGCCTCGCAGCTGCGGACCTTCGCCGACGCGGTGTGCACCTCGTTCGACCAGGGCCAGTCCCAGGCCCAGGTGCAGGCCACGGTGCAACAGGCCGTCTCCCGGATCCAGGGAGCCTCCCTGTCGGCGGCCGATGCCGACTTCGCGGTGCGCACGGTGGTGGCGCTGCGCTGCCCCGGCTACCTCCCGTAGGAGGCGGGCTCCCGAGGAGGCGGGCTCAGACGGGGGGCTCCCAGGCGGGGTCGCGCCCGGCCAGGCCGAGGATGCGGTCGAGCAGGGGAGCCTCGTCGGGGACGGCCACCTGGGGACCGAAGAGGCCTTCGACGCCGCTCGAGCGGAAGTGCGCCACGATGGCGTGCACGGCCTCGAGCTCCGGGCCGTCGTAGGCCGCCGCCTGGCCGGTGGCCTTGGCCAGGTCCCAGCCGTGGATCACCAACTCGTCGAGGGCGACGACGCCGGCCACCTCGCCCGGCAGCTCGACACCGCCGGCAGCGGTCATGCCCGTCCACGCCTCGGCATCGCCCCATGCCTGAGCCACACCCAACACATCGTGGGGGACGCGAACGCGCCAGTCGGCGCTCAGCCTGGCGGCGTCGCCCGACGGAGCACCCCCGAGTGGCCGTTTGACCGCGGCGGCGGTGAACGCCAGTGCGGTTCCGGCGATGTGGTCGAGCAGGTCGCCGACGGTGTAGTCCCGACAGGGCGTCGGCCTGCGCAGGGCGTCGTCGGGCACACCTTCGACGATGGCGGCCATCCGCCGGGCCGCCGGTTCGAGGTCAGGATTGGTGGTGGTCATGTTCGTTCGACGATCAGGCCGGCGCGAACTCATCGGTGTCCACCGGAGCGGCACCGGTACCGATGCGTTCGATCGACCTGGCCGAGATCCAGCGAGCTGCCGACCAGGCGTGACGGCAGACGGCGGCGGCCGCCGCCGGCAACCTTCACCCGGTGGGCGGCACCGGGGACGGCTCGGCGGCGCCGGCGTCGTAGGCCCACAGTTGCGGCGCCCAGCGGTGCAGTAGCCCGACGCCCAGCATGCAGGCCACCCCGCCGGTCACCACCGAGAACGGGGCCGACACCAGGGCGGCCACAGCACCGGCCTCGGCGTCTCCCAGCGACGGACCACCGGTGACCACGGCGATGTGCACGGCCGAGAGGCGGCCCCGCAGGGCGTCGGGGACGTTGATCTGCAGGATGGTGTTGCGGAACACCGCCGAGATCACGTCGGCGGCCCCGGCGAAGGCGAGCAGGACCAGGCCCACCGGCAGCCAGTGCACAAGGCCGAAGGCGGCGATGGCCGCCCCCCAACCCACCACCGACACGATGACCGCCCGCCCCTGGCGACGGACCCGCGTGACCCATCCGGTGAGCAGGGCGCCGACCAGGGCACCGAACCCGGGGGCGGCGTAGAGCAGCCCGACCGTCGCCGCCCCGCCGCCGTACAGGCCCGTCCCGAGCGCGGGGAACAAGGCTCGGGGCATCCCGAAGACCATGGCGTCGATGTCGATGACGAACGTGCTCACCAACAGCCGCCGTCCCCGCAGGTAGCGCAGGCCCTCGCGCACCGAGGCCACCCCGGCCCGGGTGCCTCCCCCCTCGGGAGGCTGGGCCCGCAGGAACGACACGGCGGCGATGGACACCACGAAGGTGGACACGTCGAGCCAGTAGGCCGAGGCCAGGCTGACCCGGGCGATCACCAGCCCGGCCAGGGCGGGGCCGACCACGAAGCCGACCTGCATGAGGATCTGGCCCAGGGCCGACGCCGCGGGGATGGCGTCGCGCCCCACCATCCTCGGGATCATGGCGTTGCGGGTCGGCAGGTCGATGCCGGACAGGCCGGCGGCCAGCGCGCTCAACACGAAGATGGGCCACACCGCGGGTGACGCCACCGAGGCGTTGAGGGCCAGGCCGACGCTGGTGAGGCACAGCAGCACCTGGGTGACGAGGAGCAGCTTGCGCCGGTCGACGGCGTCGGCGATGGCCCCGCCGGCCAGCGACAGGGCGGCGAGGGGCCCGAGGTTGGCCAGGCCCAGCATGCCCACCGCCAGCGACGACTTGGTGAGCACGTACACCTGGTAGGAGACGGCGACGACCGTGGCCTGGCGGCCCAGCCACGACACCGCTTCGCCGCCGAAGAGCAGGCGGTAGTCCCGCGACTCGCGCAGCGGCGACAGGTCGACGAAGAGCCGCCGCCGGGCGCCGCCGCCGCGAGGCCCGGACGGGCCGGCACTGTCCTGGGGGCCGGACGGGCCGGCACTGTCCTGGGGGCCGGACGGGCCGGCAGTCACGTCTCGGGAACGGCGGACGTGCCGGCCGGGAGGGGCTGGCACACCGGGCACCAGTACGCGGTGCGGGCCTGCTCGCCCTGGCGGCGCGCCGCCACGAGCGTGCCGCAACGCCGGCAGGGACGGCCGTTGCGCTTGTACACCCACCGGCTGAAGGGACGACCCGGCGGGCTCGGCACCGCGTCGGGGGACCCGGCCCTCGGTTCGGGGTCGATCCCCGCGCTCGTCCTCATGAGCCGGCTGGCCGTCACCACCAGACGGTCGAGCTGGTCGTCACCCACCTGGGACTGCGGCGTCCAGGGGTTGTGGCCCTCGACGAACAGGGCCTCACAGCGCCAGATGTTGCCGATCCCGGCCACGACGGTCTGGTCGAGAAGGAGCTCACCCAGCGTCGACGCCTCCGGACGGCTGCGAATCCGGCGGCGCACCACGGCCACATCGACGTCGTCGGACAGGACATCGGGGCCCAACCGGGCGAGGGCGGGATGGACGAGCTCGGCGTGGGCGGCCAGCAACTCGACGACGGGTGCGTTGAAGCACACCGCCACCCGGTCGTCGCAGGTCAACACCAGCCGGGCCTGGCGAGGCGGGCGGAGCCAGTGGTCACCCACCGAGTACACGTGCCACGACCCGCTCATGCGCAGGTGCGAGTGCAGCACCTGCCCGGATCCGAGACGCAACAGCAGGTGCTTGCCCCACGCCTCGGCCTTGTCGACCCTCTGACCCACCAGTCGCTCGGCGGGGAGGCCCCGGACCGTCGTGGTGGCGGCGGTGATCTGGCGGCCGCCCAGCCAGCGCTGAAGGGTGGCCGCGGTGCGAAAGAGGGTGTCTCCCTCAGGCACCGCGATCCCCACGCATGACCGCGAGGGTACCGACGCCGGTCGACCTACACCGTTCCGGTCACTGTTCGGCGGGCCCTGGCCGACCGAAACGTGACCAGAACGGATGACGGTCGCCCGTCGCCCCCCGGGTTAGCGTGCGCGATCAGACCGGTCGGGCTCCCGCAGCACTTCCAGAAAGCCGTCGTCGCCGTGGTCGCCGTGATGGTGACCGCCGCCTGCAGCTCCTCGGCCCCGCCATCCGGTGCCGCCGCCCGGCCGGCCACGTCGCAGGTCGCGCCCCCGTCCACTTCCCCGTGCCGGCCTGCCCCGCTCCCCGACCGGGCCGCGCAGGTGCTGATCGCCGGCCTGGCCGGGGTCACGACCTCGGCCGATCCCCTCATCGACGACCTCGTCGACGTCGGCGTCGGGGGTGTCTTCGTCTCCCGCGCCAACGTCAGGTCCGGGGCACAGATCACCGCCCTGCTCGGTGATGTCCGGGCCCGGTCCCACCACCCCCTCGTCGTCGCCACCGACGAGGAGGGAGGCCGGGTGTCGTCGTTCGCCCCCGTGTTCGGGCCAGGCCCTTCCGCCCGGCGCCAGGCCGGTGAGCACTCGACCGAGGAGGTGCGCCAACTGGCCCGCCAGACGGGAGCACAGCTCGCCGCGGCCGGCGTCGACCTCGACCTGGCGCCGGTGGCCGACCTCGACGCCGGGCCCTCGAAGGCCACCATCGGCGACCGGTCCTTCTCCGCCGATCCGGCCATCGCATCCCGGTACGCCCTGGCCCAGGCAGCGGGGCTCGCCGATGCCGGCGTGCGCTCGGCGGTCAAGCACTTCCCCGGCCACGGGCGCTCCGTCGGCGACCCCGAGGTGGCCCGCTCCCGGGTGGACGCTCCGCTGGCCGCGCTGGCGGCCGCCGATCTGCTGCCCTTCGGCACCCTGATCACCGCTGGGGTGCCGGTGGTGATGGTCAACCACGTGGAGTACGCCGCCATCGACCCCGGCGTCCCCGCCAGCCTGTCCCCTCTCTCCTACAAGCTGCTGCGCGACGTCGGCTTCCGCGGTGTGGCCATCACCGACTCGGTGGGCATGGGCGCGGTCAACAGCCGATGGACCGTTGCCGAAGCCGCGGTCAAGGCGGTCGCCGCCGGGGCCGACGGGGTGCTGGTCACCGAGGGCCACTCCGCCCGGGAGATGCGCGACGCCCTGGTGGCCGCCGTCCAGCAGGGGCAGTTGGGCGAGGACCGCCTCGACCAGGCCGCCGCCCGCATGGCCGCCCTCGGGGGCGTGGACCCCGTCGCCCTGGCGTGCCAGGCCGCCGAGGTCCCCCGGCTGGCAGGCTTGGCCCGGTGAAGGTCCACCTGCTCGACGGCACCTACGAGTTGTTCCGCCACCACTTCGGCGCCCCGGCCGCCGACCACGACGACAAGGAGGACGTGGCCGCCACCCGGGGCGTGCTCTGGAGCGTGGTCGGCCTGCTGGAACACGGGGTGACCCACCTGGGGGTCGCCACTGACAGCGTGGTGGAGTCGTTCCGCAACCAGCGCTGGGACGGCTACAAGTCGAGCGCGGGGATGCCCGCGGCGCTGCTGGCCCAGTTCCCGCTGGTGGAGGAGGCCCTGGCCGCCCTCGGGGTGGTGGTGTTCCCGATGGTCGAGCTGGAGGCCGACGACGCCCTGGCCGCCGCCGCCCGCACCGCAGCCGCCGACCCCGCCGTCGACCAGGTGGTGATCATGACGCCTGACAAGGATCTGGCCCAGGCGGTGGTGGGCACGCGGGTCGTGCAGCTCGACCGCCGCAAGGACGCCGTCACCGACGAGGACGGCGTGGTGGCCCGCTACGGCATCCACCCCGAGTCCATCCCCGACTGGCTGGCCCTGGTGGGCGACTCGGCCGACGGGTTCCCCGGACTCCCCGGGTGGGGCAAGACGGCGGCCAGCGCGGTACTGGGTCGCTATCCCCATCTCGAGGACATCCCCATCGACGCCACCCGCTGGGACGTGGCCGTGCGGGGTCGGGTGCGCCTGGCGGCGACGCTCGTCGACCAGCTCGAGCTCGTGCTGTTGTTCCGCGACCTGGCCACCCTGCGCGCCGACGCGCCCGTGCTCGACAGCGTCGACACCCTCCGGTGGCGAGGCCCCACCCCGGCCCTCGACGACGTGGCCCGTCGCCTGCGGGCGTGGCGGCTCACCGAGCGCGTGGCCGCCCTCACCGCGGATCCCTGAGGGCTGACTGCCGGGTAGCCTCGACCCGGATGAAGCCGACGACCACCGACCGCCTCGACGACCTACGGCGGCGGCGGGAGCAGGCCCGCAACGCCGGGTCGGAGCCGTCGGTGCAACGCCAGCACGCCCGGGGCAAGATGACGGCGCGCGAGCGCGTCGAGTACCTCCTCGACGACGGTAGCTTCAACGAGCTCGACCTCCTCGCCCGCCACCGGGCCGACGCCGTCGGCCTCGAGGAGCGGCCCTACACCGACGGGGTCATCACCGGCTGGGGCACCGTCGCCGGTCGCCAGGTCTTCCTTTTCGCCCAGGACTTCACCGTCTTCGGGGGATCGCTCGGTGAGGTCTTCGCCGAGAAGATCCACAAGGTCATGGACCTGGCCCAGCGCGTCGGAGCGCCGTTGATCGGCCTCAACGACGGGGCGGGCGCCAGGATCCAGGAAGGCGTCGTCTCCCTCGTGGCCTACGGCGAGATCTTCCGTCGCAACGCCGAGGCATCGGGCATCGTCCCTCAGATCAGCGTGATCATGGGCCCGTGCGCAGGTGGCGCCGTCTACAGCCCGGCCATGACCGACTTCGTGTTCATGGTGGAGAAGACCTCGTACATGTTCATCACCGGCCCCGACGTGGTCCGCACCGTCACCGGCGAGGACGTGTCCCTCGAGGAGCTGGGTGGGGCCATGACCCACGCCACCCGCTCGGGGGTGGCCCACTTCACCGCCCCCGACGACACCGCGTGCCTCGACGAGGTGCGCCACCTCCTCGGGTTCCTGCCCCAGAGCAACCGTGACGCGCCGCCCCGGGCCGAGGTCACCGACGACCCCGACCGCACGTCGCCGGAGCTGGTCGACGCCGTGCCCGTCGGGTCCACCGAGCCCTACGACATGACCGCGGTCATCAGCGCCGTGGTCGACGACGGCGAGCTCTACCAGTACTCGCCTCTGTGGGCCCGCAACCTGGTGTGTGGCTTCGCCCGCCTCGACGGCCACACGGTGGGGATCGTGGCTAATCAGCCACAGGTGCTGGCGGGCGTGCTCGATATCGACTCGTCGGAGAAGGGGGCACGCTTCGTCCGCACCTGCGATGCCTTCAACATTCCCCTCGTCACCTTCGTCGACGTCCCCGGCTTCCTCCCGGGCACCGACCAGGAGCACGGCGGCATCATCCGCCACGGGGCCAAGCTGCTCTACGCCTTCTGCGAGGCCACCGTCCCCCGCATTCAGGTCGTGGTGCGCAAGGCCTACGGGGGCGCCTACGTGGTGATGAACTCGAAGTCGATCGGCGCCGACCTCGCCCTGGCCTGGCCCACCGCCGAGGTGGCGGTGATGGGCCCCCACGGCGCGGTGGAGATCATCCACCGCCGCGAGCTGGAGGACGCCGACGATCCCGGCGCCCTCCGGGCCACCCTGGTGGCCGCCTACGCCGAGCGCCACGCCAACCCCTGGATCGCCGCCGAACGGGGCTACATCGACGACGTCATCGACCCGGCCACGACCCGACCCGCTCTGGTGCGGGCCCTGGCCATGCTGCGCTCCAAGCGGGAGGAGCTGCAGTCACGCAAGCATGGCAACGTCCCCCTCTGACGGGCCCGCCGGCCAGGAGGCAGTGACCGCCACCGGCCAGGACGCAGTGACCACCGCTGGCGGTGGCGCCGAGGTGGTGATCACCGGCGGCGGTGTGCCGTCACCCGAGGAGATGGCGGCGATCATGGCCGCCCTCGAGGTGGTGCTGGCCCCCGAGGCGACGGGACCGGCGGCGGTGCCGGCGTGGCGGTGGTCGGGCATGGCGCTGTGGTCCAGACGACCGGCGGGCACGCCCTGGCGGGGCCTGTCCTGGGCCCCGCCGTCGGGGACATCCGCGGCCCGGTGACCATGGAGGTCACCTCCGTAGCCGACGACGGCGCCGTGCTCCACGACGGGCATCGCGTCGTGCGTCACGACGGGCTGGAGCCGGCGACCGCCTACCGCCTCGACGGGGTCGAGTTCTCGACGCTGCCCCGCCCACCGGGGCGGCGCCTGGCCACGGTGGCCACTGTGAACGACGTCCATTTCGGGGAGACGGTGTGCGGGGTGCTGGCAGGGGTCGACCTCGGCCCACCCCTGCGCGCCGACGCAGGTGAGGCGCCCTACCCGGAGACCATGAACCGGGCCGCCGTGGCCGAGATCGCCGCCTGCCGGCCGGACGCAGTGGTGGCCAAGGGTGACCTCACCTCGACGGGCACGACCGAGGAGTTCGACGCCTTCATGGGGTGCTACGGCACCGCCTTCGGTGATCGCCTGCACTGGGTCCGGGGCAACCACGACGTGCTCATCGACGGCGCCGTCACCGGCCTCGGGCCCGTCGCCGTCGAGCTGCCCGGGGTGATCCTCGCCCTGCTGGACACGTCCGTGCCGGGGCGGGCGGGAGGGGCGCTCGGCGCCTCACAGCTCGAGTGGCTCGACGAGCTCGGCGCGCGCGCGGACCGGCCCGTGCTGGCCTTCGGGCACCACCCGCTCGCCGACGGGCGCAACGACTCGTTCGGCATCACGCCCGACGACACCCGGGCCCTGGTCACCGTCGTCGCTCGCCGCCCGGCCGTGGCCGGCTACTTCGCCGGCCACACCCACCGCAACCGGGTGCGCCACCTGGCGGAGACGGGTGCCGTGCCGTGGGCGGAGGTGTCGTCCACCAAGGACTTCCCCGGCGGCTGGGCCGAGTACCGCGTGTACGAGGGGGGGATCCTCCAGGTGTTCAGGCGCATCTCCACTCCCGAGGCGCTCGACTGGTCGGAGCGCACCCGGTCGATGTTCGGCGGGCTCTACCCGGCCTACTCGTTCGGCGCCCTCGAGGACCGTTGCTTCCCCATCTGGCCCCGTGGTGCCTCTTGACGGCTGCGCCAACGGGCGGTCCAGCACGGCAAATCCAGTTCGCGATATGGTCCGCGAATGGTCGCCTTGAGTGAAACCCTCACCCTGATCCTCGTCCCCATCGTGCTGATCGTGCTGGGGATCATCGTCTTCGTGGTGTTCGGGAAGGGCCTGTAAGGAGCGCCACGTGTGGTGCCACTAGGTTGGCCCGGTGAACGGGCCGCTGGTGTTGGTTGGGGGAGGCGAATGGCAGGAGGGCTGCACCTTCGACGCTGCCCTCCTGGCTGAGTACGGCCACCCCGAAGTGCTGGTCCTGCCCACCGCGGCCGCCTACGAGCACCCCGAGCGGGCGGTGCAGACCGCAGAGCGATGGTTCGAGAGCATCGGCGGGACGGCCCGTGGGCTCATGGTGCTGCACCGGCGGGAGGCCGAGGACACCGACATGGCCGCCGCCGTGCGCCGGAGCCGCTTCATCTACCTGGGCGGTGGGTCGCCCATGCACCTGCGCTCGGTGCTCAAGGACTCGCCCGTCTGGGACGCGCTGATCGACGCCTGGAAGGACGGTGCCATCGTGGCCGGGTCGTCAGCCGGGGCCATGGTCTTCTGCGATCCCATGGTCGACCCGCGCGGCGGCGCCTTCACCCTCGGCCTGGGCCTGCTGGCCCAACTGGCAGTCATCCCTCACCACGACACGTGGTCGCCCGAGAAGGCCAAGCGCACCATCGAGCTGGCACCGCCGGGGCTGCGCCTGGTGGCCATCGACGAGAAGACCGCCGTCATCCTGCGGCCCGACGGGTCGTGGTCGGTCGAGGGCAAGGGCAAGGTCGTGGTGTTCGTGGACGGCGTCGAGGCGGACATGGGCGCCCTCCCCCGGTACTGACTCAGAGGCCGCCGGGAACGCACGGCCGGCGGCGACTCACGGCCGGCGGCGGGGCAGGGCCCCCGCTGCTCGGAGGAGGACGGGGTTGGGGCCCCGTCCGGGGCGGCGAAGCCGCCAGTAACTCAGCTCTCGGTGATGGTCACTGACTCGATGACCACCTTCGACTTGGGGGCGCCTGACGGTGAGCCCTGGGCCTCGATGGCCGACACCACATCGAGGCCGGCCACCACCTTGCCGAACAGGGAGTACTGGGGAGGGAGCCCGACTCCATTGCGCCCGCTCACGATGAAGAACTGGCTCCCGTTGGTGTCGGGCCCGGCGTTGGCCATGGCCAGCGACCCGATCTCGTAGCGGCCGGGCCTGGGCAGCTCGTCGGCGAACTTGTAGCCGGGGCCACCGCGCCCGGTCCCCTCGGGGTCGCCGCCCTGGAGCATGAAACCGGGGATGATGCGGTGGAAGCCCACGCCGTCGTAGTAGTGGTAGCGCGACAGCACCACGAAGTTGTTCACCGTGTTGGGGGCGCCGACGGCGTCGAGCGCGATGGTCATGGTGCCGAGGGAGGTGACCATGGTGGCCCCGTAGGTGTGGGCCGGGTCGATGCACATCGGCGGTGGGGCGTCGAACCGCTGGCGCTTGGGGCTGGAGCCGTCGGCGGCCGGGCACTCAGTGGGCATCTCAGCTCTCCTTGATCGTGACGGAAGACATGGTGATGGGCTCGGTGGGCTTGCCCGACTGGTCGGCGGGGTTCCCCAGGGCGTCGATCTTGGCCACCACGTCGAGCCCGTTGGTGACCTGGCCGAACAGCGAGTACTTGGGGTCGAGCTTGGCCCCCTGGTCGCCGCTGATGATGAAGAACTGGCTCCCGTTGGTGTCGGGACCGGCGTTGGCCATGGCCAGCGAGCCGATCTTGTACTGGCCGGCCTTGGGCAGCTCGTCGCCGAACTTGTAGCCGGGACCGCCGGCACCCGTGCCCTCGGGGTCACCGCCCTGGATCACGAAGCCGGGCACGACCCGGTGGAACGTCAGGCCGTCGAAGAAGTGGTAGCGGGCGAGGAACACGAAGCTGTTGACCGTGTTGGGCGCCTGCCTCTGGTCGAGGCTCACGTCGATGACGCCGTGGTCGGTGGTGATCTGGGCCGTGTAGGTGTGCGTCGGATCGATGCAGATCGGCGGGGCGGAGCCGAACTTGGTCTGGCGGGGTGACGAGCCGTCGGCGGCCGGGCAGGCGACCTGCTTGGGCGCCGCCTTGGTCTTGCTCCCCCCTCCCACGAAGAAGCCGATGCCCCCGACCAGGGCCAGGGTCAGGGCGATCGCGGTGATGGCGCGGTTGCGCCGGGCACGCTTGCGGCGAGCCGTGTCCAGCGCCTCCTGGCGGGCCTGGCGCCCCTGCTTCTGGCGGGCGCGCTTCTGGTTCTGGGTGACCACGGCCGACCAACCTAGTGGCTGGGTCTTTGACCCCTTCCCCGCCCGGAGAGGCGGCCGCGGTAAACTGAGCGCCCGTGCGACGTCCAGCCCTGTGAGCCTCGTCGTCCAGAAGTTCGGCGGTACGTCGGTTGCCGACCCGGGGCGCCTCCGGGCTGTCGCCGAGCACGTCGTGCGCACCAAGAGGCAGGGCCACGAGGTGGTGGCCGTGGTGAGCGCCATGGGCAAGACCACCGACGACCTCCTGCGCCTGGCCCACGAGGTCTCGGCCTCGCCGCCCGGGCGCGAGCTCGACATGCTGCAGACGGCGGGCGAGCGCATCTCCATGGCCCTGCTGTGCATCGCCATCTGGGACAGGGGGATGGCGGCCACGTCGTTCACCGGGAGCCAGGCGGGGATCGTCACCGACGCCGCCCACGGCCGGGCGAAGATCCTCGAGGTCCGCGCCGAGCGCCTGGTCGAGGCGCTGGGCGAAGGCCACGTCGTCGTGGTGGCGGGGTTCCAAGGTGTGTCGCGCCAGCGCGACATCACCACCCTCGGGCGGGGTGGGTCCGACACCACCGCCGTCGCCCTGGCCGCCGCCCTGGGCGCTGATGCCTGCGAGATCTACACCGACGTGGCCGGGGTGTACTCCGCGGATCCCCGGGTCGTCCCCCGGGCCCGGCTCCTGTCCCAGGTGTCCTACGAGGAGATGCTCGAGATGGCGGCCACCGGCGGGCGGGTACTCAGCCTGCGATCGGTCGAGTTCGCCCGCAACCACGGGGTGGCGCTCCACGTGCGTTCCAGTTTCACCTGGCAGCCGGGCACCATGGTCCTCCCCCAGGAGGCAGCAACCACAAAGGAGGCAGGCATCGAACAGGCCATCATCTCCGCCGTCACCCACGACGCCTCGGAAGCCAAGGTCACCATCGAACGGGTCCCCGACCAGCCGGGCATCGCCGCCCATCTCTTCCGGGCCCTGGCCGACGAGTCGGTGAACGTGGACATGATCGTGCAGAACGTCTCCGCCCACGGTGCCACCGACATCTCCTTCACCGTGCCCCTGGCCGACCTGCCCGCCGGCCTCAAGGTCACCGAGGCGCTGGCCACCGACATCGGCGCCGCCGGGGTGACCCACGACGCCGAGATCGGCCGGGTGAGCCTGGTCGGGGCAGGCATGAAGACCAACCCGGGCGTGGCCGCGGCCATGTTCGAGGCCCTGGCCGATGCCGGCATCAACATCGAGATGATCTCCACGTCGTCGATCCGGATCAGCTGCGTGGTGCGGGCGCCAGACCTGGAGAAGGCCGTGCGCGCGCTGCACACCGCCTTCGGGCTCGACCTGCCCGACGAACCGGAGTGACCCACCGAATGATCCGAGCGGTACCCTGGGCCAGATGAGGATCGGGATCGTGGGCGCCACAGGTGTAGTCGGATCGCTGATGCGTTCGGTGCTGGCCGAACGCGACGTCGCCGTCGACGACCTCCGCCTCTTCGCCTCCGCCCGGTCGGCCGGTCAGCGACTCGACTGGGACGGCGCCGACATCGCCGTCGAGGACGCCGCCACCGCCGACTGGCGGGGTCTCGACCTGGTGCTGTTCTCGGCCGGCGCCACCACCTCGCGCTCCCTCGCCCCCGCGGTGGCCGCTGCCGGCGCCACCGTGATCGACAACTCCTCGGCGTGGCGGATGGACCCCGACGTGCCCCTCGTCGTGGCCGAGGTGAACCCCCACGCCCTCGACCACATCCCCAAGGGCATCGTCGCCAACCCGAACTGCACGACCATGGTCGCCATGCCCGTGCTCAAGGCGCTTCACGACGAGGCCGGCCTGCGCCGGGTGGTGGTCAGCACCTACCAGGCGGTGTCGGGCGCCGGACGCAAGGGCATCACCGAGCTCGACGAGCAGGTCGCCAAGATCGGAGATCAGGCGACTGAGCTGGTAACAGCCGGGTCGGCTGTGCCGTTCCCGCCCCACAGCGTGTTCCCGGCGCCCATCGCCTTCAACGTCGTCCCTCTCGCCGGAAACCTGGTCGACGCCGAGACCGACGAGGAGCACAAGTTCCGCAACGAGAGCCGCAAGATCCTGGGCCTGGGTGACCTGGCCGTATCATGCACGTGCGTCCGGGTGCCGGTGTACACGGGCCACTCACTGTCGCTCAACGTCGAGTTCGACCGGGCCCTCACCCCCGAGCGGGCCACCGAGATCCTGTCCGGTGCCCCTGGGGTCGCCCTCGTCGACGTCCCCACGCCTCTGCAGTCCGCCGGCATCGACGCCTGCCTGGTCGGGCGCATCCGCCGCGACCCGGGTGTCGCCTCCGGCCTCGCCCTGTTCGTCTCCGGCGACAACCTGCGCAAGGGAGCGGCGCTCAACGCCGTGCAGATCGCCGAGGCACTGGTGGCCGGCCGATGATCGCCGCCACCAAGGAGCAGAAGGTCATCGCCGGCGTGGTGCTGGCCATCCTGCTGTTGGCCGTCGGCTACACCCTCATCCCGTTCCGTTTCGCCGACGCCGTCGACTGCGGGGCGCCCCTGCTGGGTGCCAAGCCGGGCAAGTACGAAGACCGGGGACTGGGCTTCATCAAGCCCAGTCGCGACTGCCACAACGCCGCGCGCAGCCGCCTGGCGGTTGCCGCCGTCACCTCCTGCGTGGCCATGGGCGTCGGCGTGGCCGCTCTCGCCTCCAAGAACGAGAGCCAGGCCTGCCTCAACGGCAACCACGAGGACTGCACCGAGTTCTGGCCGGCGGAGATGAGCGACGCGGCCTCGGGGTACGCCTGCCAGTGCAGCTGCCACTACGGCTGAAGCTGCGACCCGGTCTCTAACTGGCCTGGGCGACAACGGAGCGGGCAACCGGCTCCTCGTCGACCAGGCCGAGGCGGTGCGCCAGCTCGGTCCCCTGGCGCAGCAGCTGGACGCTTCGCTGCGGGTCCCGCCCGGTCAGGCTGGTGGCCCAGCCGCGTAGCGTCCGGGCCAGGAGGGCGTCGGCACCGAGGTGGCGGTGGGCCTCGGCGGCGGAACGGAACCAGCGATCGGCGTCGTCGACGTGTCCGGCAGCAACGGCGGTCAGCGCCCGGTAGAAGTCCACCGAGCCCTTGCACACCCATGCCCGCCCGACGACCACCACCGGCGCCGTCACCGCCCGGGCCAGGCGCTGGCCGGCGAGACGGCTGCGGGCGGTGTCGCCCAGCACCCACGCGGCCTCGGCCAGGTCGGTGACCACATCGAGCAACGCCTCACCGCCGGTCCCGGTCGTCACCGAGGCGATGGTGGCGTCGAAGTCGCGAGCGGCTTCGTCGGTGCGGCCCAGAACGGCGAGGAGCACTGTGAGGCGGCCGCGCCAGGCGACGTCGCCCTGGGTGTAGGCCCGCCGGCGGCAGTGGTCCAACACGGCGAAGCGCTCATCTTCGCTGCCCCAGGTCAGGGCGACGGCCAGACGCTGGGCCCAGAGGCGTTCCTGGCTCTCGGGGTCGCGACCTTCCGGGTCGAGCGCGTTCAGCTCCTCGACGCCGGCACGGGCGGCATCCTCGCGTCCGTCGAGAAGGGCGCGCATCACGCGCCAGCCGACGGCGTCGGCCCGGTGGGTGGACCGGCCCGTGGCGCCGGCCAGGTCGCCATGGGCGGCGATGTGCAGGTCGGCCTCGGCCAGCCGGCCCTGGCTCACCAGGTTCACCACCGCCTGCGCGTGCTGGGCGATGTCGAGGTCCTGCCAGACGATGTCGGCGGGGGCGAGCGGTGAGGACCGGGCCCCTGCAGGCTGCGGTGACGGCCGGTGCCGTGGTGGTGATGGCGCCCGGGGGACCGACGCGGGCGGCGTGCCGGCCTCCGGGGTGGCTGCCTCCGGGGTGGCTACCTCCGGGGAGGCGGCGTACGAGGGGGCGGGGGTAGTGGCCAACGACCGGTGGACCCGGACCTCCTCGGACAGGGCCAGATCGAGGCTGGCGTCGAGGCGCTCGAGGTCGATCACGGCCGGGCCCTCGTCACATGACGGGTATCGGCCGCCGGCCGCACCCCCTTGAGGCGGCACTCGACCAGAATGGAAGGCGTAGCCACGATCATCCCCATCGACGACCCGAACGACGTCAGGGTCGGCGACTTCACCGGCCTCAACGACCCCGTCCGGCGCCGGCGGCTCGAGCGGCCGGACGGTGACGGCGAGGGCTACTTCGTCGTCGAGGGCCCGCTGGTGGTCCGCCGGCTGGTGCGCTCCGACTACCGGCTGCGCTGCCTGCTGGTCACCGAACGCGGTCTGCGCTCACTGGCCGACGACCTGGCCCTCGTCGACGCTCCCGTCTACCTCGCCACCCAGGCGGTGGTCGACGCCGTCGGCGGCTTCAACTTCCACCGGGGCGCCCTGGCCTCGGCCGACCGCCGCCCCCTCCCCGACCTCACCCCCGCCGTCGGCGCCACCGACCTGGTCGTGGTGGTCGAAGGGGTCAACGATCACGAGAACCTCGGAGCCCTGTTCCGCAACGCCGCCGCCCTCGGCGCCGGCGCCGTCGTGCTCGACCCGACCACGGCCGACCCCCTCTACCGCCGCGCCACGCGTGTGTCGATGGGCCACGTCCTGAGCGTCCCCTACACCCGGGCCCAGGAGTGGCCGGGTGCCATCGCCCGGCTCCAGGACCTCGGCTTCGAGGTGCTGGCCCTCACCCCGGCACCCGATGCCGACGACGTCCGCCATGTCGATGCGGGAGGTCGGAGGGCCGTGCTGGTGGGCGGCGAGGGCCCGGGCCTGTCGGCAGCGGCGCTGGCGGCGGCCGACCGCCGGGTGCGGGTCACCATGGCCGACGGTGTGGACTCGCTCAACGTGGCCACCGCCGCCGCCGTCGTCTTGCACCACCTGGCGGCACGGTAGAACGACGTTCCTCGTCCTCGTCGGGGTAGGTGGCCGTCAGCTCACGACCGAGCACGGCCAGGGCACGGCGCAACTCAGGCGGAGACAGCACCTCGACGGCGGCGCCCAAGCCGGCGATCTCTCCGGCCAGCGAGCGGACGCTCCGACCCCGAAGCTCCACCTGCACCCTGCCGTCGGCGCCCGTCGGCCCGATGCCCAGGCGCCTGCCCAGCACGAAACGCAGGGTACCCACCATTTCGGGCACCACCGATGCCCGGGCCCGGACGGGCGTCCGTGTGCGCTCGACCTCGTCGGCGATGAGACGCCAGGCGTCGCCGAGGTCGAAGCCCGGCGGCTTCACGACCGGGTCACCGGTGAGGTCGAGCGAGGTGATGCGGTCGACGCGAAAGGTCCTCAGCCCGGCTTCGGTGCCGGCGATCAGGTACCACGCTGCTCCTTTGGCGGCGAGCCCCAGGGGGTGCACGATGCGCGACGTCGGGTCTCGGCCGCGGGCCACGTAGCCGAGCCGTACCTGTAGGCCTCTGACCACTGCGCTCTGGGCAGCTTCGAGATGGGCAGGTGCGGGGCGGTCGCCCGGCGAACGGTCCCAGCCCGAGGGGTCGACCACGACCGCCGTCGAGGCTGCCTCGGCACGGTCGCGCATCGGTTCGGGTAACGCCCGCACCAACTTGCGCAGCGCCGCCCTCACCTCGGGAGTGGCCGTCGACGAGGGACCGGCCACCAGGAACAGAGCCTGGGCCTCGGCCGCGGTAAGCCCGCTCAGGTCCGTCTTGCCGCCGCCGGCGAGGCGCCACCCGCCGTGGCGGCCGCGCTCGGCGTAGACGGGGATGCCGGCCATGGCCAGTGCCTCGAGATCGCGACGAGCGGTGCGCTCCGACACCTCGAGCTCAGCCGCCACCTCGTGGGCCGTGACCTGGCCGCGTCGCTGGAGCAGCAGGAGGATCGACACCAGGCGGTCGGCGCGCATGAGCGGATCTTTCCAGCAATACAGGACAGAGGATGACCGGTTTCGAAGCGCACGATGGCAGGCATGACCGACCGGTTGGACGAAGCCACCTTCACCATCGAGCCCCAGGGCCCCTTCTCTCTCGAGGAGGCCGACAACTTCGGCTTCGGCCAGCGCTTCGAGACCAGCAGGGACGGGATCATGCGCCTGGCGTTCTGCGTCGACGGCTACCGCGATCAGGTCGGCGTGGCCGTGCGTCAGGACGCCGACGGGGTCCATTGCACGGTCGGGGACCAGCTGACCCCGACGCGGTGAAGCGACAGGTGGCCAGGGTGCTCTCACTCGACCACGACGGTTGGGCCTTCGCCGAGGTCGGTCGACGCGATCCGGTGATCGCCAGACTGCAGGCGGCAGCCCCAGGGTTACGGCCGCCGCTGTTCTACTCGCCGTACGAGGCGGCGGCCTGGTGCATCATCAGCGCCCGGCGTCCCGCTCATCGCATGGCCGAGGTCCGCCGGCAACTGAGCGAGGCCTACGGCCAGACCTTCGCGGTGGCAGGCGAGACGATCGCCGCCCTGCCCACACCCGAGCGCCTGCTCGACGTCGACAGCTTCCCGGGGTTGTCGGGCGACCAGATCGGACGCCTTCACGGCGTGGCCACGGCCGCCCTCGCCGGCGAGCTCGACGTCGAGCACATCCAGGGACAGGCACTCGAGGAGGCCATGGTTGGGCTGCAGACGTTGCCGGGGATCGGGCCCTTCTACAGCTCTCTGATCGTCGTCCGCAGTGCCGGGCTGGCCGACGTCGCCGTGTTCGAGCCCAGGGCCATGGCCCTGGCGGCGCGGTTGTGGGACCTGCCCGACGTGCCCACCGAGGACGAGTTCTCGGCCATGGCCGAGCGTTGGAAGCCGTTTCGGACGTGGGCCGTCGTGCTGGTGCGCGCTGCCGCCGCCCGGGTGCTCGCGGTTGGCTGATCGGTCGCGATCGGGTCCCGGTGGGGCCCGACCCTTGCCTGCAGGGGGGCACCGTGGTAGACAACCGCGGCTTGGGGGACGTCGGAGCCCCCGCGTCGCCCGTACGGTGGCAGTGAGGGTGTCGAGTCGATGGTGGGCAGGACCGAGCATCCCAGGATTGCCAGTGCGGTCGTGTGGGCCGTGTCCGGCCTGCTCGCCGCCGCGTTCCTGTTGATCCTCACGTCGCGTCCGGCAGCCGCCGATGCGCCCTCCGAGTCACCTCCCACCACCGCAGCGCCTCCGACCACCGTGGCCGCTCCTCCTACCACCGTGGCCGCGCCACCCACCACGGTGGCCACGCCTCCCACGACCGTGGCTGAGCCTCCGACCACCGTGGCCGCGCCACCCACCACCGTGGCCGATGCTCCGCCCACCACGGTCGCTCCCGCTCCTGGCCCGACCGACACTCCACCCACCACCGCGGCCGATGCTCCGCCCATCGCCGTCGATCCCGCCCCCAGCACCCCCGATCCCTCGACACCCGTTGCGGCTCCCGCCGACCCGTCGGTGAGCGTCACCACCGTCGGCGGTCCCGCCACCCCCGGCCCCGTCGTGGCCGGCCCCGTGGCCGTCACCCCCGCCGGCCCGGCCAGCGCCTACGCCTCGCCTTCCAACACTTCCGCCGGCTCGCCGGCCAACGCCTCCGCGGCCGCCGGCAGCGATGCCGCCGACGCTGCCGGCGACTCGTCGGCGTCGTCGTCGACGTTCACCCAGTCGGGTGGGTGTCGCACCGTCACCGGCAGCCAGGGCCAGACCAACCTCTACACCGTGGTCATCGGCACCGGCTGTGACGCCAATGGCGGCACCTCCCACGGTGCGCCGGGCTCGGACACGTCCAACACCA
>JBBWZS010000069.1:0-8255 GCA_039649175.1 Acidimicrobiaceae bacterium
GACGAGTTCCTCGGCGGTTCGACACCTCCCCCCCTGACCACCCTTGACGAGTTCCGCGGGCACCGGCTCGGTCCGGCCGACCTGCCCGCGCTGGCCAATCTGTACCGGGACCACGTGGCCGCCACCCAGGGGGACGTGTACCTGTTCCTGAGCGCCGACCAGGACCTCTACTCCGAGGTCCTCGGCCTCCTTCCCAAGGGTTCGATCGCCGGCCTCGACCGGGCCCTCGCCGCCTCGCCCGACTGGCGGGTCTTCTACCGCGACCGTGATGCGGTCATCTACCGGTTCCTCGGCGCCACCCAGCCTGCGGCGACCGGGTCCGTCCTACCGGCGCAGCAGCCGCCGCAGGACTGCAGCGGCGGGAACTGCGGAGCGAGCGGCGGCGGCGACAGCAGGCAGGGGATCGTCCAGGGCCAGCCAGGCGAGCTCGGTCCCCCGCCGGCTGCCGGCGACGGGGCCGTGCCCGCTCCCTGAGCGGCGTTCGGCGAGCGCGGCCGGCAGGTCAAGGTTCTCCACCACCAGCCCCCGCCCGTCGACCTGGTTCCCCCGGGGCACGGCGCGACCGGTCAGGTCCAGGTGGAGGGCGCGGACCACGTCGATGCCGACGTCGGTCTGGAACAGCCTGAACTGGGCGCCGATCCGGGGATTGAAATCGAGCAGCTTGTACTGCCCGTCGGCCTGGTCGAAGCGCCAGTCGAGGTCGGCGATCCCTCGGAAGCCGATGTCCCTGCACAGGTCGGCGGCCATCGAGGCGAGCTGCGGGTTCGGGGCCGTGAAGGCGCGGGTGGTGACCCCGGCGTGGGGGGGCCACGAGCGGGTCTTGATGCCGGTGCCCAGCACGACGCAGGCCGACGTCCGGTCGCAGTACAACGCGGTCATCCAGTCCTCGGCCCCCTCGGCTGGCAGGTAGGCCTGGACGAGCACGGCGGGCATCACCGGCCACCCCCCGGCGATGGCCCGGAGGTGAGCCTCGTCGTCCACGATCGTGGTGTTGCCGACGGCCGGCCGCTGGAGTCGGGTCCACGGCGCCGCGTTCTTGAGGACCACGGGATAGGACATCTCCGCGGCGCGGGCCAGGAGCTCCTCCACCGAGGCGGGCAGGGCGGAGGCGGGGGCGGGGACGCCGGTGGCCTGGCAGAGCTGGAACAGGGCCGCCTTGTCGGCCAGGCGGCGGGGCAGGTCGGCCGGCACCCCGGGAAGCAGGAACTGGCCGCTCAGGGCTTCGGCGTGCTCGGCCACCAGCACCGCAGCCTCGTCGTCGGTGGGTACGAGGACCGTGCGGCGACCCAGCCGCCGGCCCCGGGCCAGCAGGCCCTCCACGAGCTCCTCCGGGCTTTCGGCGCCCGTGGTCGGCCAGACGAATCTGCCCGTGAGGTACCGGGACACCGCCGCCGGCGTGAAGCGGTCCTCGGTGACAGCGTAGACGGGCACGCCCAGGCGCCCGAGCGACCGGATGGCCCCGACGCCGCCGTGGTGCAACGGGTAGCGGCCGATCTTGAAGATCAGGGCCGGCACGGAGGGGTCCAGCCCGGCGGCCGTACCCCTCCTCCGTTGCATTCCGGAGGAGGCTAGGCCGGTTCGGCCCGCCCGCCGTCGATCGATCAGGCCGCGGGCCGGCCCTGGTTGTAGTGGGTCGCAACCTGGGTGGCCGTCAGCACCTTGTTGTAGACGGCGGCGTCGTCGATCGTCCCGTTGAGGAACTCCGAGGCGGTGTCCCATGAGCCGAGCACGACCCGGTTGGCGTTGACGCTCATGGCACCCGAGAACGTGGCGGTGGCCACCTGGGCACCGTTCACGAACAGCCGCTGGGTCGTCCCGTCGAACGTGCCGACCACGTGGTAGGTCTGCCCGGCCACCACCGCGCCAGCGGCGGCCTGTACCCGCCGGCGGGTGCCGCCGGCCATGGTGGTGAACTCCAGCCGGGGGCCGTTGAACTGCAGTGCGTACGACTCGGCCTTGGTCACGATCGATGCGAAGCTGCCGGCCGCAGGCACGGCCGACGGGCGCACCCACGCCTCCACGGTCACCGCGCCGGTCGGGCTCAGGCCGGCGCTGCTGGGCACCGCCACCGAGTCGTTGACGCCGTCGAAGGAGGCGGCCCGGTCTGCGGTGTCGGACGTGAGGCTCGCAGCACCGACGGCCACGCCATTGCGGTAGATGCCGGTGTTGGCGCCGACCGTGTCGATGGCCGAGGTGCCGGAGGTCTCACCGAGACGCCAGTAGGCCACGGGCGCGTCGCCGACGACCGTCGCCCGGTACGCCGGCGCCGGAGGGGGCGGGGGCGGAGGGGGCGGGGTGGCGGTGGCCGAACCCTGGTTGAAGTGGTTGGCGACTTGGGCCGGGGTGAGGGCGCCGGCGTAGACGGCCACCTCGTCCACCGACCCGGAGAGGAACTCCGAGGCCGTGTCCCACGAGCCGATCACGACCCGGTTGGTGTTGGCGCTGAGCGGCCCGGAGAACGCCCCCGATGCCACCTGGGCGCCGTTCACGAACAATCGCTGCGTCGTTCCGTCGTAGGTGCCGACCACGTGATAGGTCCGACCGGCCACGACGGCGCCGGCGGGTGCCTGCACCCGGCGCCGGGTACCGCTCTGCATGGTCGTGAACTCCAGTTGCGGTCCGTTGAACTGCAAGGCGTAGGACTCCGCCTTGGTGACCACGGAGGCGAAGTTCCCGGCCGTCGGCACCGCTGACGGCCGCACCCAGGCCTCGACCGTCACCGCAGCCGTCGGGCTGAGGCCGGCCGAGCTCTGCACTGCCACGGAGTCGTTGACCCCGTCGAACGAGGCAGCCGGGTTCGTCGTGTCGGCAGTCAGGAGGCTCGTTGCGCCCAGGGAGACGCCGTTCAGGTAGGTACCGGGATTCGTCCCGAACGAGTCGGTTGCGGTGCTCCCGGACGCCTCACCCAGCCGCCAGTGCGAGACGGGGCCGTCGCCGGCCACCACCGCGGCGTAGCCCGATGCCGGCGGCGGCGTCGGCGTGGCGGGTGTGCCGAAGTGGTCCCAGACCCGGACGTAGTCGACCAGGTAGTCGCTGGGGAATGACGTCGACGCGTCGGGCGACCCCGGCCAGGTGCCGCCTACTGCCAGGTTCAGCAGGAGGTACTGGGGCTTGGCCGTGATCGCCGAGGCGTCGGTGAAGCGGTTGCGCTCGACGCCGTCGACGTACCAGACGATGGCGTTGGGCTCCCAGTCGACACCGAAGGTGTGCCAGCCGGCCGAGAAGTCGGGGCCGGCCCAGCTGGCGCCCGGGCCCTGCTCCACCCCATTGGCGTCGAGGTAGTGGTAGGTCATGTGGGTCACGTTGGGCTGGTTGCCGAGGATCTCCATGGCGTCGATCTCCGGCGGCCACGAGTAGTCGGACGGGAGGGTCCAGAACGCCGGCCACAGGCCCTGGCCGGCGGGGACGTCGACCCGAGCCTCGGCGTAGCCGTACTTGTAGGTGAAGCCGGGGGCCACGGAGCCGCTGCGCCCGCCGGTGCTCACCATGCCCGACGTGTAGTTGTATGTCTTGCCGTTCCAGGCCACGGCGTTCTCCCGGCGGGCCTGCAGCTTCAGGGCCCCGTTGGCGACCGAGACGTTGTTGGGGGTGTAGAGCTCCTGCTCGTTGTTGGACTCGATGGAGCAGGTCGTCGTCGCCCACCAGGAACAGGTCTGCCAGGTGGCCGCGTTCAGGCTGGAGCCGTCGAACTCGTCGCTGAAGACCAGATTGGCCCCTCCGCTCGAGCCGACGGGAAGGGGGGTGGCGGCCGTCGCAGGGGCGGCCTGGAGAACCGGTAGAGCCAGTGCGCCCGCCAGCATTGAGATTGCCGCCAGCCGCTTGATGTGGTGGTACGACTCCGGTGCCTGCATGTCGGTGCTGTCGGCGGACAGTCCCGTCACCTTGAGTGGCGTTCAGGTCACTGCATGCGATACAGCTGGAGACGGGATTCTGGCTGTCAGGGCGACAGAGGGGTGCCGAAGCCGGTCCAGACCCGTACGTAGTCGACGAGGTAGTCGCCCGGCAGCGGTGTGGAGGCATCCGGAGCGCCGGCAGAGGTGCCCCCCACGGCCAGGTCGAGCACGAGGTAAGACGGCTCCGCGGTGATGGCCGACGCGTCAGTGAAGCGCATTCGTTCGATCCCGTCGACGTACCAGACCAGCGCATCCGGCTCCCAGTCGACACCGAACGTGTGCCAGCCGGCGGAGAAGTCCGGCCCGGTCCAGCTGGCGGATGCGCGCGCCGGCAGGCCGTCGGCGCCCACGTAGTGATAGTTCATTCCGACCACGTCGGGTGCCTCCCCGAGCGCCTCCATGGCGTCGATCTCCGGCGGCCAGGAGTGGTCGGCCGGCAGCATCCAGAAGGCCGGCCACAGGCCGGCGCCCGACGGCAGCCGGACCCGGGCCTCGGCATAGCCGTACCGGTAGGTGAACCCGGGCGTGCTCCCGCCGTTGCGCCCGCCGGTGCTGACCATCCCGGAGGTGTAGCGGTAGGTCCGCCCGTTCCAGCCGACGGCGTCCTGCCTGCGGGCCTGCAACGTCAGCACGCCGCCGGCCACCGAGACGTTGTCCTTTGTGTAGAGCTCCAGCTCCTGGTTGGACTCGATGGAGCAGGTCGACGTGGCCCACCAGGCGCAGGTGTGCCACGTTGCCGGCGCCACGGTGGTCCCGCCGAACTCGTCGCTGAAGAGCAGGCGGGTGCCGCCGGCGGAGCCGACCGGCCGGGGCGCTGGTTGCGGCGACGTCGAGTCGAGTTTCGGGACGACGGCCAGGGCGACGGCGCACATGGTGCCAGCGGCCGTTGACACGACCCGTCGTCGGGCGAAGCGCACGGTTCTCCTCGGTCCTTGGCGTCGAGCGGTTGTACGGGGCGGCGCGTCACCGCCCGAAGGGGCTACGTGGTCCGGCCGGCGCCGTAGTGGCTGCTGACCTGCGCAGCCGACAACGACTTGGCGTAGACGGCCACGTCGTCGATGGTGCCGGCGAGGAACTCGCTGGCCGCGTCCCAGGATCCCAGCAGCACAGGACTGGCATTGGCGTTGACCGCACCGGAGAAGGCGCCCGACGCGACCTGTACGCCGTTCACGTACAGGCGCTGGGTTGTGCCGTCGTAGGTGCCGACCACGTGATACGTCCCCCCGACGACGATGGCCGAGGCCGGGGCCTGCACCCGGCGCCGGGTGATGCCCTGGATGGTGGTGAACTCCAACTGGGGGCCGTTGAACTGCAAGGAGTAGGCCTCGGCCTTGGTCACGACCGACGCGAAGGCGCCGGCCGCGGGCTTGGTGGTCGGGCGCACCCAGGCCTCGACGGTCACGGCTGCCGTGGGGCTCAGCCCGGGGGAGCTCGGCACGGACACCATGTCGTTGACCCCGTCGAAGGACGCCGCCATGTTCGCGGTGTCGGAGGTCAGCCCGGCCACCCCGGTGGTCACGCCGTTGCGGTACACGCCGGTGTTCGGGCCGGCCGAGTCGGCCGCCGCCGTCCCGGTGGCCTCAGCCAGCCGCCAGAACGAGGTGGGACCGTCGGCGATCACCGTCGCCCCGTAGCCCGCTGTCGGCGGCGGAACGACGGCGGTGAAGGTCGCGGTGACGGTGGTGTCGGCGGTGACGGTGGTGATGCACGCCTTGGTGCCGGTACAGCCGCCCCCGGTCCAACCGCCGAAGGTCGAGCCCGGGGCCGACGCGGCGGAGAGGGTGACGACCATGCCGTCGGTGACGGTCGTGGTGCAGACGGACCCGCAGTTGATCCCGACCGGAAAGGCAGAGGTTATGGTCCCCGAGCCGGTCCCCGCCCGGGTCACCAGAAGGGAGCGCTGGGCCGGAGGAGGGGGCGGGGGCGTGGTCGATGTCCCCTGGGTGTAGTGCGTCGTGACCTGCGCGGGGCTCAGGACCTTGGCGTACACCGCGACGTCGTCGACCGTCCCGGCCAGGAACTCGCTGGCCGCGTCCCACGATCCCACCACGACAGGGGTGGTGGTCACGTTCACCGGGCCTGAGAAGAGGCCCGAGGCCACCTGCACGCCGTTCACGTACAGGCGTTGGGTCGCCCCGTCGAACGTCCCGACGACGTGATAGGTCTGGCCCACGACCACCGTGGACGCGGCTGCCTGCACCCGTCGGCGGGCGGCACCCTGGACGGTGGTGAATTCGAGCTGCGGCCCGTTGAACTGCAGCGAGTAGGCCTCGGCCTTGGTGACGACCGAGGCGAAGGCGCCGGCCGCCGGCTTGGCCGCCGGGTGGATCCAGGCTTCCACCGTGAGCGCCCCGGCCGGGCTCAATGCGGCCGTGCTCGCCACCGACATGGCGTCGTTCACCCCGTCGAAGGTCGCCGCGGTGTTGGTTGTGTCGGCGGTCAGGCTCCCCGCCCCCAGGGTCACCCCGTTGCGGTAGGTACCGAGGTTGACGCCGGCCGAATCCAGCGCCGCGGTGCCCGTCGCTTCACCGAGCCGCCAGTACGACACCGGACCGTCGGCGGCGACGACTCCTCCGTAGCCGGACTTCGGCGGCGGTGGGGTCGTCATCAGGTTGATCGAGTCGGTGAACGTCGACGACCACTTGCCCGAGACGTCGTGGGTCTGGGCGTACACCAGCCGGTCCCCTCCCGCACCGGTTCCGCCGTACCGGATGTCCGCCAGGTCCCAGGCCACCGTCGTCGGGACGGAGCCGTCGCCCGACGTGTAGGGGAAAGTCGCCCACGTCGTGGCGTCGTCCGAGAGGCGGAACTGGTCGACCCCGCTGACGTCGTCGCGTCCGATCACGTCCACGCTGACCGCGGTGCTCTGGGTGCTGGCGTCGACGTGGTTGATGGTCACCGTCCCGGTCGGCGGGGCGCTATCGAGGAGCTGGCCGCCCGAGATGGTGAACGTGGTCAGGCCTTCGTTGGCGACCTGGCCCTCGCGGGTGGCGTCCGACTTGTTCGAGCTCTCGTAGATCAGGTTCGTCGGGTCGCTGACGGAGCGCAGCACGTACTGCCCGTCGGCGAGCGTCTCCTGGTCCAGGTCGATCCACTGCTCGGCCCTCCAGTAGTCGTACGTGTCGCCCCAGCCCGGCGACAGGACCTGGCGGAGCTGACCGCTGGCCACGGGCAGGCAGCCGCCGTAGTACTGGCCCGGGAAGGGCGTTGCCGGCAAGGTGGTGATGAACTCCTCGTCCAGCACGCAGCTGGTCGTCTTGGCCCCGACCTTCTTGGCCTGACCGGCTGAGCGGTTGCTGGCGACCCATTTGTCGTAGTCGGCCTTGAGCCAGAGCTGGTACGTGCCCCAGCCGTCGAAGTGGTAGTGCTGATGGGCCTCGTGCCAGTAGAACGAGCCGGCCGGGTAGTCGGTGAAGCTGCCGTCGTCGTTCATGACCCGCTGGGTGGCCGGGCCCGACCGGGTCACCGCGTCGATGACGGCGTTGAGGATCAGGGGGCCCTGCCCGGCGTTGTAGACCGTGTTGCTGAAGCGCAGCAGGTTGTGCAGCGCGCCGCTGCCGTCCAGGCTGACGTCGGCCCGGTCGAGCTTGAGTTCCCGGGGAGGAAGGGTTCTCATGTCCGGATAGAGCGCGCTGACCGCCGCAGCTGCTACGGCCGGCTCGGCCGTCGCGGCCAGGGACGAAAGCGTGACCACGGCGAGAACGGGCACGAGCCATGGCCAGTAGGACCGGGGGGGCACGAGGTCAACGGTGGTGGAGCGCCCTCAACACCAGGGGGACCGGGCCCCAACGTTCGCCCAACAATGGGACCGGTCGGCCGCAGCCTCTCTCGCTCAGCGGGCCGGGGCGAACATGGCGCCGGCCGTGCCCGGCCCGGTGTGGGCGCCGACGCTGGGACCGATCCGATACCGGACCAGCTCGGCCACCTCGGCGGTGTCCCGGAGCCGGTCCTCCAGGGCCACGACGAGGGGCAGCGTGCCCGCGTCGGACAGGCCGACACCAACCCGAAGGGGGCGTCCGGCCCGGCGGACGTGGTCGGCCATGGCATCGGCGGCCTGATCGAGGTCGGCGGCCCGGTCGACCTGCTGCATGACGCCGTCGACCATGGCCAGGACGGGGATGCCGGCGACCGGCCCGCCCGAGCCGACGGAGCCTCCGAGGCGGCCGCCGGCCCGGGCCAGGTCCAGGGCGCCCACCACGAAGACGTTGCCGACCGTGGCCCCCACCCGCTCCGCGGCGGCGGCGGCCTCTTCGGCGTCGGCGCCGCCGGCCAGGGCCTCGGCCGCCTCCCAGAGGCACAGGGTGATGGCGAACGAGGCCGTCCCGCTGTCGACCAGGCGCACGGGCACCGGCGACACCTTGG
>JBBWZS010000075.1:0-11987 GCA_039649175.1 Acidimicrobiaceae bacterium
ATCGGCACTTACGTGCGGGGGCTGGTGAAGGGCCTGGACGCCATGGGCGACGCCGGGCCTGCCGTCGCCCTGTGGGCCAGCCGGGCGCCGCGGGGCAGGCCCGATCCGCTGGCCGCGCTGGGCCTCACCGTCACCTCGCCGCTGACCGGGCCCGCCCTCGTCGGCGCCTGGGATCGCGGGTGGGCCGGCTTCGGAAGCTGGCCGGGCTCCGGCGGCACCGCGACCTCGGGCGGCGACGTCGACGTGGTGCACGCCCCGTCGTTGGCCGTACCTCCCCGCCGAGGCGCACCCGTGGCCGTGACCGTGCACGACCTGGCCTGGCGACAGGTTCCCGAGGCCTTCCCGGCACGGGGGCGGCGATGGCACGAGGCCGCCCTGGGCCGGGCCCTCGACCGGGCGTCGCTGTTCGTCGTCCCCTCCCGCACCACCGCCGATGCCCTCGTTGAAGCCGGGGCCGGACCGGCCCAGGTCGAAGTGGTCGACGAGGGGTCCGACCATCTCCCCGCCCCCGACCCCGTGGCCGCCGGGGCCGTCCTGGCCGGGCTCGGGGTGACGGGGCCGTTCCTGTTGAGCGTGGGCACCCTCGAGCCCCGCAAGAACCTCTCCCGCCTGGTGGCCGCCTACCGGCTGGCCCGTCCCCGGCTGCCCGAGCCCTGGCCCCTGGTGGTGGTGGGCCCCCGGGGCTGGGGCAGCGGGCCGGCCGCCGACGCCGACGGCGCAACCGATGGCAACCAGGACCACGAGGGCGTGGTGCTGGCCGGCTGGGTCGACGACGCCGTCCTGGCCTCGCTGTACCGCCAGGCCCGGGCGCTCGCCTACGTCCCGCTGCTGGAGGGCTTCGGCCTCCCCGCCCTCGAAGCCATGGCCGCTGGCACACCGGTGGTGGCCAGCCCCATGCCCAGCCTGGGTGGGGCGGCCCTGGAGGTCGACCCCTGCGACGTCGCCGCCATCGCCGACGCCCTGGTGGTCGCCGCCACCGACGACGCCGTACGGTCGGAGCTGGCGGCGGCCGGCGGCCGGCGGGCTGCCTCCCTCACCTGGCAGGCCACCGCCCGGGCCCACGTCGAGCTCTGGCAGTCCCTGGGTGCCTGAGAGCCCGGAGCCTGAGGGCCCGGTGCCTGAGGGCCCGGTGCGCGTGTGCCTCGACGCCACCGCCGTGCCCGCGCGCCCGGCAGGAGCAGGGCGCTACGTACTCGATCTGGCCGCCGCCCTCGCCCGCCGCGACGACGTGAGCCTCACCGTGCTGTGCCGCCGGGACGACGCGGCCCGGTGGGCGACCGGAGCGGGGGGCACCCGGGCGCTTGCCAAGGCCCCGGTCGGGCGACCGTTGCGGCTCGTGTGGGAGCAGTCCCGATTGCCCGGAATCCTGTCCGGGCTGCCCCTCGACGTGCACCACGGCCCCCATTACACGATGCCCGAGCGGGCCACCCTGCCCCGGGTCGTCACCGTCCACGACCTGTCCCTCCTCGAGCACCCGGGGTGGCATCAGCCGGCCAAGGTGGCGTTCTTCCGCCGGGCCATACGGATCGCCGCCGCCCGCGCCGATGCCATCGTGGCCGTCAGCGCCAGCACCGCCGAACGCCTCCAAGCCCTCCTCGCGCCGAGAGCGCCGGTGCACGTCATCCCCCACGGCGTCGACCACTCCCGCTTCCACCCTCTCGATCCCGTCGACGGTGACGGCGCCACCCTCGACCACGCCGCCCTGCGTCGTCTCGGTGCCGTCGCGCCCTACATCGCCTTCGTGGGGACGTTGGAGCCCCGCAAGGACGTGCCCACCCTGATCCGGGCCTTCGACCGGCTGGCCGCCGGCCGCGAGGGCCTGAGCCTGGTTCTGGCCGGTGGCCGGGGGTGGGGCATCCGCGCCGTCGAGGCCGCCGCCGCCGCCGCCGTCCACGGTCACCGGGTGCGCATGGCCGGCTACATCTCCGAGGAGCAGAAGGCCGCGCTGCTGCGGGGAGCGGCGGCCGTCGCCTATCCCTCGCTGGAAGAGGGCTTCGGCCTGCCCGCCCTGGAGGCTCTCGCCTGTGGCTCGCCGCTCGTCACGACCAGTGGATCGGCCATGGCCGAGGTCACCGGTGATGCCGCCCTGCTCGTCCCCCCGGGCGACACCGACGCGTTGGCCGGGGCTCTGGAGACTGCCCTGGACGGTGGAGCTGAGATCGAACGCCGCCGGGCCCTGGGCTTCGAGATCGCCTCCCGCTACACGTGGGCGGCATCGGCGCAGTCCCACGCCCAGGTCTACCGCTCGGTCATCTGACCACCGGGACGGGTTGCCACCGACCACTACAGTCGGCCCATCGTGGCTGAACGTGCCCTCGGCCCCGGCGAGGCGACCGATGGCTCGGACCGCCCTCCGGTGCCGGTCGAGCCCCGCGTCCCGCCGGCGCGGCGGGTGTTCCTCACCACGTGGGCGGCGGCATCGCTGTTCTTCGTCATCCTCTGCGGGCTGTGGAGCCTGTCGACGCCCATCCCCTCGGGCCCCGACGAGCCCACGCAGTACGTCAAGGCGACCGCCGTCGCCCACGGCACACTCACCGGCGAGCATCGCAAGGGGTTCCCGCCGGGGACGGTCCTCGTCCACGTGCCGGGGACGTTCGTGCTGTACGACCCCGGCACCGGGTGCTACTACCTCCATCCCACCGTGCCCGCCGGGTGCACGCGCCCGCCGAACGCCGGCTCCGACGTCCAGGCGACCACCACCTACGTCGGCGAGTACCCGCCCCTCTACTACGCCATCACCGGCCTGCCCACGCTGGTCTCGAACCATCCGCTGACCCGCCGGGCCATGCGCGGGATGAGCACCGTCGTCAGCTCCCTCCTGCTGGGGGTCGCCCTGGCCGCCGCCGTCACCTGGTCCCGTTCACGCTGGCTGGTCGTGGGCGTGGCGCTGGCGGTGACACCGACGGCGGTCTACCTGGCCTCGGTCCTGAACCCGAACGGGCTCGAGATCAGCGCCGCTCTCGCCGCCTGGACCGCGGGGGTGCTCCTGGTGTTCGACCACGACGCGCGCCCCCCGCCAGGGCTCGTGGCCGTCTTCGCCGCCTCCGCCGTCACCCTCGCCTTGACGCGCCCCCTGTCGCCCCTGTGGCTGGTCGGCATCGTCGGCGCGCTGTCCTTGATCCGCCCGGCCGCGGCTCGGCGCTTGGTCGCCGACAAGGCGGTGCGCGTGGGCCTGGCCGTCACCGGGGCCGCCATCGCCATCGCCGTGCTCTTCGTGGTGATCAACGGCAGCCTGTCCATCGAGAAGTTCCCGCTCACACCGGGTCTGTCCGACCTGCAGGTCGCATCCCTCGTCGCCGGCCGCGTCCCCCTGCACGTGTGGTCGATGGTGGGCCAGTTCGGGGGCCCCGAGTTCACCGCGCCCTCGCTCGCCGTCGGGATGTGGGTCGTCGGAGTCGGGGCGCTGGTGTGCGTGGCCGCCAGCATCTCGTCGCGTTGGGAGGCGACGGTGCTGATCCTCACCGTCGTCGGCCTCCTGGTGGTGCTGCCCTTCGCCGCCACCTACCCGGAGGCCCGCACCCACGGGTTGGTGTGGCAGGGCCGCTACCAGTACCCGGCGGCCGTGGGCATCCCCCTTCTCGCCACCGCCCTGCTGGGAAAGGCACGCACGAACATGGGGCGCTCGGGGGGATTGGCGGCGACGGCGATCGTGATCGTCCACGTGGCCACCTTCTACTGGGTGCTCCGCCGTTACACCGTCGGGTTGGGCTCGTTCGTCAATGCCTTCGCCCACGTGCCCGGTGGCTGGAGGCCCCCTGTCTCAGCCGTCGTCCTGGCCGGCCTGGTCACCCTTGTCAGTGTGGGCTCAGGGGTGTGGCTGGTGAGCCGGTTGCGCCGGCCCCTCCGGCTGGAGGCGACCGGCCCGGTCGACCTGAGCCCGGTGTGACGTCGACGGCGCCCCCTCCGTGCCGTCGCCAAGAGTGCCCGGGATAGTCTCGGCGCTTGGCCGTGGCCGCAGACTTGACGTCGCAAGGTCGTGCCGCTCGTCGCCGGAGGTTCCCACCCGGGCTCCGCAAACACCTGGCGACAGAGGGTGTCTTCGTGGGGCTCCTGGGTGCCGGCGCCGTCCTGCGCATCCTGACCGTCGTCGCCTACCGGCCGGCCATGGAGTTCGTGCAGGACTCGTTCGACTACCTCGGCGACGCCCGTTCCCTCACGCCGGGCGTGATCCGTCCCCTGGGCTACCCGGCGTTCCTCCGGGTCCTCGCCTCGACCGGGCACTTCGGCGTGGTGCCGGTGGTCCAGCATCTCCTGGGGCTGACCATGGCCGTCATGCTGTACGCCCTGCTGCGGCGGTTCGGCGCGTGGCCGTGGCTCGCCGCCCTGGGTGTGGCACCGCTCCTACTGGACGGCTACCAGGTCTACATGGAGCAGTTCGTGCTGGCCGAGACCGTGTTCGAGTTCCTCGTGGTGGCCGCCCTGGTGGCACTGCTCTGGCGCGAGCTACCCAGTGTGGCCCTCTGCGCCCTGGCGGGCGGCCTGCTCGGGATGTCGGCGCTCACCCGGACGGTGGGACTGGCCCTCCTCGTGCCCGCTTTCGCCTTCCTGGTGGTGCGCCGGGTCGGGGTCCGCCGAATGGCGGCGTTCGCCGGCACCGCCGTGGTGCTGCTGGGCAGCTACGCCGGCTGGTACCGCGCCGACCATGGCAACCTGGCCTTCGGGTCCTTCGACGGCTACTTCCTCGCCGGTCGGGTGGAGCCCTTCGCCGAGTGCCGGGGGGCCCACCTACCGCCCCAGGAGCGTCGCCTGTGCGACGACCGCCCGACTACGGCTCGTCCCGGGCCCGACTGGTACGTGTGGAACCCTGACTCCCCGCTGCGCAGCCCGGTCATCGCGCCGGGCACCGACCGCAACGCGCTGGCCGGCGCCTTCGCCCGTGACGTCATCGCCAATCAACCGGGGGCCTACGCCTCCACCGTCGTCCACGACCTCGTCCACTACCTCTCGCCCGTGCGCACGACCGGGCGACACGACGGCCCCGTCCAGACCTTCCAGTTCCGCACGTCGTTCACGCCCGACCCGTGGCAGCCGGCCACGCCGCCGACGGACCCGCACGTGTGGCAGTGGACCTGGCCGGGAGCGTCGGTGCGCTACGGCACGATCGTGGCGACCCACGGGTTCGCCCTGAACCAGGTGAACCCTCGACTGGACACGGGAGTCGCCACCGCCCTGCGGAACTACCAGCGCGTCGGGTACACGCCTGGGCCCCTGCTGGCGGCCGCTCTGGCGCTCGCCCTGGCGTCGGGCATCGCCCGGTTGACACCCGGGCAACGTCGTCTGTGGTGGGTCGCCGCCCTGTTCGCCTGCACCGGAGTCGTGATGTTGGTCGTGCCGGCGATGACGGCGTCGTTCGACTTCCGCTACCTCCTCCCGACGCTCACGGTGCTGCCGGCGGGTGGGGTCCTCGGCGTCATGGTGCTGGCCCGACGCCGCCAGGGCAGGCCCGCCCCGCAGGCGCCTGCCGCCCCGGCGGACCCGGCGGATCCCGCCGAACCGCCGCTGGCCGCCGCCGATCGACGAACCTAGGCGTCGTGCACGCCGGCCGTGGCCTCCTCGTCGGACGACCTGGTGCCGGCGGTGAGGGCTCGCCGGGCGGGGGACCAGGCCTGGTCGCTTCGTAGGAACCTGCCGAGGCCCCACGCCGCCGAGGCGATGATCACCAGCGTCATGAACAGAGCGCTGATGTTCGGGTGGTTGGTCACGTCGAGCGTCCCCGGGCCGAGGGGCGTGAGCGCCAGGTTCAAGGCGATGATCGCCACCTGCAGCCAGCGCGGCATGGTCACCACGGCGACGAAGACGACGCCCCAGACCAGGTACCAGGGCCACACCGCCGGCGTGGTGGCGCCCAGGACGAGAAGGGCCAGACCGAGGGCGAGCGTCGCTCCGAGCCGCTCGGCGCTCATGACGAGAAGCCCGGCCACGACCACACCGAGGACCATCCCGGCCGGTCGCAGGAACGGCAGGACCCATGCCCCCGGCAGCCCGAGGTGGACGAGGACCTGTTGCAGCACGGTGCCCACGGCGGTGAACGGAGCCAGCAACGTGTACGCCCGCGAGGGCTCGTTCAGCGCCCCGATCCATCCCAGTCCCAGCCCCGTGGCCACACTGATGACCACCACCGTGGCCGTCGCCAGAGCCGCGGCGGCGATCACACCCGGCGCCCGCCGTCGCAGCGAGCTGCCGGGCCCGGCCCAGAGCCAACCGAGCAGCGCCGCCCCCAGCAACCCGGGAAGCTTGACGGTGGCGGCGGCGCCGCAAAGTGCCACCCCGGCGGCGACCAGGGCCAGGCGCTGGCCCCGCGGGGCCCTCGACGGACGCTCCTCTTCGGCTACCCCGACCTCCTCGGCCACCTCGGCCTCTTCGCGCGCTACCTCCTCCACCGCCTTCGGTGCCGGTCGGGGTCTGAGGGGCCCGTCGATGCCGGCCAATCCCACGGCGACGCCCGCCGCCAACAGCAGCAGCATCAGGGGCTCGTTGTGGGCCGCCCCCACCAGCTCGACCAGCACGAGGGGGCTGCACAGGACGGCCGTCAGTGCCACCGATGGCCGGGTCCCGGCCCGGCGGGCCAGCGCGGTGAGAGGGAGGGCGAGCAGCATCAGGCAAGCCAGGCCGAACAGGCGCAGGGTGAGCACCGTCCCTCGGAGGGAGTCATGGCTGACGACGCTGGCCAGCCAGGCAGCGCGGACGTACAGAGGGCCGTAGGGCGTCGGGTTGTCGCGCCAGAACCCGGGGGTGACCTGGATCACGGGCGCAGGGCCGAGGGCGTTCAGCCCCACCTGGTACGGGTCGAGCCCACGCTCGACGAGCTGGCCCAGAGCGGCGTAGGCGTAGACGTCCTCGCTGCTGACCGACGGACCGACGACGAACGGGGCCGACCACAGCATGAACACGGCCAGGACGAGCCACACGGGGAACCGGGGTTTGGCCCGCACGACCCGGAGCAACCACACCCACGCCAGCCCCAAAACCACCAGCGAGCCGTAGTACACGGCGTTCGCCTGCCAGTGAGCCAGCCGGGAGGAGCCGAGCACGGGGAACGAGGACGACCACCACGTGGCCGGGAACCACAGCCCCCGGTACGAGCCGACCCCGACGATGGCAACGGCGGCCGCCAGGCCCAACAGGGCGGGGGCAGCGGCCCCCCTCGTCCATGTCGCATCGACCGTTGCCGGCGTGGAAGGGGGACCGGACGGGTCGGTCGGGGCGGTGATGACGAAAGCATGGCAGAGGCGCCGGAAGGCACCGTGCGTCTCGCCGTAACCGCCGCCGGGCTACCGGTAGCGTTGGCGTCCGCCGACCGTGAGTCGGCCCGCCGTGGCGAGGCCGAGTGAGATCAACCAGGGAAGAGAGCTTGGCCAACAGCCATCCGGAGTCCACCGAGGTCGCCGGTCCCCGTCGACGGCCGGGGAAGGCGCGGTCGTCGCCCGAGGGGGCAAAGGCGCGGAGGCTCCTGGCCGGCGGCCTCCTGCTGGTGGCCTTCGTGGCCACCCGTGCCGGCGGCGTCTGGTTGGCCGACCACCCCGAGCACTACCGCGGGGGCCTCACGACCACCGTCACCTACGACCCCACCCTGTACGAGAACTGGGCCAACGAGGTCTACCGGGACGGCCGCGCCGCCTATGGCGACGTGAAGATCGAGTACCCACCCGGTTCCCTGCCGTTCATGATCCTGCCCATGGTCAAGTCGGCAGGCCACGCCTACCTGCCCCGCTTCATCGCCCTCATGCTCGCCGTCGACGCCGTCGGGATGGCCGGCCTGGTCGTCATCGCCCGCCGGGCCCGGTCGTGGTGGGGGCCGTGGGCCTGGACGCTCCTCATCCCCCTGCTGGGGCCCATTGCCTACAACCGGCTCGACCTGGTGCCGGCGGTGGCCATCATCTGGTCCCTCGAGCGGGCCCAGGCCCGGGGGTGGTTCGGCGCCGGTGGCTGGCTGGGGTTCGGCGCGGTGGCCAAGATCTACCCCGGGGTGCTGGTGCCCCTCCTCCTCGCCGCCCGGTGGCGATGGCGCTGGCGGATCCTCGCCGGTGCCGCCCTGGTGGCCGTGCTGGCCGTGCTCCCCGTCGCCGGGTCACTCCCCGGCCTGTGGCACAGCGTCGTCGGCTACCACACCCAGCGGGGCCTCCAGATCGAGAGCACCTGGGGCATCGCCCTGCTGGCCACGGGGCACCTGGGTCACACCGTGCAGGCGGTGCTCGACCACGGCTCGTGGAACACCGCCGGGTCAGGAGCATCGCTGCTCAAGTCGGCCTCGCTCGTGGCGTCGATCACCGTCCTGACCGCGGGCATCTGGCTCGCTGCCAAGCGTGTGCCCCAGGGCCCGAGCGGCCCCCTGAGCGGGGTCACAGACTCGATGGCGGGCCTGGCCGTGGCCATGTTCGCCACCCTCGCCCTCGTCTTCGCGGTGGGGACGGTGTTCTCACCCCAGTTCATGATCCTGCTGTCGGCCCTGGGCGCGGTGTCGGCCAGCGTCGCCGGTCGCCAGGTCCGGGTGCCCCTCGTCCTCCTCGGCGTCGCCAACGTTTTGTCGCAGGTCGTGTACCCCTTCCACTACGACGGCCTGCTGGCCAACCACGCCCTGCCCGTCGCCACCGTGGCCCTCCGCAACGCCCTGGTGCTGCTCATCGGCCTCACGCTGTTCGTCAAGCTCTGGCAGGGCCGGTTCGCCGAGCCCGAGGCGGTCGACGAGGAGCCCGCGGCGATGGTCAGCGCCGCTTGACGACCCGGTCGCGGATGCCCCACCAGCTGACGAGCACCAGGGCCTCGACAATCACCCGAAGCGACATCTTCGAGATTCCCCGCTCACGGTCGACGAACTCGATGGGCCGCTCGACGATGCGCCCGCCGAGCTGGGCCACCCGGTAGGCCATCTCGATCTGGAAGCCATAGCCGTTGGCCCGGACCCCGTCGAGGTCGATGCGCGAGATCATCTCGGCCCGGTAGGCCCGGTAGCCCGACGTGGCATCGGCCACGTCCATGCGCAGCATGGCCGACGCGTAGCGGTTGCCGTTGCGCGACAGAGACCGCCGGTGCCAGGGCCAGTGAGGGATCGACCCGCCCGGCACGTAGCGCGAGCCCACGACCAGGTCGGCACCCTCGTCGATCGCGGCGAGCAGCGAGGCCAGCGCCGCGGGGTCGTGCGAAAGGTCGCTGTCCATCTCGACCAGCACGTCGTAGCCACGCGCCAGACCCTCGTTGAACCCGGCCCGGTAGGCGCTGCCCAGGCCGTCCTTGGTGGCCCTGGTCAACACGTCGACGCCGCCCAGCTCCTGACCCACGGTCTTGGCCAACTGGGCGGTGCCGTCGGGGCTGGAGTCGTCGACCACCAACACGTCGACCTCGGGCGCCGCGGCGCGAAGGCGCCGGAGCATGGTCTCGATGTTCTCGCCCTCGTTGTAGGTCGGCAGCACGACCAGTGTGCGCATCGGCCGGGAGCCTAGATGGCGAGCTTCGACCGCTCACCGACGCGGATCGACGTCAGTGCGGGCGCGACGCCTTGTCGAGGATGGTGTCGCGGGCGTCGGTGACCACGGTGCGGGCCGAGCGCACCAGGTCGCGGGTGGCGTCGGGGAGGCGGCCCTCGAGGCGGTCGAGCACAGGGTTGATGGTCTGGTCGGCGTTCGCCGCCAGCCGTTGGAGACGGGCGGCGGCCTCGCGGACCTGGGGCTCGACCTGTTTGGCCACGTCGCGCCGGCGCACCTGGAGGCGCTGCACCCCGAGCACGCCGAGCCCGACGGCGGCGTAGGCGGCGTCCTTCAGGTCCTTCACCGGGTCGTTCACCTTGTCGTTCACCTTGTCGTTCACCTTGTCGTTCACCCCTCCAGCCAACCATGGATGCCGGGGGTCTGCCTCCTGCGGGCCCGGCCTGGCTAGCCTTCGATCAAGAATGGATTTTCAGCCCTCCACACCTCCCGTTGTCGCGGTGGTCGTGGCCTTGGAGCAGGGCGAGTGGTTCGAGGAGACTCTGGCCGCCCTCGGCGCCCAGGACTACCCGAACCAGTCGGTGCTCGTGATCGACGGCGGCGCCACGGACCGCCCTGCGACCCAGGCCCCGACCGACCCGGCGTCACGGGTGGCCGCCGTGCTCCCCGACGCCTACATGCGCCGCCCACCCGGGCGTCCGGGCTTCGCCGCCCTGGCCAACGACTGCCTGACCACCGTCCAGGGCGCCGCCTTCCTGGTGTTCTGCCACGACGACGTGGCCCTGGCCCCCGACGCCATCCGGTTGCTGGTCGAGGAGGCCCTGCGGTCCAACGCCGGCATCGTCGGCCCCAAACTGGTCGATTGGGACGACCCCACCCGCCTCCTCGCCGTCGGCCTCAACGTCGACAAGACGGCGGCCACCCGCTCCCTCGTCGATCGGGGCGAGCTCGACCAGGAGCAGCACGACGCCGTCCGCGACGTGTTCGCCGTCCCCAGCGCCGCCATGTTGGTCCGCTGCGACCTGTTCTTCGCCCTGGGCGGGTTCGACCCCTCGATGGACGATCACGGCGCCGACGTCGACCTGTGCTGGCGAGCCCAGGTGGCCGGTGCCCGCGTCATCGTGGCCCCGGCCGCCGTCGCCCGCCACTTCGAGGGCGGGGCGGAGGCGCCCGGCGATCAACCCGGCCACACCCGCTTCCTGGCGCGCAACCACCTGCGCACCATGTTGAAGAACTACTCGTTCTTCCACCTCGTCCGGGTCCTGCCCCAGGCGGCAGCGGTGACGGTGATCGAGGCCGTCATCGCCGTGTTCAACCGTCGGTGGGCCGAAGCCCGGGCCCTGCTGGCGGCGTGGCCGTGGAACCTCCGCCATCTGCGTCACCTGCGCGCCGAACGCCGGGTCGTGAAGTCGTCGCGGTCGGTGCCCGACAGCGAGGTCCGCCGCCTCCAGGTGCGCAGCAGCGTGCGCATGAGCGCCTACCTGCGCCGCCGCCTCGACCCCGAGGAGCGTGCCCGCGCCCTCGTCTCGGCCGGCCAGCAACTGGTGAGCCGGGTCGGCAACGGGCCCGCCCAGGCCGCGACCGCCCTGCTCGTCGTCATGGTGCTGGCCGTGGTCATCGGGTCGCGCTTCTTGTTTCGCGGCGGCCTGCCGGCCGTCGGACAGCTGGCGCCGCTCCCCGGCGTCTCCAACCTGCTCAGCCAGTACGTGCACGGCTGGCGCACGACGGGCATGGGCGCAGGTGCGGCCACACCGCCGGCGTTCGGCGCCCTCGGGTTGGGCAGCCTCGTCGTGCTCGGCCACGTCGCCCTCCTCCAGAAGATCCTGATCCTGGCCACGTGGCCGGTCGCCGCCGTCGGTGCCTGGCGCCTCGGCCACGCCCTGCGCTCGGGACTGGGCCGCCTCGTCCTGGTGGTCGTCTACCTGGCCGTGCCCCTCTCCTACAACTCCCTCGCCAGGGGTCACTGGGACGGGCTCATCGCCTACGCAGCGGCGCCCTTCCTGCTCCGGCGCCTCGGCCACCTCGCCGGTCTGGCCCCCTTCGCCACCGAGGGGGACGACGATCCCGACCGACGGCGGACCGAGATACTCGGCTTCGCCCTCGCCCTGGCCGCCCTGGGGGCGTTCGTGCCCAGCATCGCCCTGGCCCTCCTGCTCGTCGCCCTCGGCCTGGTCGTGGGCTCGGCCGTCGTCGGCGAGGCGGGCGCCGCCGGGCGCGGCCTGGCCGCTGCCGCCATCGCCCTGGTCGCAGCCCTCGTCCTGCTCCTGCCCTGGTCGGTCGAACAACTGGGTGGAGGTTGGGCGGCGCTGGTGGGGGCGGCCCCGCCTGCCTCGCGAGCGGCCGGCCTGGGAGCGCTGCTGCGTTTCCAGATCGGCCCCATCGGCGCCGGGCCGCTCGGCTGGGCCGTCCTGGTGGCCGCCGCCCTGCCCCTGGTCCTGGCTCAGGGTTGGCGCCTGGCCTGGGCGGTGCGGTGCTGGGCGGTGGCGCTGCTCTGCATCGGTGTCGCCTGGGCGGGCGGACGGGACTGGTTCCCGATCCATCCGCAGTCGCCCGACGTGCTCCTGGCCC
>JBBWZS010000096.1:0-6003 GCA_039649175.1 Acidimicrobiaceae bacterium
GCGCACTTCGAGGATCGCCTGCCCGTCCGGAGGAGCGCCCGTCGTCCCTTCCGGTTGCGGCAGTGGTTCGTCGAGGCTGCGGTCCTCGCTCACCGGGCAGGCGTGCCCAGGTAGGCCTCCACGACCCGAGCATCGCCCTGCACGTCCGACGGACTGCCGTCGACCAGCTTGCGACCGTGGACCAGCACCAGCACCCGGACGCACAGGCCGAAGATGAAGCGCATGTCGTGCTCGATGACGGCCACCGCCACACCCTGGTCGCGGATGCGGCGCACCAGCTCGGCAGCCTGTTGCGTTTCGTGGGGGTTCATGCCCGCCCGGGGCTCGTCGAGCAACAGCAGGCCTGGTTCGGTGGCCAGGGCACGGGCAATCTCGAGGCGACGCTGGTCCCCATAGGCCAGGTTCTTGGCCAGGGTGTCTTCGGCTCCAGTCAGGCCGACGAAGGTGAGCAGCTCGCCGGCCCGAGCCGCCGACTCCCGCTCCTCGCGGTGGTAGGACGGGCCACGGCCGATGATCGAAAGGACACCGGCCCGCGTCCGGCAGTGCCGTCCGACGAGCACGTTCTCGAAGGCGGTCATGTTGGGGAACAGGCGGATGTTCTGGAAGGTCCGGGCCAGCCCGGCCCGGGTGAAACGGTCTGGCCGCCCCGCCAGACGCTGTTGGCGGAACCTGATCTCGCCGCTCGTCGGCACCTCCAGGCCGCTCAGGCAGTTGAACAGCGTGGTCTTGCCGGCCCCGTTGGGGCCGATCACGCCCACGATCTCGCCTTCGGTCACGTCGAGATCGACGTCCTCGAGGGCGAGCAGACCCTCGAAGCGCTTGGTGATGTCGCGAACCTCGAGCAGGGTCTGCCCGTGTGGGCCGTCGGCCGTTGTCTTCGCCTCACCGACGCCGGGGCTGTTCATGGCGCCGGTCCTGGCGGAGCGCCGGTGGCCCCGGCCCGCCCCCGCGGCGCCCACTCCCGCAACTCTCGCTGGCGCCGCCGGCTGGGCACCATGCCCTCGGGCCGGAAGCGCATCATGAGGATGAGGGCGGCGCCGAACAGCAGCAGCCGCTTGTCCTGGAACGAGCGCAACTTCTCGGGGATGACGAACAGCGCGGCCGAGCCCAGCAGCGCCCCCGGCACCGTGCCCATGCCGCCGAGCACCACCGCCGCCACCAGCAGGATCGACTCGGCGAAGGTGTAGGAGTCGGGCGAGACCTGGGTGGTGACATGGGCGTTCACCGTCCCCGCCGTCCCGGCCAGGAAGGCGCCGATGGCAAAGGCCAGCAGCTTGAGGCGGACCGTGTCGACCCCGCTCGCCGCAGCCGCCACTTCGTCTTCGCGAATGGCAACCCAGGCCCGCCCGATGCGGCTGTCGTTCAACCGGGTGAACACCACGATGGCGGCGCCCACCAGGACGAGCTCCACGAAGTAGTAGTTGGCGAAACCGGGCAGGGCCACGCCGAGCAGGTGGTGGGTGTCACCGAAGTTGAAGGTGCCGGCGTGGAGGTCGGGAATGCCGGAGATCCCGTTCGGGCCGCGGGTGAGCCCGTCCAGGTTGTTGGCGGTGATCCGGAAGATCTCCCCGAAGCCCAGCGTGACGATGGCCAGGTAGTCACCCCGCAGGCGCAACGTGGGCGTGCCGATGACCAGGCCGAACACCGAGGCCACGGCTCCGCCGAGGAAGACCACCGCCAGGAACGGCAGGTGGATGTGCACGGTTGTCAGCGATGCGTTGGCGAACAGGGCCCCGACATAGGCCCCCACACCGAAGAAGGCGACGTAGCCGAGATCCAGCAGGCCGGCCAGGCCCACCACCACATTGAGGCCGATGGCGGCGGCGGTGAAGACGCCGATCGAGGCGAACACCCGGACCCAGTAGGCGTTGCCGTGCTGCGTGAAAGGAAAGGCGGCGGCGGTGGCTGACGCGAGCACGACCGTGACCCGGCTGTGGCGTCCCCAGATGGTGGCCAGCCAGGAGAACACGCCGAGGTGGTGGAGGGCCACGCTGGCGGCGGCGACGAAGGTGAGGAAGGACACGAAACGGCTTGACTCGTTGATGCCGAGCCCCCACACCACCGTGGCCAGGAGCCCGGCCAGGGAGGCGGAGATGGCGGTCACCTCCAACGCCGGGGGCAGGGCCCGCCACTCGTCGGTGCGCTCGCGGTCGAGGGGTAGGACGATCGCCCCGGCAATCACCAGGCCGGCTCCGGCGACTGTGAGCCATGCCCCCCACGCCACGGTGGCGGGCCCGCCACCCTGCTTGGCGATGGCCACCCCGTTGATCACCGTCACGGCCAGGACACCCGCGGCGGCGGCCAGCGTGGCCTTGCGCCGGCCGGCCACGTCGACGAAGGCGAGGACCACGCCCACCGTCGCCAGGAGGCAGAACAAACGTGCTCCCCCGGGAAAGCCGGCCAGGGTCATCTTGCCGGGGAAGCCGGCGAAGGTGGCCCACGGCGACAGCGAGCCCACCAGCACTGCCCCGGCACCCGCGACCATCAGGCTCTTGGCCTTGCGGGAACCCCGTTGGCGTTCGGGCACGTCGCCGGGGCCCGGCTCTGTCATGACCGGGCCGCCACTCTCTCCCCGAGCAGCCCGCCCGGACGCAGGACCAGCACGACGATGAGCACGATGAACGCCCATACGTCCTTCCACGACGAACCATGGGGGACGTACTGGGTGGCCAGGGCTTCGACGATGCCCAACAGGAAGCCGCCCACGACGGCGCCGGCGATGTTGCCGATGCCTCCGAGCACGGCCGCGGTGAAGGCCTTGAGTCCGACCAGGAAGCCGATGCGGAAGTCGATCTGGCCGAAACGCATACCCTGCATGACGCCGGCCACGCCGGCCAGAGCCGCTCCGATCACGAACGTCAACACGATCACCCGGTCGATGTCGATGCCCATCAGCCGGGCCGTCTCCGGGTCCTGAGAGGTGGCCCGCATGGCCTTGCCCATCCTCGTCGCCTTGACGAACAGTTGCAGAGCGACCATCAGCGCGATGGCGGTGACGACCACAAAGACCGACACCCATGCCACCGTGACCCCGCCGACGTCGAGCGTGCCCGTCGAAATCAGGCTGGGGAAGGGCTGCTGGCGCTTGCCGCCCGGGTAGAACAGGCGGACAACCTCCTGGAGGAAGATCGAGACTCCGATGGCGGTGATGAGTGGGGCGAGGCGGGGTGCGTTGCGCAGCGGGCGGTAGGCCAGTCGCTCCATCAGCACGGCGGCGGTGATCGCCACGGCGATGGCCACCACGAGCACGGCCGGCAGCGCCACCCAGGGTGTGGATGCCAGCGAGTCCGGTAGCCAGTAACGGAACACGGTGAGGCCGCCGAAGGCGCCGACCATGACGATCTCGCCGTGGGCGAAGTTGATCAGCTGGATGATGCCGTAGACCATCGTGTAGCCCAGGGCGATCAGCGCATAGGTCGCCCCCAGGACGGTGCCGTTTACCAGTTGTTGGGCGAGCTGCCTCACCGGTTGCGTATCAGCCCTTGAACTCCCCCGTCTTGATCGGTGTGAAGTTGCCGCCCTCCACCTTGTACATGGTGAGGGTCTTCGTCACGGTGTCCCCGAAGTTGTCGAAGCCGACGGCGCCACTGGCCCCGCTGAAGTTGGTCTGCTGCACCGCGTTGATCTCCGCCTGGCGGATGGTGTCGTTGACCCTGGTAGCCGATCCGAGGCTCGCCGGCAGGGCGTTGATGATGGCGTTGGCGGCATCGTAAGCCAAGGCGCCGTAGGCGGAGAAGGGGTCCGGGTAGCCAGCCGCCTTGTAGTCGGCGATGAAGGACTTGGCCGACCCGACCTGCTCGGGCGGGGCCCCTACCGAGGTTCCAAAGTCACCCTCGGCTGCCGGGCCCGCGGTCTTGCCGTACGTGGGGTCGACGATGCCGTCGCCTCCCATCAGCGGTGCCTTGATGCCCTGGGGCCCGTGGGCCTGGTTGGAGATGAGGCTGGCCTCGGGGTACTCGCCGCCGTAGAAGATCATGTCCGGGTTCAGCGGCTTGATCTTGGAGAGCACGGCCGAAAAATCCTTGTCGCCCGGGTTGATGGTCTCCGTGGTGGCCACCTTGCCACCGTCCTTTTCGAACTGGGCCTTGAACGAGTCGGCCAGCCCCTGGCCGTAGGCCTTCTTGTCGTGGATGACCACCACGTTCTTGGCCGACATGTCGTTGAAGGCGTAGTCGGCTGCGAAGCCACCCTGGAGGGAGTCGAGGGTGGCCACCCGGAAGTAGTTCTTGTGGGGGCGCACCGGGCTGGTCTTGAAGTTCTCCCCCCGGGTCAGGGTGTCGTTGGTGTTGGCGGGTGAGATCTCGACGATGTTGGTCTTGTCGAGAATGGGGGCCACCTGGAGGGCCACGCTGGAGTTGTAGGTCCCTACGACGCCGATGACCGCGGGGTCGGAGCTCAGCTTGCTGGCGGCCTGGGCGCCCACGTCGGGCTTCCCGGCGTCGTCCTCGGCGGCCAACTCGATCTTCCAGCCCGGCACCTTGTTACTGGTATTGGCCTGTTTGACGGCCAGGTCGACCGAGTTCCGGATCCCCGTGCCCACAGCGGTGAGGTCCCCGGAGAGAGGAGCGATGACGCCGATCTTGACGGTCTTCGACGGCGCCTGGCCGGCACCGCTCTCTGATTTGCTGCCGCCACATGCCGCGGCCAGCAGCGGTACCACCATCGCCGGCACCAACCACCGCCCGCGTCCCGTCCTTCGCACTCGCGCCAACCTCATGCCGTCTCCTTCCCCTGGGGCGGCAACTCTGCCACGGCTGTGATCATCGGGCAACGAGCCAGGGCGAGTCCCCGAACCCGAGGTGATCGCCGTCTCAGCCGTCCGCCGACCAACAGACAAATCGTCCGGACCTGCGTTCGACCTGGACGGCGCATCCGAACGCCAGCCCCATGACGTCGGAGGTGACCACGTCGTCGAGCAGGCCGTCGGCGACGACCCGACCGTTCGACAGGACCAGGCCGTGGGTGAATCCCGGCGGGATCTCCTCGACGTGGTGGGTCACGAGGACACACGGCGGCGAGGCGGGATCCTTGGCGAGAATCGCGAGGTAGCGGACCAGGTCTTCGCGCCCGCGTAGGTCGAGGCCGGCGGCGGGCTCGTCGAGGAGGAGCAGGTCCGGGGAGCTCATGAGGCTTCTGGCCAGCAGCACCCGTTGCCTCTCACCGGACGAGAGGAGCGAGAAGTCCTGGTTGATGAGCTCCCTGCACCCCATCCTGGCGAGGAGGGCATGGGCGTGGTCGAAATCGGCGGTCGAGTACGTGTGCCACCACGGGGCCAGTGCAGCATGCTTGCCGGTCAGCACCACCTCGGTCGCCGTGACGTGCGGGGGGAAGCGCTCCTGGATGGAGGCACTGGAAAAACCCACGCGGGTCCGCACGAGCCGGATGTCGGACGTCCCCCACGTGTGCCCCAACACCTGAACGGTGCCCGTGCTCGGAGGTTGGTACAGAGACAGCACCCGCAGGAGCGTGGTCTTGCCGGAGCCGTTGGGGCCGAGCACGACCCATCGCTCATCCTGTCGTATCCGCCAGTTCAGGTCTGAAAGCAGAAATCGATCGTCGGATCGAACGCTGACGTCATGGAGAAGCACCGCGCAATCAGACTCGTGGTGGTCGGTTTCCGAATCACTCATCCGCTGGAGCCGGGGTGCTCAACCCTGTGGTCCCGCAGGGGGAAGTCCCCGACGTTGTGCGTGAGCAGGACGGCGCCATGGGATCGCGCTGGGGTCTCTAGGCGGTGCGGAGGGCACTGGTCGCCCGCGCCAGACCGTCGTCGGTGATGTCGTGGTGGGTCATGAGTCGTACGATGCCGGGCGCGATCGTTCCAGCCAGCACACCCTCGCCACGCAGGTGCTCGAGGACACGCTGCGGGTCGCGGGGGGCGAAGGTCACGCAGTTGGTGCGTACGTCGGCGGGGGAGAGGCCGGCGTCGGGGAAACGCTCGGCCACCACCTCGGCCAGTCGGAGAGCCCGTTGGTGATCGTCGGCCAGACGCTCGATCATCGA
>JBBWZS010000123.1:0-3451 GCA_039649175.1 Acidimicrobiaceae bacterium
GGATGACCACCAGCAACACCACGGGCAACAACCACGGCAGCACGAAGTTGCCGGCGATCATCAGGGCGACCGACAGCACGCTCAGCTCGATGAGCAGGGTGACCACCGACGACGCCACGTTGGCGAAGACCAGGACCTCGCGGGGGAAGTACACCTTCTTCACCAGGTTGGAGTTGGCGATGAGGGCGTCCATGGAGCCGTTCATGCCGTTGGACACGAAGTTCCAGGGCAGCAGGCCGATGAGCAGGGCGAAGGGGAACGAGTCGAACCCGCTGGGCTGCCCGGGCGGGAAGGTGACCTTCAAGAAGTAGAGGAAGACCACGCTGAAGATGACCATGGTGGCCAGCGGGTTGAGCAGCGACCACGCCCATCCCAGCACCGAGCGCTTGTACTTGCCCCGCAGCTCGCGCAGGGTGAGGTTGACGACCAGCTCGCGCGACGCGGCCAGCTCTGCCAGGCGGGTCATGGTCGCCGTCGGGTCATGACCGTGAGCGTAGGTGCAGGCGCCCGACCCGCCCGTACGCCCGGCGGGCCACCTCGGCGGGGCCACCGTCGCCCAGGTAGGTGCGCAGCAGGGCCAGGTCGCGCCGAAGGTCGAAGGGCCGGGAGCCGTCGGCGGCACCCGCCGGCGGCGGCCCCAGCCCGGCCAGCAGGTCGGGGGCCCGGCGGGGGGCGCGGCAGAACCGCACGAGGGGCTCGAGGGCGGCCGACCAGGTGAGCCCGGCGGCGGCCGCGGCTGCTCCCCGGCGGCAGCGGGCGGCGAGGTCGTCGTCGTCGAGCAGGCGGAACAGGGCCTCCTCCAGCGCGTCCACGTCGTCGGGAGGCACGACGATGCCGGCGCCGTTGGCGGCGATGACCTCGGCCATGGCGTCGCCACCGGTGGCCACCACCGGCAGCGACGCCCACAGGTAGTCGAGGACCCGGGTCCGGAAGGAAAAGGCCGTCTCCACGTGCGCCCGGTGGGTGCTCACGCCGATGTCGGCTTCGAGCAGGTAGTTCTGGCGCTCGGTGTAGGGGACCCAGCCGTGGTTGAAGAACACGTGGGTGCCGGTGAGGCCGAGCGACGCCGACAGCTCCTGGGCGGCGGCGGCCATGCTCATCTGGGGGACGCCGGGATTGGGGTGGCGCAGCCCCAGGAAGAACAGCCGGACGTCGGGGCGACGCCGGCGCAGGCGGTCGATGGCGCGCAGCAGGGTCAGCGGGTCGAGCCAGTTGTAGATGCCACCGCCCCACAGGATGATGCGGTCGTCGGGCCCGATCCCGGGGACCACGCCGCGCATGGCCGAGCCGGTGCGCGCCGGCGGCGCGTCGGGCAGGCCGAAGGGGGCCACCGCGATGAGCGACTCGAGGGTGGGGTCGTCGTCGTAGCTCACCGGGTTGACCCGCCCGATGGCGGCCAGATGGCCGAGCCAGAACAGGCGCTGCTTGGCCGACGCGCACAGGAACAGGTCGCCCCGGCCCAACTGGGCGTTGAGGGCCGAGGTGCACTCGTCGACCACCGCCACCCGGGTGGCGCCGGCTGCTTGTTCGAGCTGCTCGAGGTGGAAGGCGTTGTAGACGTCGACGACGAGGACCTTGGCCGTCTGGGCGATCCAGGGCCGCACCCACGCCAGCACGCCGCCCACCACCATGACGTCACACCACCGCTCCAGTGCACGCAGCTCGTCGTCGGTGACCGACCGGCACGCGAAGCGGGGGTGGGTGGCAGTGCACTCCCGCAGGGTGACCAGCTCCACCTCGTGCTCGACCGACAGCGCCTCGGCGATGGCCCAGGCCCGGATGGCGGTGCCGCCCATGGCGGCGGTGAGGGGCTCCTCGGTGGCCACGACGATCCGTCGCCGTGTGCCGAAGGCATCGGTGATGCCGAAGGCATCGACGACGCTGCGGTACCCGGACAGGAAACCCTCGTCGTCGAAGGCCGGCTCCATGGCGTCGCCGAACAGCGGGAGCAACTCGGCGTCGCTGCGCCGGCGAGCGGCCTGGATGCGCCGGCGGTCGGCTTGGAGGCCGGGCAGGTGGTCGACGAAGTCGCCGACGGCGTAGACGGGCGCCAGCGTGTGGCGCGACACGTCGGTGTGCTCGGCCTCGTCGACCTCCGCCCCCCGGGCCAGGTCGAGGGCGTGGTGATCGGCGCCGCCCCGGGCCAGACCGCGGCGGATGGCGAGGGCCAGGGCCCCGGGCAGGACGCGGGCCAGGCGCTCGTCGTCGTAGTTCTTGTAGAGGGTGAACAGGGCGTTGCGCTCGAGCAGGAAGTGCTCGCGCCAGGAGCCGTAGCGCGCCATGGAGGCGTGGTGGCGGTGATAGGCGATCGACCCGGGCACGAAGCGCACCCGGTGACCGGCGAGGTTGAGCCGCCACCCCAGGTCGACGTCCTCGTAGAACATGAAGTACCGCTCGTCGAACCCCCCCACCTCGCGCCACACCGCGGTGCGCACGAACATGGCCGCCCCGGTGGCGAACAGGACGTCGCTGGCCACGTCGTACAGGCCGGTGTCGGTTTCGCCGACCTGGCGCTTGTACCCCATCCCGAACCACGCCAGCGACCCCTCGACGTAGTCGATGGTGGCCCCTTCCCAATCGAGGACCTTGCTGGCCACCGACGCCACCGTCGGCTGGGTCTCGAAGGCTTCGACAGCGGCGCCGACCCACCGGGCGTCGGGCCGGGCGTCGTTGTTGATGAGGCCGACAAACTCTCCTGAAGCCTGCTCCACCCCCAGGTTGCACCCGCCGGCAAAGCCGGTGTTCTCGGGCGACTCGATCACGACCGCGGTCGGGCACGCCCGGCGGATCTGGTCGGCGCTGCCGTCGCCCGAGGCGTTGTCGACGACGATGAGCTCGAGGCGATCGGCGGGCCAGTCGACGTCGTCGAAGCCCGCCAGGCACTCGATGGTGTCGGGCGCGCCCCGGTAGTTGACCACCACCACCGAGACGACGCCGGCTCGCAGTCGCGGCGGGCGCCGGCCCCTCACCCGGTGGGGCCCGTGCGGGCGGCGTCGGCCAGTGCTTGCAGCCGGGCGCCGGAGACACCCGGACCGCCGCCGCGAGCGTGCAGGCGCGACAGGCGCTCGGCGACGACGAACGAACGGGCGGACACGGTCGTGGCCACCTCGGCGGCCAGGTCCTGGGCGTGGGCCGTGACCTCGGAGAGCCGGGCCTCCAGCTCGTGCACACGGGTCCACAGCGCCCGGTTCTCCACCCCGAGGTCGCGCATCGTCAGCCCCATCTCGTCCATGACGTGCTGCAGCTTCAGCACGTGCAGGTAGAGGTCGAGGCGGTTCTGCTCCATGCGCTCGAGCAACGGGTTGCCGGCGTAGCGATCGACGAGCTCGCCGACCCGGTCGGCCCACGGCGCCGACCGCGGGTACACGACACCCAGACCGAACACGCACGGGACCACGGCCAGCTCCAGGTGGGGACGGTCGCCCAGGAAGTCCTCCACCGCGGTCAGCAC
>JBBWZS010000142.1:0-27083 GCA_039649175.1 Acidimicrobiaceae bacterium
GCCGACGTCGGCTCGGTCCTGGTCGTGGGCAGCGACAACACCCTTTTCGGTCTGGTGACCGACCGCGACATCGTCCTGCGGGCAGTCGCCACCGGGATGGGCCTCGATGCGACGACCCTCGTCGACATGTGCACCGAGGACCTGGCCACCGTGTCGCCGTCTGACTCGGTCACCGATGCCCTCTCCGTCATGCGGGACAACGCGGTGCGGCGGGTACCCGTGGTGCTGAACGACGAGCCCGTCGGGATCATGTCGATCAGCGACGTCGCCGTCCGTTCCGGTGAGCCAGTCGCCCAGGAGCTTCAGGCCGCGCTGTCCGGCATCACCAGCGCGACGAGAAGCGATCCTGTGACGCCGGCGGGCCCGCCGGCAGGCACCAACCTGCGCGCCGTGTGGCACGTGCCTCCCATGACCCCGGTGAACAAGGGCGACAAAGCCTGACGGGTCCGAGCGTCGTTCGCACCACCACCTTCGTCACCGGATCACGGGGACGGGGCCAGCCCGGGGCGGGCCCGGCGGACTCGGCGCAGTTCGACCAGGTAGCGGAGGCGCCCGGGGCGCACGTAGCGAAGGGTGTCCGGGAGCCCGCCCACGAAGGCGTGCATCCGGTACCGCAGCAACGACCCCGGGTACACGCCGGCGAACCATGCCAGGTTGGCCGGAGCGCCCCGGGGTGAGGTCAGCAGGTCGATGGCGGCGGTGTGGTTCGCCACCCCGGTCAGGTGGCGGCGACGGGCGAGGGCGTCGCCGAGCCGGGGAGGGTCCCCCGGCGTCGACATGACCTCAAGCGCGAGTGCGCAGCCGGTGGCCACGACCGCCTCGAGGTTCTCAGCCCGTCGAGCCGACAGCCACCCGTCCCAATCGGTGCCGGCGTCCAGCACCCGGGCCAGCAGCCAGACGTCGCACAGGTTCTTGAGCTTGGCCATGGCGAAGCCGAGATCTTCGACCACGCTCATGGCCAGAAGCGTCATGGTGTCGGTGTCGGCCAGGGTGAGGATCTCGTGCCCGGCCACGCCGATCGTGGTGGCCCGGTCCCAGAGGCCCCGCTCGTCGATCCGGTAGGCGGGCGAGGTGCGCAGCCCGTGGTGGACGTCGACCGAGACCGCCCCCCGTCGCAGCGTGACCGAGTGGCTGTCGCGGGCACAGGGCCGGAACCCGCTCGACTCCAGGACGCGCCGGGCCCGGCGGGCATCGCTGCTCGCCACCAGCACGTCCACGTCGTACTGAGGACGCACGTCCACCCCGCCGTAGAGCCGCTCGCCCAGCACCGCACCTTTCAGCAGGAGCACGCCGATACCGGCGGCAGCCAGCGTGTCGCGCGCGGCGACGAACCCCTCCAGCAACGCCGTGCCCGATGGCCGCGGGCCCGCCGGCGCGGCGTCCGCCAGTGCCTGGTGCACGCCATCACTCACCAAGGCACCGGCGCCGTGGGCCTCCAATGCGTGCTGGACGAGGGGACGAAGCTGATGGCGGCGCATGGCGGCCGCCAGCTCGCCGGGGGCGAAGTCGCCCAGGGCCGCGACGAGGGCGTCGATGTCACCGGTCACCGCCGATCGGGTGATCCGGACGCAGGCGTCGAAGGACGACGCTGTGTCGCTCACGCCGCGGCCTGTAGGTGCATCCGGGAGAATGGTAGGTGTCGCTCCGGATGACCGAGACGGTGGTGGCGTTCCGCCCGCCTGAGGGTCCGTCCGTCTGTGTCCACTGCGAGTCCGAAGCGACTACCCGGTGGCTGTGCGAGATGCTGACCCCCTGGTTCGAGCTGCTCGAACCGGTGGCCGGCGACATGACCGTGCGCGTCCACGAGTCGCCTCGTGAAGAGGGCCTTGGGACTGGGCCGAGGGTGACCGTGCCGTGCTTCGCCCTGGATCGCACGATGGCGTCGGGTCAGGCCAGGGCGGTGGAAGGATCGCTCCTCGTCGACGACCACGCCATCGGGGCGAGCTATGACATCACGCCGACGGACGTGGTCGTGCGACCGATGGGGCCGCGACCGTCGGTGCGTCTCGGCGCCTTCTTCGCCGTCCGTGAGTTGCTGGTCGCGGGCGTGGCACCTGGCGCCGGAGCCCAGTTGCACGCATCGGCGGTGACCTTCGAGGGAAACGTCATCCTGCTGGCGGGGCCGAAGCGCTCCGGCAAGACCACGACCCTCGTCCACCTGGCCGGCTCGGTCGGCGCCGGCATCGTGGCCAACGACCGCACGCTGGTGCAGCCGGGCAGTGATTCCTGGTCGGTCCGGGGGGTCCCCACCATCGTGAGCCTGCGCCCGGGGACGGTGGCCGCCCTGCCCCACCTCCTCGCGCCCGTCGAGGCCCGAGGCCGTACGATCCACCTCACCCTTGCCGAAGCGGCGCGGGCCCCGGCCGCCGCCCGCGCCCGGGTGCCGGGCCGTGAGCTGGCGGTGTCGCTCGCCCAGCTCGGGCACCGGCTGGGGGCGCCCCTGGTCGCCGGAGGCCGAGTCGGCACCATCGCCTTCTTGGCCGTCGACCGCGATGTCGACACCTTCGCGGTGCGGTCTCTGACCGCCGGACAGGCGCGGGACCGTTTGGCCGATGCCCGCTACGGCGCCGCCACCGAGCCCCGGCCCCTCACCGTCTTCGAGACTCGGGTCGGGCGCGAGCTGGTTCCCGGTGGTGACGCGCGCCTGCTCGGAGCCCTGGGCCGTGACATCGCCTGCCTGGACGTCCGTGTCGGACCTGGGCTGCTGACCAGCGGGGCGGCGGCGGCCGACCTCGTCGCCACCCTCGCGGGCCGGACATGACGCCGCCCTCACGACAGGAGGCGACGGTCCTCACCGCGCTCGAAGCTCTCGGGATCGAAGCCGTCGAGCTCGTCCCCCTCGTGGCCGCGGACCCGTGGACCCGCTGGCCACGGGCTTGGCGTACCCCGACCACCGGCGGCTCCACCGTGAAGGTTCGCCTTGCTCGGCGGGCGAAGATCGCGGCACGGTCGGCGGCGCTCAGCGAGGAGCTCCACGACGTTCGTGTGCCACCCCCACTCGGGCGGCTGGGCCGGGTGACAGTCGAGCGATGGGTCGAAGGCATCCCTCTGTCATCGCCTCGCCTACGGGGGGCTCACGTCGACGCTGCCGCCGACCTGCTGGCCAGCATCCACGCGTTCCCGGGCAGAGGCGGGCGCCTTCCCCGACGCCGGGCCCTCACGTCGGTCGTCGACCGGTGCGAATCGCAGCTGGCGGAACTGGCGGCGGCCGGGACCGTCCCTCCGGCCGCGGCAGCGGGCTTGGTCGACATCGTTCGGCACGGCCTCCCACCTGTCGCCGGATGGGGCCTCGTGCACGGTGACTTCTGCGGCGAGAACCTGGTGTGCGGTCCCGACGGAACCCTCGTGTCGGTCGACCACGAGCTCCTCGGACACGGCTTCTTCGAATACGACCTGGCCCGGAGCTGGTACCGGTGGCCGGCGCCGAGCTGGGCGCACGAGCGGTTCGAGAACCGGTACCGGGCCCAGCTCGCTCTCCCGCCAAGCCCCCAAGAGGCGTGGCGGGCCTGGCGCGTCGTGGCCGCGGTGAAGGGCGTACACCTTCGCCGGCGGCGTGGGGCGCCGTCGCCGCGGGCGCTCGCCGCTCTGGAGCGGTTGGGGTCGCCGAGCGGGGCGGGACCGTTCAGGCCAGCCCGATGATGCGCTCGACCACCTCGGGGCGGTGGGCGATGACATCGAGCTCCCAGGCGCGGGCGCGAGCCAGTGCCTGTTCGAGCCGGCCCCGATCTGCCTGGCAGCGGTCAAGGGCGGTGTCGACGTCGCCGCGCCGGACCGGCTGGCCGGCTCCTCTGGCCATCGAAACGGCCACCTCCAAACGCCGGCAGGTCGCCGCCATCGGCGGCTGATCGTGGAAGAACGGGTGGGAGATCATGGGGACCTCGTGGAAGATGGCTTCGTGGGTGGAGTTCAGCCCGTGATGGGTGACGAACACGTCGGCCTCGGCGAGCACCTGCCACTGGTCGACGAAACGCTTCACCGTCACGCTCGCCCTGGTGAGGGCGTCGGCTTGTTCGTCGGTGACCTCGGCGTTGCCGAGGCTGATCACGGCGCTCGCGCCGGGGCGGGCATCGACCGCGTCGGCAATGGCCTGGAGAGACCTCAGCGCCTGGCCGGCGTAGTACCACCACGCCACGGTGCCGAATGACGCGTAGACCTGGAGCTCGGCTCGGTCGGGGCCGAACCACGGGCGAGCAGGCGGGTGGCGGCGGCGCTCGATCTCCGTCGCCGGCGGCAACGACCCGAAGTAGTCGACGGGCTCCAACGCCCGCCGCGTGTGGGCGGACACGAAGGCGGCCGGCTCGGCGCAGATGTTGAGCAGGGGGCTCACGTGGGTGTCGTACGAGAACGGTGACGCGTCTTCCCAGCCGTAGCGATCACGCAGGGTGGCCACCGCTTGGTGGCACCGGAGCGAGGTCCTGACACGCGACGCCTCGACCCGCTCGGCGATACGGTCCGGGTCGGCATCGTGACCGGCGCGTAGGTCCACGTGGGGCAGGTCGAGGATGCCCGCCACCAGGCGGCCCACGAAGGCAAACGAGTCGGAGAGAACGAGCGAGGGACCCAGGCGCCCCACTTCGGCGGCGATCTGGTCGCCGAACACGGCGGCGAAGGTCACATAGCGGCTCGGGACGGGACGGGATTCGTCGTCGGCCGCTTCGAGGGGCCGCCCGCGGTACAAGTCGACGAAGCGACCGCCTGCCTGTCCGACGATGTCTGCGAAGCCGGCATCGGTGAAAACCGAGACATCGACATCCCGCTCGGTGAGAGCGGCGATCACGGGGAGCACCCGCTGGACGTGGCCCTGCAGTCCCATGACGAACACGGCAACCGACAGCGGCATCTCGACAGAAGCTACCTCCGCGTGGCGGAGCGAGCCCGGGCGACGACCCCGGTCAGGTCAGGCGTGGACGGTGGTTCGCGGGCCGATCAGGTCGAGGACCTGGTCGAGGTGGACCATCTCCCCGTCCTGGTCCCACCAGCGCTGCTCGCAGCGCACGCAGGCGTGCAGGGTGACGTCACTCCCGCGCACTTGCAAGTGGATCTCGCTCAGGTCGACCACGCGACACGTGGGGCATCTCATCTCGCACTCCCCTTCTTCGTAGCCCTCCCAGGCTGTACTTCGTATCGGCACCCGGAGCCAGGAGCTTGAGGGGTTTCTTCGGCCGCCCCCAGGGGCGGGGTGGAACTGGATGCCCACGTCGACGGGCGCTAACTTTCGTGGCGCCTTCGAACCTCGAACACTCCGGCGAGGGAGCTCTGACGGGTTGGGCGGTGGTGGGTCGAACTGACAGGGAGGGAGTGGAGTTTCATGGCTCTTCGTCGGGTTGGGTGGTTGGTGTGCGCCGCCGGGCTGCTGGCGTCCTCGCAGATCGCAGTCAGCCCTGCGTCCGGGCAGGCCGGGCCGCGCACGGTGAGGGTTGCCATCAAGGGGAACGAGAACAACATCACGCCCTTCACCGTCGGCTTCGGGGCCAACCCTGCCACCAACGACATCCAGCATCTGGTGTACGACTCGCTGTTCTGGTCGCAGGTCAAGGCCGACCCTGAGCCCTGGCTGGCCGAGAAGGCGGAGTCGTCCGACGGCGGCAAGCTGTGGACGGTCACGCTTCGCGATGGCGTCACCTGGCAGGACGGGGTCCCCTTCACCGCCGACGACGTGGCCTTCAGCTACGACTACTACAAGAAGCAGGCGGGCTCTTCGGGCCGTTACGCCCACCACGTCTCCGACACCCCCGCCTTCGACCGGTCGGAGGTGGTCGATCCCAGGACGATCAGGCTGTTCTTCTCGGTGCCGGCCCCTCAGTTCAAGATCATGCCGGGTGCCGACCTCCCCATCATCGCCAAGCATGTCTTCGAGGGGGTCGCCGACCCGGGCAAGGCCACGACGAACCTGCCGGTCGGCACGGGTCCGTTCCGCCTGGTCGAGATCGTGCCGGACCAGCGCTACAAGCTCGAAGCCAACAAGAACTACTTCAAGGGCAAGCCCCGTATCGACGAGCTCGACCTCGTCATCATCAAGGACCCGGGAGGGGCGTTCACGGCCCTGCGCACCGGTGACGTCGACATGGTCGAGCGCAACGTCCCCGCTGAGCTGGTCGACCAGCTGAAGGCCACGAATGGCATCGGCCTGGCCGAGGGCACCCGCTTCGAGTCGATCCAGCTCTCGTTCAACGCCCGCAAGAAGCCCCTCGACGACCCCAAGCTGCGCAAGGCCATGAGCATGGGGATGAACCTGGACGAGATCGTCAAGACAGTGTTGCTCGGCAGAGGTCGTCCCGGGCGTGACACCTACCTCCACCCCGATTCGCCGTGGGCGGTGAAAGATGGTGGCCACCAGTTCGATCCCGCCGCCGCCAACAAGATGCTCGACGATGCCGGCTACACGGCCAAGGACGGCGACGGCGTGCGCAAGACGCCGGACGGCCAGCGTCTCGAGTTCTCCGTGCTGGTGAACTCGTTCGAGCCGCTCGAGCTGCGGTCCACCCAGCTGCTCGCCACCCAGATGCAGACGCTGGGCGTGAAGTACAACGTCGAGTCACTCGACCCCGCCACCCTCCGGAACCGCCGCAACCCCGTGGCCGGCTCACCGATCCCGCCCTACGACGCCTACGTGGGCAACATCGAGTCCCACGCCCACGTCGACCCGGACGCCCTGTACTACTTCTTCCACTCGCCGAAGAAGAGCCCGACCGACAAGGAAAAGGGCTTCGGCGCCTCGATCACCGGCTACACCAACCCTGCGTTCGACGCACTGGTGGAGCAGGCCACGACTGCCGATTCCGCCACCCGCCGACGCCTGCTGTCGGAGGCCCAGGCCATGCTGGCCAGGGACATCCCCCAGCAGGTGCTGTGGTACCCGGACGGCATCTGGGCCTACCGAACGGCTGCCTACGACGGATGGGTCAACGACTTCGGCCAGGGGATCTTCACCAAGCGCTCCTTCCTGCCCGGTTACGACGACATCGCCCTCAACAAGGCCGGGGCGAAGGGAACCAACGCAACCACCAAGGACAGCGGCACCTCCGCCACCCCGTTCGTCGTCGGCGGCATCATCGTCCTCGTCCTGGTGGTGGGGGGCGGCGTGATCCTGTCCCGCAGGCGGAAGGAGAGCGAGGACGAGTGAGCAGGTGAGCCGGTGACCCGGCACCTCGTTCGCACCGTGGCGCAGTACGCGGCGGTGTTGTTCTCGGCGATCACCCTCAACTTCGCCCTGCCCCGCTTGGCCCCGGGCGACGCCATCGACTACCTCCTCCCACCCGAGCAGGCCGGGGCCCTCACCCCCGCCCAACGCACCGCCGTCCTTCATCGCTTCGGCTTGGACCAGCCGGTGATGGTGCAGTTCTGGCGTTATCTCAAGGGGCTGGCGAGGGGTGACCTCCTCGTGTCGGTCCGCTTCGGCAGGCCGGTGACGGCTCTGCTCTTCGAACGGATCGGGTGGACCCTGCTGCTGGCGGGCGGGGCCCTCGTCCTCTCGACGCTCCTCGGCGCCGCCCTCGGGTTCCGGTCGGCGTGGCGGCGGGGTACCAGCGCCGACACCGGGGCCCTGACGGGCGTGATGTTCCTCGACGCGCTGCCTCCGTTCTTCGTCGGGACGCTGCTCCTGTTGGTGTTCTCGGTGCACCTCGGTTGGTTTCCCAGCTACGGGGCACTCTCCGGGCAGGCGGCCTCCGGCCTGGCCCTCGTCGGCCAGGTCCTGAGGCGGGCGGTCCTGCCCATCGCCACCCTCACCATCGCCGGCCTCGGGCCCATGTACCTGGTGGCCCGGTCCGCCCTGGTGAGTGAGTTGCAGGAGGACTACGTCCTCATGGCCGAGGCCAAGGGGCTCACCGACCGTGAGGTCCGCCGCCACGCCGCCCGCAACGCCCTTCTACCCGTCTCCACCGTGGCCCTGGTCGGCCTGGGCTCGCTGGTGGGCGGAGCCGTGGTCGTTGAGACCGTCTTCTCCTACCCGGGCCTCGGGCGGCTGGTCTACGAGAGCGTCCTGGCCCGCGACTACCCGGTGCTCCAGGGTGCGTTCCTGCTGCTGATCATCACCGTGGTCCTGGCCAACCTCATCAACGACCTCGTCTACCCGCTGCTCGACCCGAGGGTCCGGCGGCCCCGGACCGGCGGTGCCCGGCGATGAGCCTCACCAACGTCGACCCCCCGAGCCCGGTCGACGCCCCGAGCCTGCGCCCGGGGGGGGCGGCGGCATCGACACCGAGACGCGGTGCCGGTCGGGTCATGGGGATCTTCGGTGCCTTGCTGCTGGGAGGAGTCATCCTGGTGGCGATCTTCGCCCCGCTGCTGACCAGGTACTCGCCGACGGTGCCCTCCGGGATCCCCTTCAGCCGCCCGTCGGCCGATCACCTGCTCGGCACCAACGACATCGGCCAGGACCTCTTCTCCCAGTTGGTCTTCGGGGCCCGGCTCACGCTGGTGATCGCCCTGAGCAGCGCCGCCGTGGCGGTGGCCCTGGGCGTGCTCGTGGCCGTCGTCGCCGGCTATTACCGGGGTCTGACCGACACGGTCCTCATGCGCCTGGTCGACCTGATGCTGGGTTTCCCGTTCCTCATGCTGGTGATAGTCCTGGCCGCCTTCTTCGGCCGGGGCCTCGGTACGACGATCGGGGTCCTCGCCGCCGTGCTGTGGGCCAGGCCGGCTCGGGTCCTGCGATCGCAGGTGCTCAAGCTGCGCGAGCTCGACCACGTCCTGGCCGCCCGGGCCATGGGCTGCTCCGGCGCTTGGGCCATCTCTCGTCACATCGTGCCTCGCATCACCCCACTGGCGACCGCCCAGTTCGTGCGGGCCGCCAACATCGCGGTGATGCTCGAAGCGTCGTTGGCGTTCCTCGGGCTCGGCGATCCCAGCCGGGTCAGCTGGGGGACGATGCTCTACTTCGCCAATGCCAGGAGCGCCTTCCTCACCGATGCCTGGAAGTGGTGGATCCTGCCCCCTGGGCTGGCTCTGACCGTCGTCATCCTCGGCCTGGCCTTCCTCGGCTATGCCGTGGAGGAGTGGGCCGACCCCAGGCTGCGCCGGCCCGCAGCCCGACCCGTTCGTCGCCGACCGTTGCCTGCGGACCCGCCCGGGTCGGCCTCCGCCCCGGCCCTGCGGCTGGAGGATCTGGTCGTCGACTACCGGTTGGCGGACGGCTCGGTACGCGCCGTCGACCACGTCGACCTGACCGTCGCCAGGGGCCACATCGTCGGCTTGGTGGGCGAGTCGGGCAGCGGCAAGACCACGATCGCTCTCACGGCCGCCGGCGTGCTGCGCCCGCCGGGGCGGGTCGAGTCCGGTCGAATGTGGCTGGCCGGCCACGAGCTGGGCCGGCCTGCCCGACCGGCGGTGGCCGCCTTCCGCGGAAGGAAGGTGGCCCTGGTGCCCCAGGCGGCCATGAACGCGCTGAACCCTGCCTACCCGGTGCTGGCACAGGTGGCCGAGGCGGCTCGGCTCATCCGAGGGACGGGCGAGGCCACCGAGCGGGCCCACCTCTTGCTGGACCGGGTCGGGATCGACCGCTCCCGCCACCGCTCCTTCCCGCACGAGCTGTCCGGCGGCATGCGCCAGCGGGCGGTGATCGCCATGGCGCTGGTGAACGATCCCGCTCTGCTGGTGGCCGACGAGCCCGCCAGCGGCCTCGACGTGGTGACACGGGCCCAGATCCTCAGGTTGCTCGTCGACCTGCGCGACGAGTTCAACGTCGGCATCCTGCTCGTCTCCCACGATCTCCCCACCGTCTCCCGCCTGGCCGACGACCTGGCCGTCATGTACGCCGGGCGGATCGTGGAGCGCGGTCAGGCCACCACGGTGTCCGCCGCACCACAGCACCCCTACACCCGGGCACTGTTCAGCGCTTTCCCGCCGCTGTACGGGCCGCGCCGCACCCTCGCCGGCCTGCCCGGCGAGGTACCCGACCTCACCGCCACGCCGGAAGGGTGCCGCTTCCGGCCCCGGTGCGCCGAGTCCGAGGCCGTCTGTCGTGACCACGACCCCGCCCTCGAGCCGGTCGGAGACGGCACCTCCGACGTGGCCTGCCTGATGAGGAAGCCGACGTGACCACGATCCTCGACCTCGAGGGAGTCAGCAAGTCCTTCGGCTCGCACCGCCGCTCCCAGGCCGCCATCAACGCAGTCGATGACGTCTCCCTCACCGTCGAGGAAGGGGAGGTGGTCGCCCTGGTGGGTGAGAGCGGGGCCGGCAAGAGCACCCTGGCCCGGCTGATCCTCGGCCTCGAGCAACCCGACGCCGGCACCGTCTGCTTCGAGGGTGTCGACCTCGCCTCCCTCTCCCGCCGTCGGCTCCGGGAGGCCCGCCAGCGAATGCACCTGGTGCTCCAGGACCCGTACCAGTCGCTCCACCCCGGGATGCGGGTGTCGGCACTGGTCGCCGAGCCGCTGGCCCTTCGGGGCATGTCGCGCGCCGACTACGCCGAACCGGTTCGCCAGGCCGTCGAGCAGGTTGCCCTCCATCCGGCAGCGGCGTTCTGCCGCCGGTTCCCCCATCAGCTGTCGGGCGGTCAGCGCCAGCGGGTGGCGCTGGCTCGGGCCCTGGTGGCCAAGCCGAAGCTGGTGATCGCCGACGAGCCGACGTCGATGCTCGACGCCTCGCTGTGCGCCGGGATCCTCGAGCTCATGCTCGGCATCCGGGACCGCCTCGGCACCGCCTTCGTCTACATCACCCACGATCTGGCGCTGGCCCGGTGGGTGTCCGACCGCATGATCGTGATGCGGGAGGGCAATATCGTGGAGGTGGGCCTCAGCGACGACGTCGTGAACCGTCCGCGCAGTGACTACACCAAGTTGCTGCTCGCTGCGAGCGAGGGCAACACCGATCGCATGGAGACCCTCGACAGGAGGTAGAGATGCCCCGGAGAAAGCTGATCTTTTTCGCTGCGGCCGACCCCCGCACCAACCCCAGACCGGCGTGGTCGGCCTACCATTTCGCCACGGTGGCTGCGGCGGCCGGCCTCGAGGCCGAGGTCAGGCTGGCCGGCGACGCCGTCCGGCTGGCGCAACCGGACGGGATCGCCGACACCGACCAGGGCGACCAGCTGCGCCAGAAGGTGAAGGAGTCGACCGACGCCGCCTTCCTCGTCTCCCTCTGACCGGGCTGCGTCGACACCCGTGAGGTGTCACCCGAGCAGATCGAGGCCATCGGGGGGATGCAACGTCCCCTCGGCCAGATCCTGACCGAGGTCGCCGACGGTGAGTCCGACCTCACCTACATGGGGTGATCGGCCCTCAGGCATGGGGTGAACGGCCCCTCAGGTGAGGAGGAGCACGGCCACGGTGAAGGCGTTGAAGGTGGCGTGGGCCCAGATGCCGGGGCCCAGCCGCCCGCTGCGCACGGCAGCCACGGCCAGCACCACGCCGAAGGCGAACAGGCTCACGAACAGGATCAGGCCGCCGGCGCTGGCGTCCTGGAGGTGGGCCAGGCCGAACAGCAACCCCGACAGGGTGATGGCCGCCCAGTCGGGCAGCCGTCGCTGGAGGGAACGGAGGAACAGGCCCCGGAAGAACAGCTCCTCGACGATCGGCGCCCCGATGACCACGAACAGGATGAGGCCGGCCAGCCCGACACCGTGGGTCTTGCCCACCAGGTCGGTGGCCTCCTGGGACACGTCGGGATGACCGACCAGGGGAGACAGCAGGATGGCGATGAGGTTGACCAGCCCGACCTGGGCAACCACGCCGATGACCAGGCCGACAAGGGGATCGAGGGGGCGCATCCACAGCCCGAGATCGGCACCCAGCCGTCCCGAGCCGTGCACCCGGGAGGCGCACACGGCGGCTCCCGCCAGCCCGATCCACAGGCCGATCTGGCTGAGGGCCAGGCCCCCGAGCGACAGGTCGGCCTCGCCCGTCGCCGCCAGCCAGGCGCCGGCGGCCAGGCTGGACAGGAGGATCCCGGCGATCAGCCCGGCGACGGAGTACGTCAGCCCCCACCGCAGGGCCGGGCGCTCGTCACCGGCGACGGGACGGTCGCGTCTCCCCGACGGGGCGCGCCACCTCAGCGGGGAAGTCACGGGTGCAAGGGTAGGAGGCGGGCCGTCAGGTGACGTCGCGGCGGACCAGCAGCTGGGACCCGGCGACGGCGAAGGCCAGGCCGTAGGCGAGCAGCACCAGCCCTGCGCCCCAGGCGGGCAGGAGGTTCCCGCTCGACAGCGTCTCGCGCGTCAGTCCTCTCGCCGCCCCACCCGGTAGCCACTTGCCGACGGCGGGCACCACGCCGATGAGAATGGCCTCGAGGACGAACTCCCAGACCAGGGCCGCCACCACGGCGGCGATCTGGTTGCGGATGAGGGCGCCGACGCCCACGCCGATGACGCCGAACAGGGCGGCGCCGACGACGACCGCGGCCAGCACCGGGCCCACGTCGGCGCTGAGCAACGACACGCTGACGTCCTTGGCCGCCAGCCACGGCCAGGCCACGGCTGTGGCCACCACCGCAGCCAACACCCCCAGGGCGGTGCCGGCGACCAGCATGGCGGCGAGCTTGGCGGCCACGACCCGCGTGCGCCGGGGCGTGACCAGGAAGGTCTGGGTGATGGTGCCGTGCCGCAGCTCGCCGGTGACCGACAGGATGCCGAGCACCAGGGCGAACAGGGCCGCGGGCCCACCGCTGCCGAAGATGTTGCGCACGCTGGCGGCCGTCCCCAGCTCCGGCGACCCCGAGCTTCCGGCCGACAGCACACCGGCCACCACGCCGAGGACGGTGAACAGCACTGTGGCCCCGCACAGGCCGAGGAACACGCGCGTGGTCCGCAGCTTGAGCACCTCGGCACGGATGAGCGGGATCACTCGGTACCCGGCCCGGCGGCGGTGAGCTCGAGGAAGATGTCCTCCAGGTTGGAGCCGTCGGTGGTCATCTCGAAGACCGGCACGCCGATCTCGGCGACCATGCGGCCCACCTCCCTGGCGCCGGCGCCGGTGACCACCACCGAATCGGTGTCGACCAGGCTGGCCGACACCCCGCGGGACACGAGGGCGTCGCGCAACGGCCCGGCCTGTTCGGAGCGCATGCGCACCGCCCCGCCGGTCGTCCGATCGGTGAGCGCAGCGAGGGTCGACGAGGCCACCAGGCGGCCGCCGGCGACGATCACGACATGGTCGACGGTCTGGGCCACCTCCGACAGCACATGGCTGGAGATGAGCACCGTGCCGCCCTGGTCGGCGTAGGCACGCAGGAAGCCCCGCATCCAGTGGATGCCCTCGGGGTCGAGCCCGTTGGCGGGCTCGTCGAGCACCAGCACCTCGGGCTGGCCGAGCAGGGCGCCGGCGAGGGCCAGGCGCTGGCGCAGGCCCAGCGAGAACCCTCCCACCCGCCGTTCGGCGGCCGGCTCCATGCCCACCTCGGTGAGGGCCGCGGCCGCTCGGGCTTCGGGGATGCCCGCGGCCAGGGCGGCGACCCTGAGGTGATCGATGGCCCTGCGACCGGGATGGAATCCCGATGCCTCCAGCGCCGCCCCGATGCGCCTGCTCGGGTCGCGGAGCGCGGTGTAGGGCCGGCCGAAGACGGTGGCCGTGCCCGAGGTGGGCATGACCAGCCCCAGCAGCGCCCGCAGCGTGGTGGTCTTGCCGGCGCCGTTGGGACCGAGGAAGCCGGTGACCGTCCCCCCCTCGACCTCGAAGTCGAGGTCGTCGACGGCGAGGACCGATCCGAACCGCTTCACCAGCCCGCGCACGGCGATGACGCCGCTCACGCCGCCGCTCCGGACGGACCGTTCAGCCGGCCAGAGATTCGCTTCTGTCCGATGCGACCGACCGGCGGTCTTCGCCCGACCAGCCCACGGGCACGCTCACCCGGTCGGCGTGGAGGGCGCACAGGGCGATCATGGAGGGATCGGGGTCGTCGTAGAGGTTGTCGAGCCAGACCCGGCGATTGGCGTACTGAAAGGTGAGGGAGGCCGCTGCCGGCGTGCCGCACGCCGGGCGGTTGCAAAGCCGTGGGCGGTCCATCCCGCCAACGCTAGCCATCGGGCCCCGCCCGATGTCGGATGGTGGCCCCGTCCGCGGCCCGCCCGGATGCGCAGCCGGCGGCGGGCCCGGGGCCCGGTAGGACCCGACGACGGCCTACCATTGGACGGTGACCCCCGAGCCCCCTTCCTCGCCTCGTGACGCGCGCCGCGCGGGTCCCGGCGGGCTGCCGAACCTTCCCGGTCGCCCCGGGTTTCCCCGGCCGGTGATCTGGGGGCTGATCGCCCTCGCCGTGCTCGCCCTGGTCCTGGCGCCGTCGTTGACCCGCTCCAAGTCCGACGCCCTCGACTACTCGACGTTCCGTGACAACGTCACCAAGGGCCAGGTCGCCAAGATCGACGTCAACAACGAGACGTCCCACATCACCGGCAAGACCGTCACCGGCAAGTCCTTCAGCACCACTGCCCCGGCCAAGATCCCCGACGCCGACCTCGACCTGTTCCGCGAGAAGAACGTCAAGGTCGACTTCCACCCGCCCAGCTCCAACCTGCTCGGCACCATCCTCGTCTACGGCCTGCCCATCGCCTTGATCATCGGCTTCTGGTTGTGGATGAGCCGGCGGGCCCAGGGCCAGATGGCCGGCATCATGTCGATCGGGCGGTCCAAGGCCAAGGTGTACAACACCGAGAAGCCCAAGACCACCTTCGCCGACGTGGCCGGCTATCCAGGCGTCAAACAGGAGATCGCCGAGGTCGTCGAGTTCCTGAAGGAGACCCAGAAGTTCCGCGACATCGGCGCGCGCATCCCCAAGGGCGTCCTCCTGGTGGGGCCGCCGGGCACGGGCAAGACCCTCATCGCCAGGGCGGTGGCGGGCGAGGCGGGCGTGCCGTTCATGTCGATCACCGGCTCGGACTTCATGGAGATGTTCGTCGGCGTGGGCGCCGCCCGGGTCCGCGACCTGTTCCAGACGGCCCGCAAGCAGGCTCCCTGCATCATCTTCGTCGACGAGCTCGACTCCATCGGGCGCAAGCGGGGGGCGGGCCTGGGCGGCGGTCACGACGAGCGCGAGCAGACCCTCAACCAGATGCTGTCGGAGATGGACGGCTTCGAGGCCACCGAGGGCGTCGTCATGATGGCGGCCACCAACCGCCCCGACATCCTCGACCCCGCCCTGCTGCGGCCCGGCCGCTTCGACCGCCAGATCGTGGTGCCCCTCCCCGATCTCGACGAGCGCCTCCCCATCCTCCAGGTGCACAGCAAGGACAAGAAGCTCGACGACGACGTCGACCTGTCGGTGGTCGCCAGGGGAACGCCGGGGATGAGCGGCGCCGACCTGGCCAACCTGGTGAACGAGGCGGCCCTGTTCGCCGTGCGCCGGGGCTCACAGAAGATCTACATGGAGGACTTCGAGGGAGCCCGCGACCGGGTCCTCATGGGACAGCGCCGGGAGTCGATGGCCATCTCCGACGAGGAGAAGGAGATCATCGCCTACCACGAGGGCGGCCACGCCGTGCTGGCCTACGCCATGGAGCACGCCGACCCGCTGCACAAGGTCACGATCCTGCCCTCGGGCATGGCCCTGGGCAACACCCAGCAGCTCCCCCTCGAGGAGCGCCACATCTACCAGCGGCCCTACATCCAGGACTCACTGGTGGTGCGCCTCGGTGGCCGCATCGCCGAGGAGCTGATCTTCGGCAACATCTCCACCGGCGCCAACAACGACCTGGTGGGCTGCACCGAGCTGGCCCGCAAGATGGTGCGGGAGTGGGGCATGAGCGACCGCGTGGGGCCGATGGCGTGGGGCTCGCAGGGCATGGTCTTCCTCGGCGAAGACCTCATGCACAACCGCGACTACAGCGACGAGACCGCCCGGGTGATCGACGAGGAGGTCGAGCGCATCCTGCGCGAGCAGGAGGACAGGGCCCGCGAGGTCCTGCGCCGCCACCGTTCCGGGCTCGACGCAGTGGCCAGCGCCCTGCTGGAGAACGAGACCATCGACGGCGCCGAGGTGGGGCGCCTGGTCGACCAGGCCGCCGGCCACCAGGTGCGGCGCCCGCCCCGGCTCCCCGAGTTCAGCGGGCCGGCGGCCGCCGTCAAGGAGACCGTCCCGACCAACGGCGACGCCAAGGCCACGGCCAAGACCACGGCCAAGGCGACGACCAAGTCCACCGCCGAGGCCGCCACCGACGAAACCCGGTCCCGCCGCCCCCGCTGAGGTCGAGAGGGCCCGGCGGTAGACTCGCCGTGGCCCGGGTCTTTCCCGGTCCCGACCCCGAAGCTTTCGCGAAAGGTCTCCCCCTGAGCCGGTTCACCCCCGAAGACGCCGCCGCCCTGGCGGGCCCGGACTGGCTGCGCGACCGACGACGAGCGGCCGCCGAGCGCTTCGCGTCGATGTCGCTGCCCACCGAGACCGAGGAGATCTGGCGCTACAGCCGCGTGGGCGACCTCGACCTCGACGCCTACTCCCCCGCCCTCGACGCTGCCGTCTCCGACGCCGCCGTGGTGCCCGATGCCCTGGCACCAGCGGTGGCCGCCGCCGGTGAGCGGGCCGCGTTGGTGGTGGTCCGCAACGGCCGGGTCGCCCACGTCGAAGTCGACCCCACCCTGGCCGCCAAGGGCTTGGTGGTGGCCGACGGCGCCACCCTGGCCGACGGCCACGAGGTGACCGACAACGACGCGGTGACCGGCGTCGACGCCTTCGGCGAGTTGAACCTGGCCTTCGGCCCCGGCGCCGTGGTGGTGCGGGTGCCGGCCGGGCTCGACGTGGAGCTGCCGGTGCTGGTGTTCCACTGGCTCGACGGCGAGGGCGTCGCCGCCTTCCCCCGCACCATCGTCGAGACCGGCGCCGACGCCAGCGTGACGGTGGTCGAACACCACGGGTCGGCCGATGTGGCCGCCTTCGTCGACCCCGTGGTCGAGCTGCGGGCGGGTGACGCCTCCCGCCTCAGCTACGTCAACGTGCAGGACCTCGGGCCCCAGGTCTGGCAGATCGGCTACCAGGTGAGCTCGGTCGGGCGCGACGCCACCCTGCGCTCGTCGATGGTGGCCCTGGGCGGCTGCTACGCCCGGGTGCGAACCGACTCGCGCATCACCGGCAAGGGCGGTACCGGCTACCTGACCGCCGCCTACTTCGCCGACGGCGACCGGATGCACGATTTCCGCACCCTGCAGGACCACGCCGCCCCCTCGTCCACCAGCGAGCTGCTCTTCAAAGGGGTGGTGCAGGACCGGGGCCGGTCGGTCTACTCGGGGCTCATCCGGGTGCGCAAGGAAGCCAGGGGCACCAACGCCTTCCAGACCAACCGCAACCTGGTGCTGTCCGAGGGGGCCAGCGCCGAGTCGGTCCCCAACCTGGAGATCGAGACCGACGACGTGCGCTGCAGCCACGCATCGGCCGTCGGACCCATCGAGGACGAGCAGCGCTACTACCTGGAGAGCCGGGGGGTGCCGCCCGACGTGGCCGAGCGCCTCATCGTGCTCGGCTTCCTCGGTGAGGTGATCGACGCCCTCCCCACCCCGTCGTTCGTCGCCGGCCTGCGTTCGGCCGTCGCCCGGCGCCTGGCCGCCCGCCAGGCCTGACGATGGGACAGCGCGAGCGGCTCTGCGGGGTGGACGAGATGGAGCCGGGCACCGCCCGGCGCTTCGACATCGGCGCCCACCGCATCGCCCTGGTGCGCATCGGCGACGACTTCTACGCCATCGGCGACCGGTGCAGCCACGCCGACTTCTCGCTCTCCGAGGGCGAGGTCTGGCCCGACACCTGTGAGATCGAGTGCTGGAAGCACGGCAGCACGTTCTCGCTGAAGACGGGAGAGCCCCAGTCGTTCCCCGCCACCCGACCTGTGCCCGTCTACGACGTGGTCGTCGACGGCACCGACGTGGTCGTCGACCTGCCTTGACCCAACAGCGAACGGATCGTCGATGAGCACACTTGTGGTGTCGGGCCTGCGGGCGACGGCGGAGGGCAAGGAGATCCTGCGCGGCGTCGACCTCGAGGTCTCGTCGGGACAGGTCCACGCCGTCATGGGCCCCAACGGTTCCGGCAAGTCGACGCTGTCCCACGTGATCATGGGTGGGCCCGGCTACGAGGTGACCGGCGGCAGTGTCACCCTCGACGGGGTCGACCTGCTGGCCCTGCCCACCTGGCAGCGGGCCCTGGCCGGCATCTTCTTGGCCATGCAGTACCCCATCGAGGTGCCCGGGGTGTCACTGGCCGAGACCCTCTCCGAGGCCCTGGCGGCGCGCGGGCGTGACCCCCGGGCGGTGCCTGAGCTGGTGGTGGCCGAGGCGGGCCGGGCGGGCCTGTCCGACACCTTGCTCACCCGGTCGATGAACGTCGACCTGTCGGGCGGTGAGAAGAAGCGAAACGAGACCGTGCAGATGGCCGTCCTCGGTCCCCGCATCGCCATCCTCGACGAGATCGACTCGGGCCTCGACGTCGACGCCCTGGGCATCGTGGCCCGCCGGGTGGAGGCCCTGACCACCGAACAGAACCTTGGCGTGCTGGTGATCACCCACTACAGCCGCCTGCTGCGCGAGCTCCTCCCCGACCGGGTCTCGGTGCTGCAGGCCGGGCGCATCGTGGCCTCGGGCGGACCCGAGCTGGCCGAGGAGCTGGAACAGACCGGCTACGCCGGCTACGAGTGAAGGGGCCCCTCAGGGGGTCTTGGGACCGAAGGGGCGCAGGGCCCTGGCCACCGTCGTGGTGGGAGCGGTCGTGGCGGCGGTGGTGGTGGGCGAAGCCGTCGGGTTGGTGACGTCGGGCGCCGGCGGCGTGTCGGGCGCAGGTTCGGGCAGGGGCGGGGGGATGCCGTCGGGGCCGGCCACGTAGACGGGCGTTCCCAGGGTCAGGTGCGACGGCATCCACTCGGCGGCGTGCATCGGGATGCGGACGCAGCCGTGCGACGCCGGCGAGGCGGGCACCGAAGTGGCCCCGTGGATGGCGATGCCGCCGTCGAAGTAGTTGGGGTTGTAGAGCGGGCCGAGGGGGCCGGTCTCCCAACCCCGGGCCTGGCGGTAGACCGTGAACGAGCCCGGGTCGGTGATGGCCTTGCGGCAGTAGCCCTCGGAGCAGTAGCGCTCGCCCGACCCGGTCGACACGGTGAGGATCTTGGCCAGGCTGTCGCCCTCGTAGAGGAACAGCACCTGGCGGGCCAGGTCGACCTCGACGCGGTCGGGGCCCCCGCCGGGCATCAGCGGAGCCGGTGACGAGGTGGCGGCGTTGACGGCGGCCACCACGTCGTCGGTGGCCCGGCCGGTGCGCTCGGCGCCTGTCACCTTCTGGAAGGCGGTGACCGCGTAGGCAGTGTCCTGGTCGTAGGTGTCGTCGACCGAACCCACCTCGTAGTGCAGGCTGTCCAGCTTGGCCTCGAGGGTGGCGACCACGGGCCCGGTGGCCCCCGGGCCCAGGCCCGGCAGCGGGGGCGCCGTCGTCGCCGTGGTGGACGTCGAGGTGCTGGTCGAGGTGGACGTGGAGGTGGAGGTGTCGACACCGCCGGGGGCGGCGATCGACAGCCCGCCCTTCGCCGTGTCCCTTCCGCCGCCGCTGCAGGCGGTCAGCCCGGCGACGAGCACGGCCGACGCGGCCAGCGCCGTCACCAGGTGGCGGCCCGGCCCCGATGCTCGCCGACCCAATGCTCGCCCCCGTGTCGACACTGCCCCACTGTAGGCCCGGCGGCAGCCGTCGCCTCCGACCGGTCATAGCCGTGTGGGGGCCGGTGGATCGGGCTACGGTGGAAACCTGGCCGTCGATCCGAGGCGAGGAGGGCCGGTGAGCGACTACCGAGAGCTGATCGCGGCTGCCGAAGCCGACTACGGCAACGGCCGGTTCAAAGAGGCGCACATCAAGTACGGCAAGGCCATGTCGGCCGGTGACGAGTGCGACTTCCGCTGCCGGCGCATGCGGGGCATCTGCTCGCGGCGGGTGGGCGAGCAGCGCCTGGAGAGGGCCTCGGAGGACCCCGACGACGCGGTCCACTACCTCAACCAGGCGGCCAAGTGGCTGGCCAAGTCCGAAGCCAACCTCGAGTCCGCCCTCCAGTACGCGCCCGACGACCAACGGGGTGAGATCCGCCTCGAGCAGGCCCGCACCGAGGAGACCATCGCCCGGTTCATCGAGATATCGGGAGGCGACCCGCAGCGCCGCCTCTCGGTGGCCCGCAGGTACCGAGAAGAGGCCCTCGCCGGCGCCGCTCCCTGACGCGCGAAGGCCTCGGGTGACCGGCCTGGAAGGAGGATGGTCGTAGGACCAAGGTCCCGTTGCGCGCGATCCCCTCCGGCCGGATGCTGAGCACACACCCAAGGAGGCATCCGTGCGAACTCGTTCCAAGCTGGCCACCGTCCTCGGCGCGGTGCTGGCCGTCTCGTCGACCGCCGTCCCTGGAGCCTTCGCCCGCGGTGGCGGAGGCGGGGCCGCCCCTCCACCGCCCCCTCCGACGTCAGGGCCGCCCGTGGCCGCCAGCATCTCGGTCGTCCCCCAGAAGATCGCCATCGGTGCGACGGGCACGGCGACCGTGACCCTCACCGGGGTCGCCACGGCCGATGTCGTGGTGCCCATCGCCGACGACTGGATGAACAGCCCGGCAGTGGCCACCATGCCCCCCAGCGTGACCGTCCCGGCGGGTTTCCGGTCGGCCAGCTTCTCCATCGTCGGTGGCGACTACCCCGATCGTACGTTCCTGGTCCACGTCTCGACCAACCAGTCAGGTGTGAGCACCCAGTTCTACCGGACACCGCTGCCGAACACGGACATCATCAAGATCACCAACTTCTCGCAGTCCCAGAGCGGCGACCTGCGGTTCACGGCCACGAGCGACACGCCCAGCGCCCACCTCACCGCCAGCTTCAACGGGCTCTCCGTCCCCTTGGCCAGCAAGGGCAACGGCGTGTGGGAAGGCCGTGGCCAGGTCGGGGCCAACCAGTCCGGTGAGATCCAGGTGGTCAGCAACCTCCTGGGCTGCTCGGCCAAGAACCCGCTGACGCCGACAGCGTCGCACTTCTGCTGAGCGAGACCCGAAGTCGGTGGCTGAGCCCTAGCAACCCCGGGAGGCGGGGGCGGCGCCTCCCTCGAAGGCGTGCCACATGGCCGCATAGCGCCCGCCGCGAGCCAGGAGCTGGTGGTGGGAGCCCTGTTCGGCCACCCGGCCGTCGTCGATCACCACGATGCGGTCGGCACCCATGGCCGTCTGCAGCCGGTGGGCGATCAGCACGCTGGTGCGGCCGGTGGCCACGAGGCGCATGGCCGCCACCACCCGTGCCTCGCTGGCCAGGTCGAGGGTCGACGTGGCCTCGTCGAGCAACAGGATGGCGGGGTCGACCAGGCGGGCCCGGGCCAGGGCGATGAGCTGGCGCTGGCCCGACGACAGCGATCGACCCCGCTCGGTCACACGCTGGTGGTAGCCCCCGGCGGCGGCGATGAAGTCGTGGGCGCCCACCGCCCGGGCCGCCTCCTCCACCGCCGCGTCGGTCGCCTCGGGGCGCCCGTAGGCGATGTTGTCGCGCAGGGTCCCCGAGAACAGGAACGGCTCCTGGGGGACGTACCCGAGCTGGCGGCGGTACGACCCGAGGTCGAGATCGGGGAGCGGATGGCCGTCGATCAGGACCTCGCCCTCGGTGGGGTCGTAGAAGCGGGCGATCAGCTTCAGGACCGTGGACTTGCCCGCCCCCGTCTCGCCCACCAGGGCCACCGACTCACCGGCGGCGATGTCGAGGTCGATGCCGTCGAGGGCGTCGGTGGGGGCGCCGGCGTAGCGGAAGTGCACCCCGACCAGGCTGACGGCCCCGGTCAGGCGGCCGGGGTCGACGGGCGCCGCAGCATCGGCCACGCTCGGCTCGATGGCCAGCAGCTCCCCGATCTTGGCCAGCGAGGCCCGGGCCTGCTGGTAGGTGTCGAACACCTGCGACAGCTGCTGGATCGGTGAGAACAACAGGTCGAGGTAGAGCAGGAAGGCGATGAGCTCGCCGGCGCTCAGCCCCCCACCCCCCACCAGCCCGGCGCCCACCCCGAGGACGACGGCCGCCGCCACCTCCGACAGCATCTCCACGAACGGGAAGTAGGTGGCCACCAGCCGCTGGGCCCGCATGCGGGCGTCGAGGTGGCCCTGGGCGTCCCGGCGGAAGTCGTCGATGTTGCGGTCCTGGCGGCCGTAGGCCTGCGCCACCCGCACGCCCGACACGCTCTCCTGGAGGTTGGCGTTGACGGTGGCGATGCGCTCCCGGGCCACGCCGTAGGCCCGGTCGGACAGACGCCGGAACCAGATGGTCGCCGCCACCAGGGGCACGAGCACGGTGCAGGTGGCCAGCCACAGCTCAACGTTCATCACGATGAGGACGCCCGCCACCCCGACGAGGGTCAGCACGGCGACGACGCCGGTGATGAGGCCGTTCTGCAACAGCGTCGACAGCGCCTCCACGTCGGTGGTCATGCGCGTCATGATCCGGCCCGCCATCTCCCGCTCGTAGTAGTCGATGCCCAGGCGCTGGAGATGGGCGAAGATGCGGATGCGCAGGGCGAACAGCAGCCGCTCGGCGGTTCGCCCCGTGTAGCGCTGGAGCGCCCAGGCGTCGGCCCAGTCGGCCACCACCACCGCCCCGAAGGCGGCGGTGGCCGCCCACAGGCCGCTCTGGGACCGGGCCACCACTCCCCCGTCGATGCCCGCGCTGACCAGGGCGGGGCCGGCGAGGGTAGCGAGGGTGTCGAGGACCACGAGGACCAGGCCGCCCACGAGCGGCCACCGGTAGGGGCGCAGGAAGCGCCTGAGGGTGAACCCGGGGTCGGGCTCCGACTCGTGGTCCACGTCGACGTCGGGGTGGTCGACGGGCGGGGGCAGGGCCGCTACGGCGTCGAGCAGCTCGGGCGTCGGGGGCACAGCCAGGGCATCGCCCCCACGGCCCATCCCCATGCCGCCACCCCCGAACCCGCCACCGGGGCGCGGCCCCCCGCCGCCGCCTGCGGGCATGGCGGCGGCCGATGCCGAGGGCGCAAGCGGCCCGGCGCCGGCACCGTCGGGAGGGGCCCAGGCCGACGGCGTGACGGGGTCCCCGTGCTGAGGGGGCCAAGCCTCCTCGGCTTCTGGGGGCTCGGGGGTGGCGGCGGCCGACTCGTCGAGGGCGGTGCCGGGGCCGGCCAGCAACAGGCGGTAGAGCCGGCACCGGGCGAGGAGCTCGTCGTGTGTCCCGCTGTCGACGACGGCGCCGTGATCGATGACGGCGATGCGGTCGGCCAGGCGCAAGGTGGAGCGGCGGTGGGCCACGAGCAGCGTGGTGCGACCCTGCATCAGGTGACGCAGGGTGGCGTGGATCTCCTCCTCCACGCGCGAGTCGATGGCCGAGGTGGCGTCGTCGAGCACCAGGATGCGGGGGTCGGTGAGCAGGGCCCGGGCCAGGGCCAGGCGCTGGCGCTGGCCGCCCGACAGGGTCAGGCCTCCCTCCCCCAGGCGGGACTCGTAGCCGTCGGGCAGGGCAGTGATGAACTCGTGGGCCTCGGCGGCACGGGCAGCGGCCACCACGTCGTCGAGGGTGGCGTCGGGACGTCCGTAGGCGATGTTGGCCCGCACGCTGTCCGAGAACAGGAACGACTCCTCGAACACCACCCCGATCTGCCTGCGAAGCGAGTCGAAGGTGACGTCGCGCACGTCGACCCCGTCGATGCGCACGCTTCCCGACTGCGCCTCGTAGAACCGGGGCAGGAGCAACGAGATGGTGGACTTCCCCGACCCCGACGGGCCCACCAGGGCCAGCGTCTCGCCCGCCCTGACGATGAGGTCGAAGTGGCGGAGGACGGGTTCCGAGCGCAGGTAGCCGAAGGTGACGCCTTCGAACGCGACCTCGCCGACCACCGGGGCCAGCGCGGCGGCGTCGGGGCGCTCGGTCACGACCGGGGTGGAGTCGAGCAGCTCGAAGATGCGTTCGGCGCCGGCGCGGGCCTGCTGGGCCACGACGGTCAGGGCCGAGAGCATGCGCACCGGGGCCACCAGCTCGAGCAGGTACGACGAGAAGGCCAGCAGGGTGCCGATGCTGAGCCGGTGGTGCAGCGCCAACCACCCGCCCAGCCCGAGCACGGCGACCTGGCCCAGGGCGGGCACGGCCTGCAGGGCGGAGCCGAAGCGGGCCTGGATGCGCACCGCCCGCAGCCGGGAGCCGAACAGGTCCTCCGAGGTGGCCACCAGGCGGTCGAGCTCGCGCTGCTCCTGGCCGAAGCCCTTGACCACGCGCACGCCCGAGACGGCCTCGTCCACGACGCCCGCCACCTCGGCGGCGCGCTGCTGGGCGTCCCAACTGGCGGGGAAGACGGTGGTGCGCAGCCGGAGGGCGACGACCAGGATGACGGGCACGACGACCAGCGTCACCAGGGTGAGCAGTGGGGACAGCACGGCCATGATCGCCAGTGAGACGACGAGCATGACCAGGTTGCCGCTCATCAGGGGGAGGAAGGCCAACAGCCCCTGGACCAGACCGACGTCGGAGCCGGCGCGCGAGACCAGTTGTCCTGTCTGGAAGTCGTCGTGGCGGGCGAAATCGAGGCGCTGCAACCGCTCGTAGATGTCGTTGCGCAGATCGAACTGCACGGCCAGGGCCACCCGCCCGCCCACGTAGCGGCGCACGTGGGCCACCGCGAACCGGAACACCCCGGCGGCCACGAGCAGGGCCAGCCACGGCGCCAGTCGCCGGCGGCCGTCGGAGATGACGTCGTCGACGATGATCTTCTCGACGACCGGGGTGAACGCCGACACGGTGAGGCCGGCGATGGACGCCCCGAAGGCCCAGAAGACGTCGCCGCGGTGGGCGGCGAGATAGGGCCGCAACCGGCGGATCCATCCCGCCGTGGGGGCACCGGCCTCCGGCGCGGGGTCGGCGCCGGTGTGGGGAGGGTCGCTCAGTCCGTGCATTCGTCGCAGGGGCACCACGACCGCAGGGTGGGCCAGGTGTAGATGCCGGTGGTGTGGCCGTCGTTCCAGTGCAGGTTCAGGCCCCAGTTGCCCACTTGCTCGCCCGTCTCGATGCGCAGGGGCTCGGGCGCGCCGGGGAGCGGCCAAGCCGCCTCACCGGCCTGGCGGAGCCCGCGGCACTGGGCGCACGGGCAGCTCATCCGCAGCTCTTCGAGGCCGAACCGGCTGACGTGGCCGTCATCCCAGGTGACGGTGACGCCGCGCTGACGGTCGATGTCGACGGTGAGGGGATCGGTGGCCACGATTCGGACCATAGGGCACGATGGCGTCATGGCCAGCTCGGAGGACCGTCCCATCGACGCCACCCCACTGCACACCGCCGACCTGCCGGCCACGCCCCAACGCGACCGCAACATCCCGGCCATGGCCTGGTTCGAGGCACCCGACGAGCTGCTCCACCTGGGCGACGACATCGGCCAGCCCCTCGTGGCCTACAAGCGCCGGATCGGACGCTGGCTGTTGTGGCGCGCCGGGCCGGCGGTGCGGGCCGACGCCCGTTACATGGCGCTGGCCGACACCGATCTCGGTGACCAGTGGACGTTCCGCCTCTACCCCGACGGCACGGGCGAGGGTGCCGGACCCGACGGCGCCGTCCACCAGCGCCTGCGCACCTGGAAAGAGGCGCTGCGCGACACCCAGTTCCCGCCCCCGCCCGAGGAGCCGTAGCGAGTCAGTCGTCGACGGTGGCCAGCAGATCGGTGGCGGCGGCCAGGGCGGTGGCCAGGATGGAAGCCCGTTCGATGACGGTGGCGACGTGGCGGTCGGCGCCGGCCTGGCCGGGCAACGGGGGCTTGCCCAGTGACCGCAGCAGGGCGGTGGGGTCCGAAGCCGGCGAGATGGGGGCGGGGCACCCGCGGTCGGGCATGGCCCGCCAGAAGTCGACGGGGCTGAGGTCGGCGGGCCGGGCGCCGCGGCCGGCCGTCTTGGTGTTGCGCCGGGCCGTCTTCATCACGCCGCCTCCTGATCGCTCGACGTGGGACCTTCGGCTTCGGCCGTCAGCAGGCTGTCGGGCTTGAGGCCCAGCGCCACCCGCAACTGGTCGGGGTTGAGGTCGGCCAGCGTGCTCGACTTGGGCAGGACCAAGTCGGCGATGTGGCGCTTGCCGGCGACGACCGCCTCCACCCGCTCGTCGACGGTGCCCGGACAGACCAGTCGGTGGGACACCACCGTGAGCTGCTGGCCGATCCGCCACGCCCGGTCACGGGCCTGGTCCTCGACGGCAGGGTTCCACCAACGGTCGTACAGCACGACGTGGCTGGCGGCCGTCAGGTTGAGCCCGGTGCCGCCGGCCTTGAGCGACAGCACGAGGGCCCCGGGGCCCTTGCGCTCCTGGAACTCGGAGATGAGCCGGTCGCGGTTGTCGCGGGTGAGCCCGCCGTGGTAGCAGCCGATGGGCATGCCCGCACGGGTCGACAGGTGCTCGGCCAGGCGCTTGCCCCACTCGGCGAAGTGGGTGAACACCAGCACCTTCTCGCCGGCGGCGAAGACCGAGTCGACGATCTCCTCGAGGCGGGCCAGCTTGCCCGAACGCCCCACCAGGGGCCGGCCGTCGTCCTGGTAGGCGGCGGGGTGGTTGCAGATCTGCTTGAGGGCGGTGATGGCGGCGAGGATGTCGCCGGGGCGCCGGTCCTCGTCTCCGGTCGCCACCAGGCGGTCGAGCACGGCCTGGTAGAGGCCGACCTGCTCGGGCGTCATGGTGCAGTGGTCGAGCTCGTCGATCTTGTCGGGGAGCTCGGCGGCCACGTCGGGCTCGGCCTTGGTGCGCCGGAAGACCAGCACGCCGTTGAGGGCCCGCAGGGCGTGCTCGGCCCGGTGGGTGGTGTCCTGGCTCTGGGCGGTGAGCTGGGTGACGAACGTCGAGCGGGCCCCGAGCAGTCCCGGGTTGGTGTAGTCGAGGATCGACCACAGGTCGCCGAGGCCGTTCTCGACCGGCGTCCCCGTGAGGGCGACCCGGCTCGGCGCGACGATGCGGCGCAGCTGCTGGGCCGCCTCGCTGGCCGGGTTCTTGATCGTCTGGGCCTCGTCGAGGACGACCCGGGCCCAGGTGCACTCGGCCAGGGCGTCGATGTCGCGCTCCGCCGTGCCATAGGTGGTGATGACGACGTCGGCGTCGGCTGCCTCGGCGGCCAGCTCGTCGGCCGAGGCCCGGGACGAACCGTGGTGGACCACGACGCGCAGGCCGGGGGTGAACCGTTCGGCCTCGGCCGCCCAGTTCCCCACCACCGCAGGCGGGGCAACG